>JAQWAC010000037.1 GCA_028707875.1 Candidatus Peribacteraceae bacterium | reverse complement strand
AAGGAGAGCTTGAAGTTATGAATGAAACGATCTCGGAGCGGTGCGCTCACGGAACCGACCTTCGTGGTGGCGCCCACCAGCGTGAAGGGCTTCAGCGTGAGCCGCATCGATCGTGCCGAGGGGCCTTTGCCGATCACCAGATCCAATGCGAAGTCCTCCATGGCACTGTAGAGCACCTCCTCGATCACGGGACGCAAACGATGAATCTCATCGATGAAAAGCACGTCACCCTCCTGCAAGTTTGTGAGCATGGAAGCGAGGTCGCCCGGCTTCTCGATGGCGGGACCGCTCGTGACCCGAACCTGCGCCCCCATCTCATGCGCGATGATGTGCGCGAGCGTCGTCTTGCCCAAACCGGGAGGACCGTGAAGGAGCGTGTGCCCCAACGGTTCCTTCCTCTTCTTCGCTGCCGCAACATACACAAGGAGGTGGCCTTTGATGTCGCTCTGTCCCACGTACTCCGCAATCGTCTTCGGGCGGATCGTCTGCTCGAAGGCCTCGTTCTCGCGCCCCGTCTTGGCCGGTTCCGCCACAGTGCGACGCCGGGAAGTGTGCTCGAGAGTCATGGCAGAAGCTTAGCAGATCTTCCCAACGCTACCAGAGCGAAGAGATGCGATCTGAACGACACAAAACGTTAATGCTCCCGCAATTGAAACAATTAAAAAAAACCGCGAAGCGTTGGTTCTCGTGCCTGCACGCCGAAGTGCCGTTATGAGGAATGGAATCTCGGCGTTCCGGCACGCAGGCGTGGGCCCCAACGCTGGAGCGCACCTTGGAAGGGAAGGATGGTGCATGGAAGGGAACCGATAAGGTTCTCTTCCATGAGATCTTGGAGTACAATCCGCATCAAGTAGTTTACACGCCAACGATGAGCAAAGTCTTCTTCGCAGGCATCCTCATTCTCTGTCTCGCCGGACTCGGAGCCGCCGACGCCTTTTTCGTGGAGAAGGGACTGCCCGTCTCCACGGCAACGCCGCCGTCGACATCATCCGTTCCGGCAGTTGCCGGTTCCTCCTCCATGGCGGCATCGGGAACGATTGTCGGTGGAGTCAAAAAGAAAACGGGTGCGGATGTGCTCGAGACGGTCTCCTCGCACGGCTTCACGTTTGAGAACACTGATGAGCGAACGCTGATCGCGGGAGTCGTGCAGAACAAAGAGTCGGTGCAGACGCGTGTTCTCCTCAAAGACGGCGACCGTGCGGGCCTTCTCTCCTGGATTGAGACACCCCTCGTGAAGGAGTACTTCAGCACGCTCAAGGAATCCCTCCACCCTCTTTTTTCGCCGGAGATCAAAGATCTCCTCGATGAGATCCAGCGAAACCCCGGCAAGCCCCCCCGGAACTTCCTGACCTTCCTGGATCCGGGCATCAGCGAAGAGCGCCTCGTCTTCGTCCGCGTCCGCGACCGCCTCTTTGAATTCCATATCGCAACGGGGAAAGAGGAAGCGATGTACCAACTCGTCGAGACACTGACGAACTGACGCAATGAACAATGGATAATTCTGGCGACACATTGTCCATTTTCCATTATCCATTTACGAAAAGTCGTCCACAGAATAGTTGACGCTCCCCCCGCCGAGTCCCTACAGTATCGCGGCTATGGCAAAGCAACTCGTCAAAGTCATCAAGGCACAGGCACGTGGCGGACAGGCGAATCCCGCCCCTCCTTTGGGACCCGTGCTCGGACAGGCCGGCATCGATATCAACGGCTTCTGCACCAAATTCAACGAGAAGACAAAGGGGCGCATGGGTCAGCTCATTCCGGTGGTGATCAAGGTCTACAACGACCGCAGCTTCTCTTTCGAACTCAAGCAATCCCCCGCCGCCCAGCTCATCATGGAGCGCGCGAAGATCGAGAAGGGCAGCGGCGAGCCCAATAAGAACAAGGTGGGCAAACTCACGAAGGCTCAGGTGAAGGAAATTGCGGAACTGAAGATGCCGGACCTCAACACGAAGAATCTGGATTCCGCGGTGCGGGTCATCGAAGGAACCGCCCGCAGCATGGGAGTGACGATTGAATGATCGGAGAATGTGACATCATTTTCCGTCTTTTCTCCTTCCTCGCATATTACTGGAGAATGACACTCTTGGAGAGGAACTGACACTGTGCCTCGGAGTATTGATTACGTTGTTGAGAAGCCAAACTCCGCTTGGAGAGATCGACCGCTTTTGAGGGGAAACCGGCTCATGGAAGAAAAGCAGCAAGTTTGCCTTCATGACAATAGATCATTCCTTTCGCGGTTTCGCAATGGATTTCACGTGCGCTTGACCAAGCCTCACCGTAGGCTGTCCTGATGGTTCCCCCCATTTTATGATGCTGACTCGTTCTCCCCTCTCCTTTTTCTCGGGCCCGACGGGACTCTTCTACAGCGTGACGTTGCCCCTTCTGCTCGCTCTCGCGTTTGCACTCGTGATCATCGCGAGTTCTTCCGTGAGCGGTGCGAAGGCATCCAAAGTCGGAGAAGCATCATTCCACTACCTCATGCAGGGACTCGGAATCCTCCTCATGACCATCGGAGCCATGCCGACACTCCTGAGTGTTCTCATGGGCCCCGCGTATCCGGGACGCGTCTACATGAGTCTCCTCTGGGTCTTCCTCGTGGGAGGGTCGCTCTTCCTGTGGCATGAGCAGGCAGCCGAGCGTATCGAGAGAGCTTCCACCCAGATCCCGCAGGCCATCTTCCTCACCGTAGTCCGCACCATCGGCTATCTGATCGCCCTCTTTTCCGGCCTCTCCCTTCTCCTCTCCGTTGCACTTGGAAAGATGCCCACAAGCTGGTGGGTGGCTCCTGTTGTGATGCTTCTCTACGGTGCTCTGCTCTGCTGGAGCACAGGTGCCGGCGAGGCGGGTGCCTCGTCCTTCCAGTCCATCTCCCTGCACTCCGTCGTGAAGCATCCGGCAAAGAAGCCTGCGAAGAAGCATGGATTCAACTTCTTCCGCTTCTTCACACGGAAGCGAGCCTGAGGATCGGATTTGAGGAAATCAGCAGGAACTGGTTGCGCAGCCCCCTCTGCTGCTGCACACTGAGTGTGTTATTTGCGTGGGAGTCCCCTGCGGACGTTCTTACCACGTTCCCCCTCATCGTTATGACCTCCAAGCAGAGTCCTTTGGCCCGTAAGCGCGGGAAGAAATATGCTGCGAAAGCCGTTCTCGTCGAGGGCAGGAAATATCCGGTCGCGGAGGCGACGGAGCTGCTGACGAAGCTTTCCACCGTCTCCTTCGACGCCACGGCCGAGGTGCACATCCGCATCAATGCGGATACCACGCAGGCGGACCAGCTCGTCCGCACAACGGTCGCCCTCCCCCACGGAACAGGCAAGACCGTGCGCATCGCGGCATTCGTCCCCGAGGACCGCGTTGCCGAGGCCAAGAAAGCCGGAGCCGATATCGCCGGAAAGGAAGAACTCGTCGCCCAGATTGAGAAGGGCATCATCGACTTCGACGTGGCGGTCGCCGTTCCGGAAGTGATGAAGGAACTGGGAAAGATCGCGAAGACCCTCGGACAGAAAGGGCTCATGCCCAGCCCCAAGGCCGGCACCGTGACGACGAATATCCAGAAGACGATCGAAGAACTCAAGAAGGGGCGCATCGAATGTAAGATGGACAAGCAGGCCATCATCCATGCGACCTTCGGGAAGATCTCCTTCGGAGGCCAGAAGCTGAAGGAAAATCTGGAGGCGCTGCTTCACGCCGTAAAGGAAGCCCAGCCGAGCGGCATCAAGGCCGTCTACATTCTCTCCGTCACCATCGCTCCGACGATGGGTCCGGGGGTGAAAGTGGAAATATAAGCCACCTTTAAGCCGATCCAGGGAATAGTTGACATACAATATATTTAGGTTTAAATTACCAATTAATGGGATTTGTCAACACACTCGACGGAAGCAGCCTTGAGGATCTGGAGAATCTGGCACGACATTTCGGAGATTCCTTCCCGGTGGAAGGTGAAGGCGCACGTAATGTACAGGAATTACAGCTGCCATCCCGCCTGCTTCTCCCCACATTCAGAGGAGTGATTCGCGGATGTATTTCTCACATTTTCGACATGCATCCCCCTCGGAAAGAGTTTTGTCGTCACGGCGACGCACAGCGGACGGAGGACCAGAAGATCACGTTCGCCCTGAGGCGCGCAGGGGAAACTCTGCAGACGATCACCCCGGAACAATGGGGGGACTATGCACAGCAAAAAGGAATAAGTGAGGCCGCCTATCGCCACGCCGTCTGGGCCAAGTTGTTCTGGCAGTTCTACGGGAACGCCTGAGCTGCACGGAGAATCTCTTCCACTTCACTTACAGTTTCCACCCGCACAAGCCGGGCACGGAGTTCCTTCGCCCCCGCAATGCCTTTCACATAGTTCGCGAGATGATGGCGCATCTCCAGCATGCCCTTCCGCTCCCCTTTCGTCTTCACTGCCAGTTCGCAGTGCTCGAGGATAAAAGGAATCTTCTCGCTGAACGATAATCTCTCCACCGTCGGCATTCTTATCTGTCCATTATCCATTCTCCATTCTCCATTATCCATTCTCTCTGCTCCGTGAAATGCATCGGCGATGTCACCGAGCAACCACGGATTCCCGATCGTCCCCCGCCCCACCATCACCCCGTCGAGGTTCCCGATCTTCCGAAGAGCATCCTGAGCCGAAGTGATATCCCCGTTTCCGATAATCGTCACATTCGGGAGAGCCTCTTTTAGCATATAAATGGGATTCCAGTCGGCTGCACCCGTGAACTTGTCGACGAATTTGCGACCGTGGACCGCAAGTGCGGATGCACCGGCCTCCACAAGGCGGGAACAGAAAGGAATGAGCGTCTCCGCCGTGTCCCATCCGAGCCGCGTCTTCACGCTCACCGGAAGGGAGACCGCACGCACCGTGGCATGAACGAGCTCCGCCGCCAATTCCGGACTCTTCATCAACGCAGAACCGTGACAGGAGGACACCACCTTCGCAGCCGGACACCCCATGTTGATATCGATGCCGTCCGCCCCCATCTGTTCCACCACTTTCGCCGCCTCCAGAAAGTGTTCCGGCTTCTTCCCGAAGACCTGCACGATGAAAGGACGCTCGACCAGAGGATCAAAGTCCATCATCGCCAACGTCTTCTTTCCGGCGAAGGCAAGCGCATCCGTGGAAAGAAACTCCGAATAGACGATCACCGCGGGTGCAAGCCGTTTGATGAGTTGACGATAGGACGCATCCGTCACTCCCGCCATCGGTGCAAGAGTGATGATCGGACGCGCGGCGGTGGCCCAGGTGAAAGAAGAAGGCATGAGAGGATGAATTTAGAAGACCACAGTTTAACGATCCTGACGAGACAATTCTCACTCAGTCTATCGCACGAATGACTCCTTCTGCAGCACAATACGCACGATATGTATTGGATCGTTCGATTATTTTTTCTCCGGCAGGCTCTCATTGCGTTCGCACAGGACACGGCAAGCTTCATCCCCCAAGACGGCGGGGGGTGCGATATAGCAACGGGAGATATCCAAGCCGACTGCATCCCCGGGTTCATCGCGAATATTATCAAGACGATTTTCGGATTCACGGGTGGGATTTTTCTCGTGTTGGTCATGATCTCCGGTTTTCGCATCATGATCGGCAAAGCCACCGGCGGGGACTCCTCCAGCGGATACACCATGCTCCGGTTTGCGATCATCGGATTCATCACCAGCGCCCTCACCTTCTTCATTATTGACTTCTTCATCTCTACAATAGCCGGAGCATGAGTTCTCCCACTCCTTCCCCGAAGGCCTTCTCCTCCTTCCGCATCATCGGGAAAAAAGCACAGCGCCTGCTTCAGCGCGCCCGGAAGGGGCTGACGCAGAACACCGATGCCAAAGAACGAAAAACACCCCTTCCCTCCGGTAAACACGAAGATGAGATTACCGTTCATCTTTCGCTCAGAAGCGTGATCCGAGCCACGTTCACCATTCTCGCGATCATCGTCGGTGTTTGGGCGCTCTACTATATCCGCGAAACAATCATCCTCTTCCTCCTCGCGACCTTCGTGGCGGTTGTCATCGATCCGAGCGTGCAAGCCATGCAACGCATCCGCATCCCGCGGGGGGTGGCGGTGCTCATCCACTTCATCGTCGCAATCTTCCTTGTCCTCTTCCTCATCATTTCGCTCATCCCCATTGTCGCCGATCAGCTTCAGCAAATCGCTCTCTTCATCGGAGCGCAGGTGAATCTCTTCCTCGGCGATCCCCGCATCCACCTTCCGCTTCTTTCGGCGGACGTCAATCAGCGCCTCACCGATTTGGTGCAATCCACGCTCCAGAGCCTTTCCATTGAACGATTTACGGACGCCATTTCGCAGGTGAGTCAGCACCTTTCGGGAGTGGCGCAGGGATCATGGGCCTTCGCAAAGGCCATTGCCGGCTCCGTGGCCTCCTTCATCGTGAACTTCATCGTGGTGCTCGTCCTTGCTTTCTTCATGCAATTGGAAAAAGAGAAAATCATTCGTTGGCTTCGCAGTTTCCTCTCCGCTCCCCATCGTTCCTACATGGACATGAAGTTTGAGTTGATCCACACGAAGATCAGCCAGTGGGCCAGAGGCGAAGCCCTCCTCATGTTCAGCATCTTCTCCCTCACGCTCATCGCCCTCCTGATTCTCAAGATGCCCTATGCTCTGACGCTCGCGCTGCTCGCGGGCTTCTGCGAGTTCGTGCCCGCCGTCGGCCCCTTCTTTGCCGCCATTCCCGCCGTTCTGATCGGCGTAACACAAGGCGGTGTCATGTGGGGTCTCGTGCTGGTGGCCGTCTACTACGTGATCCAATGGTGTGAGAACAATCTTCTCGTCCCCCTCATCATGAAGCGTGCCGTGGGACTCTCACCCCTTGCGATCCTCTTCGCTTTGATGATGGGCATCAGCTTCCCCGACACCATCCATCCGGTCGTCGGCGTGATGCTCTCCATCCCCATGACCACCATCATCGCGATCTTCCTGGAAGATCTGCGGGGGCATCGGGAGAGGAATGCATAAATCTCCCGTGACAAAAAAAACGGCAGCCCCCCAAGATGGAAGACTGCCGTACAAGCTTTTCTCATAACTGAGCGCACAGCTCTTTAGTAGGAGCCGCTTGCTCCGCCTCCGTCTCCTCCGCCACCGCCACCGGAGTAGCCGCCTCCGCCAGAATCTCCACCGCCACCACCCCAGTTCCCTCCTCCACTGCCGGAAGAGAAGCCCGAGGAACCGATGGAGATACCGCCTCCGGAGAATCCGTCGAGAAACGCCAGGAATATCAACACGACCACGATGACTCCGACAATGATCAGAAGCCAGACCCACCACGGCCAACCTGGAGCAACCGGATGCGCGTTCTCCTGCGGGAAGTTGATATTCCCGCCGCCATCCGCCGCCTTGAATTCTCCTTTCGCGGCGGAGATGAGTGCGGTAACGGCGACGATATGCCCTCCCGCAAAATCATTTGCCTTGAAACGTGGCGTCATCTGATCACGGATGATCCGCGACGCGACCGAATCCGGAATAGGACCTTGCAAACCCTTTCCGACTTCGATGCGCATCTTGCGGTCACCGGTCGAATGCACGATCAGGATGCCGTTGTCTTTCCCCTTCTGCCCCAGCTTCCAGGTGTTGAACACCTTGTCGGCGTAGGCTTCGATCGTGTCACCGTTGAGCGACTTGATCGTGAGGATGACAATCTGATTGCTGGTCTTCTCCTCCTGCGCAAGGAGCATGGAACGCAGGCGCTCCTGATCTGCCGCAGGGAGGATATTGGCGTAGTCGTTCACCGGACCTTTGAGGGCGGGAACTTCGGACGCATTGCTGCCGGCCGCTTTCATGATGGCCGGAACCATGAGACTCGCGAGGATGCCGATGATCGCAATGACCACCAGCAGCTCGATAATCGTAAACGCAGTTCGTTTTCGCATGAGCACTACCTCCATTCAGTGAAAGGTGATCAGTCGAACTTGACCTTGGGGGCGGTCTTCGCTGCCTCATCGGCTTTGAAGTACTCGGCCAACTTGAACCCGTGCGTGTTGGCCACAAAATGGGCAAAGCCGACGCCAACAAGAGTGTTGTACGGCTCCACACCGTCGTTGTAACGCTGTCGCGCCACGTTGATGCGATTTTCCGTACCCGCGTACTCCGCCATGAAGTCGCGGTACGCATCCGTCGTCTTAAGCTCCGGATACCGTTCCACGACAACGAGCAATCTGCTCAGAGCGCCGGAGAGTTCACTCTCCGCGGCCTTGAGCTTGGCCATGAGCGCCGGATCCGTGGCGGCCTGACCGATGTTGATCTGGCTGATCTTCGATCGCGCCTCGATGACGTCCGTCAGGGTGGACTTCTCGAACTTGCCCGACCCCTTCAGCGTCTCCACGAGATTGGGGATGAGGTCGTTCCGCCGTTGCATGGCGGATTCCACATTCCCCCAGAGCTTGAGTTGCCCCTGGTTTTTGGCGTTGAGGTCGTTGTAGGTCGACCACCACGCCAAGCCGATACCGAGAGGAATCAGCACTACCAAGGCAACAAACACCGATCCGATAATGAGACACCCGCGTACCATGGGATCCTCCTGAGCTGCCTGCTCAGTAAAAGTGAGAGAAACTCTGGACCGGCGAAACATTCACCGACCCGTTCGTTCCTCCCACCACTCGGTGGTGGGAATGAACATAGTATAAAATTTTAATATTTTTTTAAATTTAGTCAATTATCCGCTGACAATTCCTGAACAATTTCCGGCTCAGGAATGAATCTGAACTTTTCGACTCGCAAATTCCCCGCCTGAACAACAAGCGGACGAAACCACGAGTGCATAGTTTCTTAAACATTCACGCACTGTGCAATTCTCAGCACTTCCCCGCCACTGCCAAAGGAGCGAATAATTTGATAAACTTGTGAGAACTAATTCCTGTCTGGCACTCACTCTGTTAGAGTGCCAATACTCCCCTCCCTCCCCATGCACCCCTTCGACCGTTTCACCCCGAATGCCAAACTTGCACTTCAGATTGCGGAGCAGGAGGCGAAGAATCTGAAATCGAGTTACATCGGAACGGAGCATCTGCTGCTGGGTCTCCTCTCGATCCCCAAATCACTCGGCTTCTCCATCTTCACGGGAGCGGGAGTGACCCTGGAGAACGTACGCATCCTCCTCAAGGCAAGCAAAACACAGAGCATCGAGGGGACGCAGGTGCGCCACGGACTCTCCACCTTCCTCCATACCGTCATCGAACAGAGCGTGATCACGGCGCACAAGTTCCGTCATGCCAACGTCGGTACGGAGCACCTGCTCCACGCGCTCGTTTCCACGGGCAAGAATGCCGCCACCATCCTTCTCTCCGAAATGCAGGTGGACCCCGATGATCTCCGTTCCCGTGTTGAGGAGATGTTCGGACAGATCAACTCCTTCAAGCAGCAAACCCGCAATATGGAACAATCGCTGGAAGCATTTTTCCAGGGACTGCAGGGCGCGATTGTCGGCATGCAGGGGACAAATATGATGGGTGGAGAACCCGAAGGCCTCAAGCGCCGCCGCGACAACGGCAAGAGCAAAACCCCCGTCCTGGATTACTTCACGGACGACCTCGTGGAAAAAGCCAAGCAGGGCAAACTTGATCCGATCATCGGACGTGACAAGGAAATCGAGCGTCTCGTCCATATTCTGAACCGCAAGACGAAGAACAATCCCGTGATCATCGGCGAGCCGGGCGTGGGAAAGACCGCCATTGTGGAAGGCTTCGCGCAACGCATCGCCGCAGGAAAGATCCCCTCGAGCCTCCGGAACAAGAAAGTGCTCCAGCTCAACATGGGCTCGCTCATCGCAGGCACCAAGTACCGCGGGGAATTCGAACAGCGCTTCGACGACATCATCAAGGAAGCACTCGAGAGCGAGAACGAGGTGATCCTCTTCATTGACGAAATCCACACCGTCGTCGGCGCGGGTAGCGCCGAAGGGTCGCTGGATGCCGCCAATATCCTCAAGCCCGCCCTGAGCCGCGGCGCGATCCAGGTCATCGGCGCCACCACCACGGACGAGTTCCGGAAGGTCGAGAAGGACGGCGCCCTTGAGCGTCGCTTTCAGTCGATCCTCGTCGAAGAAACGAGTGTGGAAGACACCATCACGATCCTCAAAGGCATCCGCAGAACCTACGAGGACTTCCACCACATCACGATCACCGATGATGCGCTGGAGAAGGCGGTTGTCCTGAGCAAGCGCTACATGCCCGATCGTTTCCTGCCGGACAAGGCCATCGACATTTTGGACGAAACGGCCGCCGGCAAGAGCCTCCAACAGGACACCTCCCCCAACATCAAGAAGACCGAGGAGAAGCTGGAGAAGGTCGTGGCCAAGCAGCAACTGGCCGTAAAAGACCAGAAGTATCATCAAGCCCTCAAGCTCAAACAGGAACAGCAGCTGCTGCAGGAGAAGCTCAAGGAGCTCGGGAGCCAGGAGGACGGTGATCGCCGCACTCCCATTGAGATCAACGGTGACGATGTTGCGCACACGCTCGCCCGCATCACGGGAATCCCCGTCTCCAAACTCCTGAAGTCCGAGACGAAGCGTCTCGCGAACCTCGAACTAATTCTGAAGAAGCACGTCATCGGTCAGGACGAAGCGATTCTGAAAGTGTCGCGCGCCATGCGCCGCAGCCGTGTCGGCATTTCCGATGCCAAACGCCCCATCGGCTCCTTCCTCTTCCTCGGACCGACGGGCGTGGGAAAGACCGAACTTGTCCGCACGATTGCGAGCGAGATCTTCAACCGCGAAGATGCACTCATCAAAATCGACATGTCCGAGTTTATGGAGCGCCACAACGTCTCGCGCCTCATCGGAACCACCGCGGGCTACGTGGGATACGAAGAAGGAGGGCAACTGACGGAAGCCGTACGTCGCAAGCCGTACTCCGTGGTGCTCTTCGATGAAATCGAGAAAGCCCATCCCGAATTCTTCAATCTCCTCCTCCAGATCCTGGAGGACGGAATGCTCACGGACGGGCAGGGAAAGCAGGTGGACTTCACCAACACGATCATCGTCATGACGAGCAACATCGGAGCCGCCAAGCTCACCAAACAGGCCGCCAAAATCGGCTTCAAAGTGGAGAGCGAAGCCGGAGCGGATGAACGCGGCTACAACGAGAAGCGCGAAGAAGTGATCGCGGAACTCAAGGAGCACTTCCGTCCGGAATTCCTCAATCGTCTCGATCACATCGTCGTCTTCAACGCACTCAATCAGGAGCACATCCAGAAGATCGTGAAAATGCATGTGGATATGCTTGCGGAACGACTGAAGGCGCAGGGCCTCACCTTGAAAGTGGATCCCAAGGCGATCGCGGTTCTGGCGAAGCTCGGCTTCGATCCGGAGTACGGCGCACGTCCCGTTCGGCGCGTCATTCAGGAGAAACTGGAGGACGAAATCGCGGAAGCCATCCTGAAGGACATCTTCCGGGAGGGGGAAACCATCCGCGTGATGAGGAAGGACGACAAAACCGTGTCCATCCTCCCCGAGGACAATGCCGCTGCCCGTGTGGAAGAGCCGGTTTCCGAGGAAAAGGAGAAGGTTGTCTGAATCGCCTTCCTGCGCTCTGAATCCGGCACCTCCCGCTATCTGTGAACAGAAAGGCTTGGAGCCGATGTATCGAGAGTTTATTATAAGATAATACTTTCATAACGATGCAATGCTCTCCGGGGATTCTCCAAAGCCCGTTTTTGTGCTACAATAAACAGATTTCTTGAGCTTCTATGGCTATTGACCCGGTCAAAATTCCGCAGAACGTGTACGTCGAAGACCGCATCATCGGTCCGATCACCCTGCGACAGCTCATCATCGTGCTCCTCACCGGAGGACTCAGCTATGCGATCTGGGGGGCCATGAAGTCCGCCAACGGCGGGTACATCGGCATTATCGGGACCATCATCGCCTGGATTCCGTGCGCAATCGGCGTCGTCTTCGCCTTCGTCAAGATTCAGGGTATCGGGCTGATGCGCTTCTGCCTCCTCATGGTGGAGAAAACCGACAAGCCGTCCATCCGCAAATGGACTCCCCGTCGTGGAATTTCCATCAACTTCCAATTCGTCACCAACATGGAAACGGAGGATAAAAAAAATACGCCTCAGACTCCGCATCATGAAAAACTCGAGGAACTCAGCGCATTTCTCGATCGCGGTCCGGTGATGGAAACAAAGAAAGAAGGAAAGAAACTCAATGAGAATTCCTCTCCCGCGGAAGAACCGATCGACCCTGCGGATCTCGAAATACAAAGACCGGTCGATCCGACACGCATCTCCGCAAGCCCCCGGGAGGAAGCGGAGCGCCCCCTCAATGACATTACTCCGCAGGAGGCCAAGGCTGCCGCTTCACCCGTCACCCAGACCGCCCGCATGCTCATGTACGACATCTTCCCTCCCACCAAGCCATGACACCCGATATTTCCGATCAGAAGGCCCCCGCCGAGGATCAGGCAGTGGAGACGCCGAGTCCGACTGCGAACAAAGGGAAGCACAAGGATACCGTGCGCAATCGCAAGGCCATGCAAAAGGCGGCCACGCAGCGGTTCCTTCCCATCGCGGAAATCCGTAACGATACCGTCGTGCTGAAGAACGGAGGACTCCGTGCGGTGCTGGGCGTCGAAGCTCTTAACTTCAACCTGAAGAGTGAGACGGAACAGAAAGGAATCATCGCGGGCTATCAGTCCTTCATGAATACGGTCGACTTTCCGATCCAGATCGTCATGCGCTCGACGAAAATCAATATCGACCCCTACATCGATTCACTGAAGGTGAAAGCGAAGCAGCAGAAGAACCAGCTCCTGCAGGAACAGACAATCGAGTATGCCGCCTTCATCGAGCGCATTGTCGAAGCAGCGGACATCATGCAAAAACGTTTCTTCATCGTCATTCCCATCGACGAAACCCCCGAATCCAAATCCCCTTTCACCGCATTCTTCACATGGATGGGCATCGATGACTCCGGAAGCAAGGCGCTCAAGCGGCACCAGCATTTCGAAAAACGGGCCTCCCCTCTCCGTGACCGCATCAACCTCGTGGAGTCGGGCCTCCGAAATATCGGCCTCAATTCCAAACGTCTCACCACGAAGGAACTCATCCAGCTGTACTACCAGGTCTACAATCCGCAGACATCGCAGGAGCAAAAACTCTCGGCGATTTCGGATCTGAATACGGCGGAATTAACGCTGTAGAAGGAAGAAGCCGACGAATCCAAAGAAACCGGAGAAGCCGAGGACTTCTGGTTTATTCCTCGGTTTCCTCGGCATCTTCTGTCTCTTCGGCTTCCTCCAAAAAGGTTACTTCTGCATTGACGTTAACAACCGGAACCGCGAAACTGACCGTGGAACCGGCGTTGCTCGTGCAGGGACGCCTCTCCGCCTTACTTCTTCCTCCTGCACCCATCGTTTTCTATGGCACACAAGAAGCAAGTCAATACTCTCATGGAGCAACTCCTCAAGGATGCGCCGCCCATTGTGCGTGTCCGTCCGGGGGAACTCGTCAACGGATCCGTGGTCTACAAGGGTAAGAACAAACTGCTCATCGATATCGGAGGCACGACGACCGGCATCGTTTCCGGCCGCGAACTCCGTGATTCCTTCAACACCTTCCGCGCTCTCACCATCGGCGACGAGGTCGCCGCACTCGTGCTCGAAGAGGAAAACGACGAAGGCATGGTGGTCCTGAGTCTCCGCATGGCGAGCCAGCAGAAAGCCTGGGAGCGCTTCCACAAGCTGGTGGAACAGGATACGACCATGGAATTCATCGCTCAGGAAGCGAACAAGGGCGGTCTGCTCTCCAACATCGACGGCATCCGCACCTTCCTCCCGGTAAGTCAACTCGCGCCCGTCAACTACCCGCGTGTCAATAACGCCGACACTTCCGAAATCATCTCCAAACTGAAGAAGTTCATCGGACACAAATTCATCGTGAAGATCATCACGATGGACGAAGAGGCCGGGAAGATCGTCGTCTCCGAACGCGAGGCCATGGCGGAGGAGCGCGCCAAGGCGCTCGAAGGACTCAAAGTGGGTGATGTGAAGGACGGCATGGTGAGCGGCATCGTGAAGTACGGCGTCTTCGTCTCCTTTGACGGACTGGAAGGCCTCGTGCACATCTCCGAGATCGCTTGGGGCCACGTGAAGAACCCGTCGGAGTACGCGGATCTGGGTGACAAGGTAACGGTGAAGATCATCGGCATCGACAGCGACAAGATCTCCCTCTCCATCAAACAGCTCACCAAGGACCCGTGGGAAGAGGTGGCCGAGCGCTACCCCGTGGGCAAGCGCGTCTCCGGCACCGTCGTGCGCTTCACGGATTACGGCGCCTTCCTGAAACTGGAGAAGGACATCAACGGATTGGTGCATCTGACGGAGATCGCCCACCACAAAGTGACGGATGCTTCTGAGGCGCTCACCATCGGTCAGAAGGTGGACGCACAGGTGATCAACATCGACATCGACGAGCGACGCATCGGCCTCTCCATCAAGGCTCTGCTTCCGATCGATAAGGAGACACTCGAACGACTCAAGCGCGAGCGCGAGGAGGAAGCGGCGGCAAAAGAGAAGGAAGTGAAACAGGAAGCCCTCTTCCCCGCCGAAGGCGGCGCCGAGGACGCCAAATTCGTCGCGTCGAAGACCGGCAAGAAGTACTACGAGCTGGATTCCGCTGCAGGACAGAAGATCAAGCAGGAGAATCGCGTGTATTTCAAGACGGAGAAAGAAGCGGAGAAGGCTGGATTCAGCGCGTAAATAAGGATACCGAAGAATCCGACGATGCCGATGAAGCCGAAGAATGTCCTTGGGCTCATCGGTTTCTTCGGTTGCCTCGGCTTCTTCTATGCTTCAATCTTCTGCTCGCTCAGAAAATGCAGATGCAGGTAAAACACCTCCTGCCCCCCCGCCTTGCCCACATGGAACTTCAGCTGGTAACCGACAATGCCGTGCTCCTTCGCAAACGCCTGCGCTTTGAGGATGAGAAGTCCGGGAACATGCGCCGTTTTCTCCGTCAGATCATCGATGGACGGCACGAAGTCCGTATCCTTCTTCGCAATAAAGAGCAGATGAGTCGGAGCCTTGGGATGGATGTCTTTGAACGCCATGACTTCGTCATCCTCGAAAACGACGGTTGCGGGGATTTCGCGGTCACGGATTTTGTGGAAAAGAGTGTGTTCGGTCATAGAAATGGGGAAAAACGTTGTCAGTATAGCGCACGGGAAGTCAGGGAAATAGTTGCTTCATGAAGCCATAATCCCAATACTGTGACTTCCCATGGGACGCTTAAAAGACGCTCTGCGCATGTTCGGCAAACCGGAAGAACCCACAAAATCGTCCTTCGAGGGACTTACGGAAGATGAACTGGAAGCGCACCTGAGGATCAATCACTACGGCAATTTCCGCCTCACCGACGCCGTTCGGCCCTCCTATGACCTGCAAGTTGTCCCTGAGCAGGGATATCGTCATGATGCGTACGTTGACGAAGAGAGTCGCTGCAGAACACCCGCCCTTATGGCGGCAGTCACAAGGAGAGAACTTTTTGAGGTCTTCATGCACCTCCTTGATCCGCTGGGAAAAACAGCGGACGTTGTTCTTGAGACCAGTCATGAATGGCCTTCTGACGGACATCAGGATCTCTATCGTGAGCACATCGATATGCCGGTCCTCCGGAGCATTTTGGGAGAGTACGAAGAACTTCTCACCGAAGACGGCTGCACCGGCATCGCTATCATAAACCCCTCCATTCCCGAAGAGGTCCAATTCGATGAACACAAGCTCCTCATTGTGTATGGGGAAGAATTGGCTCGCTATGAAAAAATCTTGGATGCACATCGCGTTCCATGCCGCAACCGCATCAAATTCATCACCGAGGCGGAACATATTCACTCCTCTTCAGAATCATATTTGGAACAATTCCGGGAGCTTCGTGCCCGACTCGGAATGGATGATTACTAGTGGAAATGTGTCGAAACATCCGGCAAGCCTCTGCGGAATTCTTTGACTTTTCAGCCGTTTTAAGGGAAAATAGATGTGATGGGTTCAGGCAATGCTCCAAACATGCACACTGAAAACATGCCGACTGTCGAGAGACAGGTGCTCACCGTGACGCAACCCGATAAGATCGCGAGTCTGCTCGATACGCTGAACATCATTGACCAGATGAGCGAGCGTATCGGCGAGGATCGTTCAGGGGATATGGGTGGAG
>JAQWAC010000003.1 GCA_028707875.1 Candidatus Peribacteraceae bacterium | reverse complement strand
CCATATTCTGCTTTGCCATGGGGGCGATGCGCGCGCTCAAATCAGGGGAAGCGGAGACGGATGAGGTAACGATGCCGGCGGAGCTTTTCGAGGAGGGGGCAGATGTCTTGGATGGCACGGAGCTCGTCGCGGAGCTCGCCGGGACGACAGTGATTGAGGAGGTCGAGGAGACAGGGGTAACAGAAGAAACAGAGGAGAGCGAGAATGAAAATGAATAAGAAGATGAGGAGGCTTCCGAAGAGGGCGATGAACTGCTCTCGGAGGTGCTTTCCGATGAAGAGCTGCCTTCCAGCAGACGAATCTGTTCCACGCGCATGATCATGCCCCCCGCTTCCACCGTGGGGCGAACGGTTCCTGACACTTCCGCCAGTTCCCCCACATAACCGTTCAAGTCCACCATGGTGCTTTCCAGGAGGATGAAGCGGCCATCGGGAAGTTCCAGTCGATGCGTTCCCTCCATATAGATGCTGATTCCCGCCGTGCGCACCCTGCCCGAGTAGACCACATTGTGGGTTTCGGCGACGGAGGTTTCGGAGGATGAGCTGCTGCTGGATCCTCCGGCAGGATCGGTGGTTGAGGTGGGGCTTCCGCAGGAAATCAGGAAAAGCGGAAGAAGGGAAAGGACGAGAAACGGACGGGAGGGGCGCATGGCAAAGAGGAGTGAAAGGGGAGTGCATTGTAGCGGCTTCTTCACGACGAGCAAAACGAATGTCAAAAAGAAGGCGGCACATGCCGCCTTCTGACTTGAAAACAAGCGAAACGGTTACTTCAGGAGCGCATCAATCGCCGTCTTGAAGTTGGCGATGGGCTGGGCGCCGGAGACCATGGAAACCTTCTTGGTCTTATTGTTGATGATGAGACTGCCCGGCGTTCCCTGTACGCCGGCCTTCGATCCCGTCTGCATCATATCGCTGACCTTTGTAGCGTACTTCCCGCTATCCACACACTTGGTGAATGCGGCCTCGTTCAGACCGATGGCCTTGGCATAGACGGCCAGCTGGGTGTTGTCGGATCCTTTCTCGTAGATCATATCCGTCATCTCCCAGAACTTGTCGTTGCCGCCAAGCTCAGCCGCACATTCGGTGGCTTCCGCGGCTTTCTGGGCGTTCGGGTGGAAGGAGAGCGGGAAGTGGCGGAAGACCCAGTTCACCTTACCGCCGTAATCCTTGAGGAGCTGTTCCATGGTCGGATGCACGCGGGCGCAGAACGGGCATTCCATATCCGAGTACTCGAGGATGGTAATGTTTGCATTGGCGGTACCGCGAACGTGATCGTTGGCTGTAATCGGATCAATATTCTCGTAGCTGACGGTCGGGGCCGCGGGGGGGGCGGTCGGGGCCGTGGGTTGCGATGATCGCTGCGCCGTGGGGATCCCGGGGACGGAGCCAATGCTTGTGCCGGAAATCTTGGCAGCTGTGAATCCCACTATCACTCCGATGAGGATCATGGAGATACCAAACCAGAGTTTGAGATCTTTCTGTGGATCATTGGACATAGAAAATGAGGGAAAAAATGCCTGGTCAGTTTAAATGAATCTTTTGACATTTCCAGTCTCACAGGACCTCCGTATGAAAAAAGAGACGTGCCTTAATGCACAATGTATGGTGCGGTGTGAGATTTATTGTACGTGGATTTGCCGTATCAGCGTTCGCTGACCACGGTTGAGCCACTCGCGAAAATATTCGCCTGCAGGGCATACTTGGCGACAATGGATCGGGGGAGACTCGTGTAACGCGAGATGATGAGGTTGTCCTGCGTGCTCCCGTCCGCGAACGTCACCTCCTGCACCCAAATGATTTCATTGGATCGGGGGGAACGCTCATTCGCCGGATAGCCGGTAAGGTCTGAACTTGCGAAGTACGGCCCTTTGACCGTGGCGGACCTGCCGTCCGGTGTCCCGTACACATTCACCACGGCTTCCGTTCCTTCGTCGTAGGCTTGAATGAGCAGATCATTACCTGAATCATTCACAAAGGTGAGGTCCTGGAGTCCGGGAAATACGGTGGCATCGATACCCACGCCATACTTTTCATAATAGGAAACGTACATGCTGTGATTCTGCCGGTCGACAACCCGGAATCCCGCATTGAGAATTGCCCGGAATGCCGTTGTGGATGTCTGACAGATTCCGCCGCCGGGCGCCATCACAAGCTGGTTGGCTTCAAAAATGACTTTTGCCATTTTCCATCCGCGGCTCTCCGTGACCGGACCCCCGAGAGTGGCATTGAACGAATAGGTGGATCCCGCCGGGACAATCACATTATTCACATGCTCGCGGAGTGCCTTTTTGATGTTCTCAACTCTTCCCCATGGCGATCCCTTGAAATCCGAACGTCCCGAACCAAGAAGGACCAGATCACCGAGATGCTCACCGGATTGATTATCAATGTGTCCGGCCTCGGTCTTGAGCGTGAGCGTGATCTGTTTCTTGTCCTGCTCCAGCGCCGTGGTGATTGCGGTAATGGCCTGCGGAACATCGAAGACTGTTCCCGACTTCGCAACGCCGTCCGTTTTCGCCCTGAGAATTCCTTTGTCCGTACCGGTACCGGTGAGGACTGCTCCGACGGGGAGAATCACGCCGTTGACGTTCCCGCTCTTCAATGTTTCGCCGATTGAGTCAGGATTCAGATGAAAGTGAGCGTCCGTAGCGGTGAAGATGGGCTGAATCCATTCGGGATACCGTTGCAAGGAGATCTCCCACTCAACCGGCTTGGGGGAAGAAGGGGAGTTGAGTGTTGCCGAAAGGTGTTTCCGGAGAAGGACATGTTGTTCCTCCACTGCGGATACGAGTGCCGTGAGAGGCGGCCGGGTCCGCTGGTGTTTGGCAAGGCGGTTGGCGAGTCTCTTTGCAACACGAAGGGCGGGACTGTCCGGCAGCGTCGCTTCTGAGTAGGCAAGTGCGGCAACCGCCTGAAAGGAGAACGGCGATTGCATCCTGAGGAGTGAGAGCGAAAGGGCACGATCCTCCATCGGTCTCGTTGCGGGTCCGATCAAAAACAGGAGCGTCATGCTGCCGAGAGCAAGGAGGTTCGCAAGGAGATGACGGTCTGATTTATTCATGATGTGAATATGTATGTGAGACTGGACTTACATTATACAATATTTAGACAAATTTAACAATATATATTTTAATATTCTATAATTCATTCCGCATGCAAACCTGCTAGCGGGCGAAAGAATGCACAAACGAAGCAATATGCTTATTCCTCATCAGAATCTTCGCGATTTCAAACCATGCGATACTGACAAAACCCGCAACGGCGCAGAGGGCGACATCCGTAAGGCTCAGGGCGGAAAAGCTGAACAATTCTCGAAGAGTCGGCACCAGCATGACCAGCGAGAGGACTGAGAGGGCTCCTCCCGCCACCCACCACACGGCGGCATTGGCCGTGCGGATGTTTTCCAAAATGGTTTTCGTGCGGGAACGGTCGGAGAGGATCAGGCAGACATTCGCAATCACAAGGGTGGCAAACGTGAGAGCACGGGCCTCCCCCTCACTCAGGCCCCGTGAGAGCGATGTCGCCAGGAGTCCGAGAAGAATCGCCAGAATGACAACTCCCTGGAAAAGGCTGACCAGCACCATGCGACGACGGAACATGGGGATCCGCGGGTTCCGGGGCGGGTGACGCATGACATCCTGCTCCTCCGGCTCCATTTCAAAGGCGATGGAGCAGGCAGGATCAATGATGAGTTCCAGGAAGAGAATGTGCACAGGAGAGAGGACAAGCGGCCATTTGAGTGCCACGGGAATGAGGGAAATTCCCGCAATCGGAACATGAATCGCCAGCAGATAGGACATCGCATTGCGCAAATTATTGAAAATCCTGCGCCCCATGCGGATGGCCTGCACGATGGAGGAAAAATCATCGTCCACGAGGACGAGTGCGGAGGCTTCGCGCGCGACATCCGTTCCCCTGTTGCCCATGGCAATTCCGATATGGGCGGCTTTGAGTGCAGGGGCGTCATTCACGCCGTCTCCCGTCATTGCCACGATCTCCCCCTGTCCCTTGAGCGCTTTTACAATGCGCAGCTTCTGCTCGGGGACGACGCGGGCGAACACCGTGACGGTCTTGATGCGCCTCTTCAATTCATCGTCGTTCATGGCATCGAGTTCCTGTCCCGTGATCATGGATCCCTCATGGTGGAGGTCGATCTGCCTGGCGATGGAGGAGGCCGTGGCGGGATGGTCTCCCGTGATCATGATCACCCGGATGCCCGCATCACGGCATTCCAGGATGGCCGCGGGGACCGTCGGGCGGACGGGGTCGGCAAGGCCCATGAGACCGAGAAATTCGAAAAGAAAGTCATGCTGTTTTCCGGGAAGCTCGCTGCCCGCGTGGTGTGCTTTGGCAACGGCAAGAACCCGCAGTCCGTTCGACGCCATTTCCTCCACATGTCTGCGAATCACACCGCTCTTCGATTCCGGCAGATGGCAGAGATCAATGATCGCTTCCGGAGCGCCCTTTGCCGCGATGACGAATTCCGAACCGCCTGGGGATTTCCAGACCTCGGACATCGCGAGTAAGTGCGTGGAGAGGGAATATTCGCGGACAAGCGTCCAGTCATCATGGAGATGCGGCGTCGTCTTCAGGAACTCCTCCCCGATATGCCGGAATGCCTTTTCCATGGGATCGAAAGGATCTTTTTGGCTTGCGAGGATGCTGTATTCCACGATGTCGTGGAATGCTTCCGGGAGTTCCGTGAGCGAAAGGGGGTGTTCAACGGATTTTCCGTTCGCCATGATCCGCTCGACGGTCATGGTATTCAGCGTGAGCGTCCCGGTCTTGTCGACGCAGAGAACCGTTGCGGCGCCGAGCATCTCCATGGCAGGAATCCGACGGGTCAGCACCCCCCTCTTTGAGATGCGCCAGGCTCCCAATGCGAAGAAGATGGTCAGTACGACGGGGAATTCCTCCGGAAGGATCGCCATGGCGAGGCTCAATCCCGCAAGGAATCCCTGCAGCCAATTTCCGCGTGTGAGTCCGTAGAGCACGACCACGAGTCCGCAGAGAATGAAACCGACGATCGAGACGATTTGAACGATTTTTGTCACCTCCTTCTGAAGAAGAGTGCTTTCCGGTTCGAGCGTTTGCAGCGCTTTGCCGATCTTGCCGATCTCCGTTCGGATGCCCGTGGCGAAGACTTTGCAGTGTGCTTTTCCGGAAACGACGAGGGAACCGGAGTAGACGATCGGCTGATCGTCACCCCCCGGTCGTCTCTCGTGCTCAGTGCCTTTCCAGACCGCTTTGCGGACAGGAACGGATTCTCCGGTCAGAAGGGATTCATCGACGGAGAGATTAATGCTGGAGAGGACGAATCCATCTGCAGGAATACGATCACCTTCCGAGAGAAGGAAGATGTCATCACGCACGACTTCCCTTCCGGGGATGCGCAGGCGCTGCCCTTCGCGGATGACGAGAGCGCGCGGGCTGGAAAGATCCCGCAAGGCCTCCAGCGCCCTTTCGGTCTTGCGTTCCTGATAAATCGTGATGCCCATCACGATAAAGACGGAACCGAGGAGCATGTACGATTCCTGTCGATCCCCGAGGAGCAGATAGATGGCGCCGCAGGCAACGAGCAGCAGGAACATCGGTTCCTTGATCACGCTGAAGGCGATGCCGAAAAAGGAACGATTACCGGAGGACGGCAACTCGTTGAAGCCGTCTTCTGCGAGGCGATCATTCACTTCCTGCGATCGCAAGCCTTTCATCAGGTGACTCTCTGCTGGGGGGTGCATGGGGTGAGATACCAGAAGTCGCTTTACCCTATCTCAAGTGTGAAGATTTGCCAATGATTGGAACATGAAGGTTCTGGGCAGTTCGACTCCTCACTCCGTTCATCGCTCACTGTCATTCGATTCGCGCCAAAAAATGGCCGGAGCGCAAAGCGCGACGACCATGAGTGAGCGCACGAAGGCGCGAATCGAATGGTGGCCCAGACCAGGATCGAACTGGTGACACCTCGCTCTTCAGGCGAGTGCTCTACCAACTGAGCTACCGGGCCACGGTGTCGTGAACATTCAAATGCATATCTCAATGAACCGTCTCAATCATATCAGCCTCCGCTTGCAGCGAAAAGAAAAACCGGAAAATACAAACCGACTTTGGGTCTTGCCCCGCACCGTCACCCCTCTATACTTCCCCCACTGATTCGGGGCTGTAGCTCAGTTGGTAGAGCGCCGCATTCGCATTGCGGAGATCAGGGGTTCGAATCCCCTCAGCTCCACCATTCGACTCATCGTCTGTGGCGGATATCGCTCACGTTCGTCGCACCTTCGGTGCTCCGGCCTTTCTCTTTTGCGTCAGGCAGAGTGTCTCACCACGCAAGCGGCGAGATCGGGAAGAAGAGGGCGTTCCAGTCGAACAGAGCGGTCGAGGTTCCGCCCGCAGGAGTGCTCGCGGTTGTTCCTATATCCGAGAGATTCAAGCCCATGAGCGCCTGCGTGATCATGAAGTAGAGGCTCTCCGGCTCAGCGGGGGCGAGCTTTTTACACTCTTTGCTGCAATTATTCCAGCCTTCGGCCCCGTTGCCATAATCTCCGTCATCACACTCCTCCTTGAGGAAGGGATCGATGACACCGTCACCGCACCGGGAATTCATGCAATTTTTCCGGCAGGTATCCGGCAAGGTGTCGGAATTTCTGGGACCCCAGTCGCACTCCTCATAGAAACCATAACTGTTCGGCTTATCCGTCTTGTAGTCGCCGCATACCGATTGTTCCCCTCCGTAAATCGATGAGCTCGTCGAAGCGACGTTATCGGAAGAGGAGGTGGCAGATGTTGACGAAGAAGAACTGGCGACGCATTTTCCGCCGTTCTGGGAGCGGAAGGTCCAGCAGGTGTTACGGGAAGGAAACCACACCCCCTTTCCCTGACAGCTTGCCTCGGTGTACGTGTCATTACACTCGCTGGTGACTCCGTTGTCCGTGCAACAGGCCCCGCGATCAACGACCGGATTGTCAGGCGGTACGTAGACCCAGTCGGTACAGGTGCTGTTGCACTTGTATTTGTCGGCTCCCCGTGTCGTCGTTTGTCCCTCGACACAAACAACAACCGTTTCCGGAGGCATCACCGTGTTCCCGCACATGACTTGATACACGGACTGTGCCAGCACCTTGGGTGAAAGTGAGCGATTCAAATGGAGTTGCAACGAGAACGTGCTCACCAGAATCACGGCGAACACGGAAATAGCAATGTCGGAAAGTGAGAATTTATGAGCCATACGGTAGGGAATCCTATCGAAAAATATGGAGTTGCGGCCCAGAATGAGTTGAAAATTCCCGTGAGGGTAGTATCGCAGTATTTCTACACGTGACGATCCACCTGCGTCTTTCCGATGAAGATGTGTTTTCCGCTTTCCCGAGAGTGGCGAAGCGAAGCCAAAAGCCCGATTTTTTTCAGAACGTCGCGGAAGCGTCTGACGGATTCCTCATTCGTGAAGTCGGTCATGGTCACGAATTGTTCCAGGCGTGTTCCGTGAACGATGACTGCATCGGCACCGGTCTCTTCCACCGTGAAGTCTTTCATTCGCTTGGTGTCTTCCTGCGGGCGCAAAACAGGAACGTCGCTCTCTCCGGAAGCAACATCGCGCTTCGTGCGTTCCTTCAGGATCAGCGGGAGGAGTTTTTTCATGAGCGCATCCGTTCCGTTCTTCGTGGCGGCGGAGATTTGGGCATCGACGATGATCTTTTTCTTTTTCAGCGCCTGGAGGAGGGGAGTGAGTTTCTCGGTGGTGAGGTCGATCTTGTTCAGAACGATGATCTCCTTCTTCTTCGCGAGAACGGGGGAGAATGCTGCGAGTTCGTGACGGATGGCACGGTAGTCGTTGACCAGCGTCGCAGGATCGAGCGAACCGTCTTCCATGAGAGCGCGACTGAGGTCCAGAAGATGAATGAGGATGCCGCACCGTTCGATATGCCGCAGGAACTGATCGCCGAGGCCCTTGCCCTCGCTGGCACCTTCGATCAGTCCGGGTACGTCGCACAGGATGAACCGGCGTCCGGCCACGTTGACCACGCCCAGATTCGGGATGAGCGTCGTAAAGGGATAGGGAGCGATCTTCGGGCGTGCGGAACTCACCACGGAAATCAGCGTCGACTTGCCGACGCTCGGATACCCGATGATGCCCGCGTCCGCCACAAGCTTCAGTTCCAGCTTGATATTCCGATGCTCGCCGGGCTCTCCCTTCTCCGCGAAGTCGGGTTTCCGCCGGATCGCGCTCTTGAAGTGCGCGTTCCCGAATCCGCCGCGGCCGCCCCGCGCCACCGTCACGCGATCACCGGGATTCTTCAGATCCGCGATGAGTGAGCCGCTCCCGGCATCCATGATCATCGTGCCGTGCGGAACAAGGAGGATCAGATCCTTTCCGTCTTTGCCGTGGCAGTCCTTGATCATGCCGTTGCCGCCCTCCTCTGCATGGAAGCGTTTGCGGGCAGCGAAGTCGCTGAGGGTATCGGTGTTCGCATCCGTGACAAGGATGACATTCCCGCCTCTGCCGCCGTCCCCGCCGTTCGGACCGCCCAAGGGAATGAACTTTTCATGGCGCCAGCCGATGCAGCCGTGACCGCCGCGACCGCCGGTGACATCGATGGTGGCGTGATCGAGGAACATGGATGGTGAATGATTGACAAATAATCTCCACCGTAGAATAGTCGATCCCTTATTATTTTCCCAATAAAATATGTCTTCAGCCGGTCAGTCAGAAGCCTTATCTGCAGTCGATCAGGACCTTATCGGCGGTCTGCAGAAACTTGATTCAATGCTTGATGACAGAGATGTGAAAGAGCTTCTGGAGCTCGAAGCAAATCCGGATGCAGTTGTCTCGGAGAGAGTGAAGAGATATTGTTCCGCGATTCGTTTTCTGGACAGGCATTTGCCGGTGGCTTTTCATGAGGTTGTCGCGGGAGCCGGCGGTATCTTTGCGAACAGAGTTGCCATCGTTCTGGGGCAGAAATCCGATGCGAAAGTCACGGAATAGGAAGCGCGCGAAGAACTTGACCCGGGGAATTTAGCACTCTAAACTCCAGAGTGCTAACCCCCTTATTATTATGTCCAAAATCATTGGAATCGACCTTGGCACCACAAATTCCTGCGTTTCCGTCGTTGAAGGCGGCGAGCCCGTCGTGATCGCGAACGCGGAAGGGAATCGCACCACACCCTCCGTCGTCACGTACAAAGATGATGGCGAGATTCTCGTAGGGGTGACGGCCAAGCGTCAGGCGGTGACGAACCCCAAGAGCACGGTCTACTCGGCCAAGCGCTTTGTCGGTCGTCGTTATGAGGAGGTGAAGGAGGAAGCCAAGCGTATGTCCTTTACGGTGTTCGAAGGGAAAGAAGGACGCGCGATGATGGAGGTGAATGGCAAGAAAATGCTCCCGCAGGAAGTCAGCGCGCAGGTGCTCCAGAAACTGAAGCGTGATGCAGAGGCGTACCTGGGGACCAAGGTGGAGAAGGCCGTCATCACGGTGCCGGCGTACTTCGATGACTCGCAGCGTCAGGCCACCAAGGAAGCGGGGGAGATCGCGGGGCTGGAAGTTGTGCGCATCATCAATGAACCGACGGCCGCCGCGCTGGCGTACGGACTCGACAAAGGACATGAGCATACGATCGTCGTGTATGACCTCGGCGGAGGCACGTTCGACGTTTCCGTGCTGGAGCTCGGTGACGGCGTCTTTGAAGTGGTCTCCACCAACGGCGACACGCACCTCGGCGGCGATGACTTCGATCAGGTCATTGTGGAGTGGCTGCTGGAGGAGTTCAGGAAGGATCAGGGAATCGATCTGAAGAAAGATGGCATTGCGATGCAGCGCGTCCGTGAGGCTGCGGAGAAGGCGAAAATTGAACTCTCGTCCGCCACGCAAACGGAAGTCAATCTGCCGTTCATCACGGCGGACGCTTCCGGACCCAAGCATCTTGCGATCAAGCTCAGCCGCGCCAAACTGGAGACGCTCGTGGAGAGCCTGATTGACCGCACGGTGAAGCCCTGTGAGAACGCGCTCAAGGATGCCAAGTTGAAGATGAGCGACATCGATGAAGTGGTGCTCGTGGGAGGAATGACCCGCATGCCCGCGGTGCAGAAGAAGGTGAAGGAGCTCTTCGGCAAGGAGCCGCACATGGGCGTGAATCCCGACGAGGTCGTGGCGATCGGCGCCGCGGTGCAGGGGGGCGTGCTCGGCGGTGACATTCACAAGGATATCGTGCTCGTGGACGTGACGCCGCTCTCACTGGGCATCGAGACGCTCGGAGGAGTCGCGACCAAACTCATCGAGCGGAACACCAAGATCCCGACGAAGAAGAGCCAGATCTTCTCCACGGCCGCGGATCACCAGCCGTCCGTTGAAATCCACGTGGTGCAGGGCGAGCGCGAGATGGCGGCGGACAGCAAGTCCCTCGGGCGCTTCATTCTTGACGGGATTCCGCCCGCTCCGCGCGGTGTTCCCCAGATCGAGGTCGCGTTCGACATCGATACGAACGGTATCCTGCATGTGACGGCCAAGGACCTTGGCACCGGCAAGGAGCAGCACATTGCGATCAAAGGTTCCACGGGCCTCTCCAAGGACGAAGTGGAACAAATGAAGAAAGATGCCGAGGTGCATGCCGAGGAAGACAAGAAGAAGCGCGAGGCAATCGATATCCGCAACGGTGCCGATGCACTTATCTTCAATCTGGAGAAGCAGATGCGTGATCACGATGCCAAAATCCCCGACGAGCTGAAGAAGAAGGTGAACACCCGTATGAACGAGCTCAGGGATCTTCTGAAGAACAAGGATGCTTCTTCCGAGGACATCAAGAAGGCGACCGACAAGCTCAGTGACGAGGCGATGGAAATCGGGAAGATCGTGTATGAAGAGGCACAGAAGAAGGGGAAAGAAGGGAAGGAAGGTAAAGAGGGTAAGGACGGGAAGAAAGAGAAGGTGGTCGATGCGGAGGTCGTGGACGAAAAAGACGCGAAATAGGCGACTTGTCGCGGCGCAGTCTGCGGCAGCAGGACGAAAGCGGGCGGATGATAAGGATTAAAAATTGAGTGGAACACCACTTGCATGCTGATCGCGAAAGAGGAGAATTCCGCTCCAATGTCGGGAGATTCCATTTCAAATACTGCAGGTCAGGGGGAGGGCCCTTTGGTTCCCGAAATCGTATCCGGCCCTTCGGCAGCGGACGATGTCGATTGCGATGATGTAAATGGCCCATCAATGCGTCAAACACTTTTTCGCGTTTTGGCGATTTTGGCGGTGGACGAGGAGGAGAGGCGGCGATCTGCAGATGATGCTTGCAGAGAGGAGGCAGAGAATGAGATGTGCCATACCGAACATGAAGTGGAATGGGGTGAGATCCGCGTGAGGGCGGAAGAACTGCTCGCGCTGTCCGAGGACGAAGGGGATCGACTGTTGGAAAGCATGATTGCCGGCAATAATTTTCAAACGGTTGCTGACATTTGTGAGTCGCTGCGATTCTCCGCGCATGATAGCGGCTTGCCCGTGGAGGACGGCGCCATTGCCCCCACGCTCATTCATATTCGTGCAATCAATGAGAAAACGGGCAGAGAAGTGCTCCTCGTTCTCCGCCCTGATCAGATGTTCATATTCCCTACAAAAGAGAAGCGTGCGGAAATTTGAAAGTGTGGCGACATAAATGTCATTCAACAGATCATGACAACGTACTCCCGATGTACTCCGCAAGCTTCAAGAGGTATTTGGAGAAATTGCTGCAGGAGTGCTGCTGCTGGTTTCATTGACCGGGAGTGTGATCATCCGCCCTCACCCTACCCCTTCCCATCTGGAGGGGCGAGCTTGCCTGCTTACCTTCGCAGGATCGACTGCAGAAGATTGCGGAAAAGAATCCGTGCACACGCTTTGAGATCACCAATGAGTGAATCAGCCTTGCAACACAATCGTTCAAACTCCGCGTCTTTGACAGGCGCTAGACTGCGCGTAAGATGTTTTTCGATATCCTCATAAGGTCTAACCGTTCCGAAGATGGCCATCCATGCTTTTTGTGATGCATGATAAAGAGTGGCCAAACGTTGCAGTTCTTCGTTGGTCGGTTTCTGAACAAGAAGACAACAGACGATCGCTTCTTCGAGGGAGAAGAGCGTTCGCATTTCCACTTTATCCCATCCGGTTCGCAGTTGGTGTTTCAGTTGTACGAAGGAATTTTCCGCTTCTCCCAATGGAGTCGATTGCGTGAGTTCAGGGGAGGAGGTCACATAGGTGATTATGAATAACTTAAGAATATAGTCAATGATATCAATGACGGCGATTATCCCTTGACGGCACGTAAGTAGAGGAGTAACTTTGGGGCAGTTCCCCAATCTTCCATGAAAAAGCCGATTCTCTCCATTCTTCGCTTCCACGAAGAATACCCAGACAATGACACCTGTCTAGAAAGGCTCTTTAGAGACAGATTCCCAAAGCCTGTCTGCCCTGTCTGCAAGCGTGTGAATCAGTATCACCGTATCGCATCCCGTGCTCGCTTCTCCTGCTCTTGCGGAAAGCACCATATCTTCCCAAAAGAGGGAACGATCTTTGAACACTCCTCCACTGATCTTGTGAAATGGTTCTTTGCCATATATCTGTTCTCACAGTCACGGAACGGCGTAGCAGCCAAGGAATTGCAGCGTGAGCTACAGGTGACGTACAAGACGGCTTGGCGCATGGCGCAGGAAATCCGAAAGCTGATGAATGACGAGCCCGTATTGCAGACTGGAGAAGTGGAGGCAGACGAAACATGGATTGGTGGGAAGGCGAAGGGATGGAAGAACCGCAACACGAACAAGACTATCGTGTTTGGCTCCGTCCAGCGTAAGGGCAAGGTCAATGCCTCAATCGTAAAAGACTGCACGGAACAGAGTCTCTTGGTGCATATCCGCAGCAATGTGGCAAAGGGTGCGAAGCTCCTCACGGATGACTGGAGGGCGTACAAAAATATCGCGCACATTGAGGGTTATGCTCACTCCTCCGTGAATCACTCTGCACGGCAGTACGTGGACGGAACCACACATACAAACACAATTGAGGGATTTTGGTCGCAACTCAAAAGGAGCATTGATGGCACATACCACGTTGTCTCCCCTAAGTATCTTTCTTCTTACCTCGGAGAGTTTGTTTTCCGTTACAACAATGGTCGTCGGACTGATTCTCACCTGTTCGACATTCTGATTGGTCGGGTAGCCCTTCCGCACGTCGCAGCAGCTTCTCGAATCGGTGCCTACCAGTGTCTTCTTTAGGCATATGGTCTATTGTATCATTAGCGATCTTACCCCATAACCAGCGACGAATCCTATTGCAAGAAGTCCTGCAATGATAAAAAAACCAAGAAGTCTTGTGCCCCATCCCCATAGCCAATTTTTCCTTTTATATACTTTTGTTTCTTCTCTTTTGTGTTCAGTATTTGCAGCCATTTCTTCTGCAAGTGCGTGTTGCAATTCATCGTTCATGTTTGGCACAAATGGAATCCCATGCCATTCTTGAAAACTATTAGGCTGCCTGTCTGGTGGCGGAGGTGTCATAACCCAAATTGTGTAACCGCGTTTGCATTGCGATAGTGGACACCCCAAATGACTTAGCAAGTGATCTAATTGTGTCCGCATTGATTACCCCAACAGCTAATGCTCGCACTTTGTCTTCTGGCATAATTAGATTGCCAGCAAATTCATTTGCTTCTAATTCAGTTTTTTCTCTCGCAAATTCTTCCTGTTTTGCACGAGAAATAAACTGCCCATCTATAAATTCATCACATTTTTCTTTGTGCGCAAAGAAATGTCCTAATTCATGTGCAATTGTGAACAATTGTCTTTTGGGTGAATCAAAAGCGTTCACATAAATAACCCAATGATTACCCTCTTTTCTAAGAGCACCAGATATTTCGTACAAGTCTGATTGCATAACTTTAATCCCATTCTGCTCTGCTATTCCAAGCAGACGCTTGAGTGGATCTTCTTCTTTTAAAGCATTTGCATTCACCTGATTTGCTAAAGACTTTAGCTCTTCCACCCGCTCTGGTGCCAAAAGAGTATTCATATCCTGCATATTACTGGTTGTTAGAAGAATGAGACAAGTAAAAGGACTTGCCAGCTAGTTTTAGCTTTGAAAAGCCATATTTAGAAAAAGCCGTGTGTTTGAGGTTACGTGCGCTCATGGGATAATCGCCTCAATGACCAATTCTTGGCTTAGATTAGCCAAATTATCGAAATCCGTGGATTCTACAACTTCTTCCCGATGTACTCCGCCAGCTCCACGAGCCTGTTCGAGTATCCCCACTCGTTGTCATACCACGAGAAGGTCTTCACCAGCGTGCCGCCGATCACCTGAGTGAGCGGAGCGTCGATAATGGAGCTGCGGGGATCCATGACGTAATCCTGCAGCACGAGCGGGCGCGTCTCACAGCCGAGAATGCCTTTCATTTTTCCCTTCGACGCCTCCTCGAATGCGGCATTCACTTCCTCCACTGTCGTCGGCTTTGCCGTTACGACCGTCAGATCCGTGATGCTGCCTGTGGGTGTCGGCACGCGGATGGAAACCCCGTTCATCTTGCCTTTCAGTTCCGGAATCACGAGCCCGATGGCCTTCGCGGCACCGGTGCTCGTCGGGATCATATTGATCGCCGCCGCGCGCGCACGGCGCAGATCTTTGTGCGGCAGATCGAGCAGCTTCTGGTCGTTCGTGTAGCTGTGGATCGTCGTCATGAGACCGTACGTGATGCCGAACGAGTCGTTGAGGACTTTGGCCATCGGCGCGAGGCAGTTGGTGGTGCAGGAGGCGTTCGAGATCACATGCATCTTCTTGGGGTCGTAGGTCTCGTGGTTCACGCCGATCACGAACGTTCCGTCCACTTCATCTTTTCCCGGCGCGGAAATGATGACCTTCTTTGCGCCGGCCTTCAGGTGCAGAGCGGCCTCTTCGCGTTTGGTGAACTTACCGGTACATTCGAGCACGATATCCACTTTGAGATCTTTGTAGGGCAGTACCGAAGGATCTTTTTCCGCAGTGAGGACGACATCTCCATGTTTTGTCGAAAGCTTGCCGTTCTTGAATTCCGCCTCCGCTTCGAATCGTCCGTAGGTGGAATCGAACTCAAAGAGATGCGCAAGCGTCGCCCCATCCGTGAGGTCGTTGATGGCGACCACATGCACATCCGGGTGACTCTCCAGAGCGATGCGTAACGTCTGGCGGCCGATGCGTCCGAATCCGTTGATGGCAATGTTCATACTATGATGGAGAAAATATGTCGTGAGTGTACCAAATAATTGACCCGTTTTGGTAATGGAAAATGGATAATGGAAAATGGACATGTTATTTCGAAGTTCGCAATTATCCATTATCAATTATCCATTATCAATTTCTGATACGTATGTTGCATGAGCAATGTGTCCTCTTCCAGAAGCGGTGACTCGCACACGACCGTTCCCTCAATCTTCTTCTCCTTAAGTACGCCGATGAAGTCTTTCCACCTCGCATCACTCTTCTGCAATGGCAGGTGCATGCGCTCGCCCTTGACCGTGTAGGCGATTCCGGAGAAGTGCATGTGGACCGACTTCAGCGCCTTCTTGCCGAGGGAGTTCTCATAGAGATCAAGCATCTCATTCCATTCCTTCGTCGAGTTGATCAGGCCGTTTGTGCGGGCGTGCATGTGGGCGGGATCGACGCAGGGGTAATTGCCGAATTCCTTGCTGATCTTCAAAACGTCCTCCAATGTTCCGAATTGAGTGGGCTTGCCCATCGTTTCGTACGCAAGATTCACATGGGGGAAGAGCTTCGCTTTGCTCTTCATGATGTCTTCGGTAGCGCACCGGACATTCTCAAATACCTGTTCCGGAGGCAGTCCAAGATTGAAGGCTGCGTGGACGCAGACGGAACGGGCTCCGCACAACTCCGCCATTGCAAGCGCATCCAGCACGCGTCGCTTGCTTGCGGCCAGCTTTGCTTTCTCAGGCGAATTCAGATTGACGAAGTACGGAGCATGGACCGTGAGGGTGATGCCGAGTGCCTCGGCCGTTTCACGGATCTCCGCCATGCGTTCGGGGCTCTTCGGCACACTCTGGACCCACTCGATCTCCATGGCGTTGATGCCGAGCCGATGCGCCTGCATCAGACCCTCCACGGTTCCGCCACGCGCGGGAGTGGAGTGGGGAGTGCCGGCAACGGCAAAACGAAGCATGAGGCAAGTATACCGATTGTTGAACGCATCAGATATGCGACAAAGAAATTTGCTATTATGGAGCCATGTACGTTGAGCTGCTCGGTTATGTATCGGGAGGTTTGATCACCGTGGCGCTGCTGCCTCAGGTCATCAAGTCATGGCGCACCAAATCAACCAAAGACATTTCCATTCCGTGGATGATTCTGTACCAGATCGGATTGTTGCTGAGCATCGCATACGGTGTGTGCATCGCCAGCATGCCGTTCATTCTCACGACCATCGTTGAATTTCTGTTGGCGACATCCCTGCTTGTTCTCAAGTGCATGTATCGGTAGGTCTCCTCGCGGGGATGCGATATACTTTGACCGTGCCACTCCCGAAGGAAATCATCACCGCCACTCTCGCAACCAAAGAAGGGGAGAATGCCTACAAAATCGTGGAGATCCTGACGGATGCGGGTTACGACACGTGGTGGGTGGGGGGAGGAATCCGCGATATGCTGCTCGGGAGGATTCCGAAGGATATCGATATCGCCACGGAGGCGCTGCCCGATGAGGTGCTGAAGCTCCTCACGAACACCGTCGGGTCACCGGGCAAGGATTTGGGGAGTGTCATCGTGCGTCTCAAAGGTCTGAACTTCGAAGTGACGACGTTCCGTGAGGATGACGAAGCATCGGACGGGCGTCATCCGGAAGTTGTTGTCTTCGGCAAACGTGCGCAGGATGCCAAGCGTCGTGATATCACCATCAATGCGATCTACTTCAACCCCATCTCCCGCGAGATTTACGATCCGTTCCACGGGGAGGATGACCTGACGGAGCGACTTATCCGCTTTATCGGCGAACCGGGTGTTCGCATCAGACACGATGCATTGAGGTTGCTGCGCGTCGTACGTTTCCGCGCGCTTCTCGATGGTCAGTACCATCCGGACACCTACCGCGCGGTACAGGAGAATGCGAGGTTCGTGGAAGGCTTATCGGGCGCGCGCATCCTGTGGGAAATGGAGAAGATGCTCCTCGGGCCGCACCCTGATCGTGCCTTCGAGGATTTGTGGGAAACGGGCATGATGACGTTCATCAGTCCGGAACTCCATGCCTGCAAGGGCATGGCACAGCCCAAGGAGTATCACCACGAGGGAGATGTGTGGGACCATACCATGCTGCTGCTCAAGAGTTTCCTCCCCGAGCACGCGATTGATGTGCGCATTGCGGGGCTCTTCCATGACGTGGGAAAGGCGGACACCTTCTCCCTGCAGGAGCGCATCCGCTTTGACGAGCATGCCCCCGTTTCGGCCAAAACGGCGAGCGAGGTGCTCACGCGCCTGCAGTGTCCTTCCCGCCGGAAGGACAAAGTGCACTGGCTCATCACCCATCACATGATGATGGGATTCTTTGCGGACATGACCGTGGAACGCAAGACGCACTGGTACCACCATCCGTGGTTCCATGAATTGCTGCAGATCTTCTGGCTGGACATCGCGGGAACGGATCCGCAGGACTACGCGCTGTACGGGGAAATCCTGCAGGACTATCACCGCTTTTTGGATGACCATCCCCGACCCGCGAAGCAACTGCTCTCCGGAGAGGAAATTATGAAAATTCTCGGTCTCGCACCGGGCGAGAAAGTGGGGCAGGTGATTGCCGCTCTCCATGATGCGCAGGTGAGAGGAGAGGTGACGAAGAAAAGCGAGGCGCGGGAGTTTATTCGTGGAAGGGCCACCTACGGTGTCCCTCCCGCGAGCCCACCCTTCCCTTAAGTGGTTGCGCTCCAGGCAAGCAGAGCTTGCCTTCGCGCGATTGTTACTATGACGATCGCGTCGAAGTAGTGGCACACTTGAAAGACAGGCAATCATGCGCAATGCTGCACACCGATCTCTGTATACTGATGTCAGGTCGGCAGTTCGTCACTTGGAAGCACGGGCGAGTAGCTCAGTTGGTTAGAGCACGGGACTTATAAGCCCGCGGTCGGTGGTTCAATTCCACCCTCGCCCACCATCCGGCTTCGTCTGCGGACTACGCCGGGACGGCTCCGAATATACGCAAATTACCTGACGTTTAGAAAACATTCTGCTTCAAAAACGATCACTCCTTCTCCTCCGTCACCTTCACCGTGAACTTCTGGACGAAGTCTCCGGCCTTCACCGCCGCCTCGAACGATCCGGTCGATTTGATGTGCTCCGGGAGTTCGACGGCCGTCTCGTCCACCATGACCATGAGCTGATCCTTGAGCGCCTCGGCGATATGTTTCTCGGTGATTGCGGCGTAGAGCTTTCCGGTCTTGGTCACCTTGCGGGAGAAGGTGATTTCTTTGTTGGCCACCTTTCCGGCGACACTCGCCCTCAAAGACGTCTCGCGCTGCTTCTCTTCCGCCCTGCGCTTGATTTCCTCCGCGTAGCGGCGGCGTACGGTCGGCGTTGCAACGAGGGCCTGCCGATAGGGGAGGAGGCAATTCAGGGCATAACCGTCACCCACGATCAGGAGGTCGTTCTTCTTTCCGATGCCGGGGATATCTTGGAGGAGGAGTATTTCCATGGGACAAGTCAAAAACATTTCACAAAGCCGGGGGATTCTACGGACCGCATCAAGGGCTGTCAAGGGTCAACTTTGATTCACAATCCAATCCTACAGGCTTCAGTGAACTGTAAAGAGCCAGGGAATGAAGGAAAGCCAGCCCTTTCCCGGTTTAAAGACGCGATTCTGGAGGATGTACCAGTTGTGGAGCGTCAGGAATCTGTCCGAATGCAGGGAAATGCGTCCGATCTCCACTCCGTGAACATCCTGATGGTAGGCGAAGGTGTAGAGAGGGGAGTAGAGGAAGATGGCGGGAACGTCCTCCTTCAGGATCTGACGGAGCTCGGAGAGGGCCGTCTGGCGTTCCTTTTCGTTGAAGGTCTGACGGATCTGGGTGAGGAGGGCATCCGCCTTGAGGGAGGCGTACTGCGAGAAGTTATAGGCATCCAGACGCAGATTGGCCGGATTCCCGTCGTTCTTCTGTACGCCGTCGCTGTGCCAGTAGGGATAACTGTCGAGATTGTCGAGCAGGGACTGTCCGTACAGGAGGATGTCATAATCTCTTGCGATGAGCTTCTTTTCGAAGGCATCACGGGTTTCCGGAATATCGATGCCCACATGCACCCCCAGAGCTGCCCATTGCTTCTGGATCTGTTCCGCGACTTTGCGATAGGACGGGGGGGAGCTACTGGTGAGAAGTCGCAGAGAAAGTTTCTCACCCCGGTCATTCACGCGGATATCCGTGAGATCCGTCGAAAGACGTCGACGGAGCATGCCCCGCTCCAGTGCAAGATCCTGAGTGGTGATGCGGTCATCGGGCAGGAGTTTGCCCGCCTTCGACTGGATGAAGAGGTCCACCAGATGTTGCTCCTCCGTGGCGCGTTTGAATTCCTCGGTATTGGCCGTGCGCCAGACGTACAGTGAGTCCACCGGCTTGCCGCGCTCGTCGGCGAATCGCACCAGATTGGATCCGAGGCGGAGGGAGCCCGTTCCCCCGATGGTGGAAAGAGCGACGACCCATGTTCCGGAGGATGTGGGACTTTGCTGAATGCGCGCCCCGTTGACGGTGAACCCCGGTTTCGTATCGGCGAGTGATCCCGTGAGCGTCAGGGCGGCACCCGTGTCGAGGAGCACGATGGGGTCGGCATGGAGCGGTCCCGTACTGTTGGTTTCACGCATTTCCAGCAGGCGCTGAAGGCGAACCTTCTCGGGGAGATTCCAATTGGACCGGAAGAGCGCCCCCTGCGCGGATTCGGGATCATAGTTATAGCGCCAGTCCGTTGTGTCGATTTCCAGAAGCGGCGTATCGACGATGGTCCTCTCTCCGAGCCCATCCACGATTGTTTGTTTGTCCGTCCCGAGCTGGAGTCCGAGGCGCAGATTGCGATCGGCGAGGAAGTGATGATCGAGATTGAAGAAGAGCGCGACGTACTGGGGCAGCGTGTAATTGATCGCTATGAATCTGCGCGGGATGATCGGCTCCCCTTTGTCGTTGCGCGGCACGAGGCGTACGCCGTCGAGATTGCGGATGTCGGAGAGGAGAGAGGAATAGTCCGGGAATATGCGGAAGATGACGCGCTTGAGGTAATAGTCAGGATCAATGGGGCGCGGAAATCGCTCGAGGGTGACTTCGGTCGAGAGCTCGGTCTGCATCAGGCTTTTGAACGAGTAGGGCCCCGCTCCGATCGGCTTGAACCCGAAGTCGAGTGCTTGATCGAGCTTGGCGACCGGCACGCCCTCGAAGGATGACTTGGGCAGGAGGCCGAGCGTCAGATTGCTTGCAAAGAAGGAATATGGTTCCTCAAGTTTGAAGCGCACGGTTCGGTCGTCGATCTTCTCCACCTGAATGCCGCGGAAGTTTTGCCGGAGGAGCGCATTCGGGAACGCCGGATTCTGGATCGTCTGGAAGGTGAAGAGCACGTCTTCCGGGGTCACCGGGTGCGGGCGTTCCTTGGTGGTATCGTGCCAGTAGATGTTGTCTTTCAGCGTCAGCGTGTAGAGTCGGCCGTCTTTGCTCACGGAGAGCGTCGCGAGATCGTTCTCAATGGATTTTGTTTCGGGGTTGTATTTGAGAAGTCCGGAGAAGACGAGGGAGACGATGTCACGGTTGACGTTATTGGTGACCGTGAACCAGGGGTTTAGGGGCTGGAATTGTCCGACGGATCCCTCGATATAGGTGCCACCGCGTTCCGGGACGAGGGTGGTGTTTTCCTGATGAAACCGTCTCGCAAGGAGGAGGAGCGCCGCCACGAACGTAACAAGGAAGAAGCGGAGAGCCCACTTTTGGTATCGAACGGCGGACTTCACGAGTTGGCGCATGTCAGAGGGCACAGAGAAGCGGAAAGGAGAAACCTCTCACTCGTCTCCTTTTAGACGTACCAGAGCAGAACCGTGATCGAGAAGAAGATAATGGCGAGCCAGATACTTGCATGATAGAGAAGCTTCTCGGCGCCGCGTCTCTGGACGTAGGCCGTGCCGATTCCCCCGAAGGTGGCGGAGAGCCCCGCAGCACGGTGCTGGAGGAGGATCGCGAACGAGAGGAGGATACTGACGACAGTCAGAATAATTGTGATAATAATCATCCGGTTCATTCTAGAAGAAAGTGGGGAGGGGGGCAATGTACAGGTGTGGATTTTCCCTCACCCTTAATGATGCATGGTTTTCTGTTACACTTCGCCTGAGGGGGCGGTTAGCTCCCACCTACGCCCTGCGGGCTTCGGTGGGCTGGCAGTTGGTTTTAAAGTGACTGGTTTACCCAGTAGGTCAGAGGTTTTACATGGGAGGGAAACCGCCGGTTGCCATCCCATAAGCCCACCTTTCCCTTCATGGTATCGCTCCGGACAGGCATAGACTGTCTTCGCGATAGATATTTACTGATATTTGCTATGCTACGCATCATCGGGCGGTTAGCTCAGTTGGTTCAGAGCGACTGGTTTACACCCAGTAGGTCACAGGTTCGAACCCTGTACCGCCCACCATTCTGCATTAGGCGGAGTGAATCATTGACAAATTCAATAATAATACTTAATTTTGTACCAAGTCTCGATTTTTCTACCGATCCTTTAGTTGCAGGAGGCTCTGTCCATGTCGAACGCCCAGAAGCCGAAGAAGAAGGTTATCAAAGCGAAGTCCGGTCGCAAGAAGGCGGGTATGACCCCCTGTGGTCGTTCCTCGCCCTGTGTTGGCTGTATCGCCAGCGGAGGATGCAGCGGATGCTGTTGCCACCGGGCACCCCGTCGGCACCTATGAGCCCGTAGAATTTGCACTCCGGTGCATATGAGACCCCCCCTGGAATATCGTTGTTCCAGGGGGACTTTTTGATCATGAATACATTTAAATCGACCTATAAATGGTTAATATCCGTACTAGTGGCGAAATATATCGGGAGAATACGAATATTGACAAAACATATAAACCCGTTTAGAGTAACCTCCATTTTTGGATTCCCCCTCTATCCATGAGAGCCTCTTCCAGACTTCGTGCACTCGCGTCCCTCGGGGTCGCAGCCGTGCTTGTCACCGCCCTCCACAGCGCATCCGTCTCGGTTCCGGGAACACCGGCCAGCGCGAGTGACGGCAACGGACCGCTCTTCCTCACGCTGAGTGACGGAGTACAGACCGTGGAAGCGGGCGGCACACTTACCTACACCGTTACGTTGCGCTCGGATGCTCTGACTGCCGAATTCTATGATGTGACATTCAGACTTCCGATCTTCACGAATCTCATCGAGGCGAGTGACGGAGGCGGACGGGTGGGGGATACGATTGTCTGGAACAACGTTTCCGTGAGTCCGACGGTCACACGGCGTCTCTACGTGAGTATTGCGGTGAGTCCGTATGCGGAAGATGGTGCGACGATGACGGCCGAGGTGACTGCCGGGGGGGAGCGTGCCGCGGATGTGACTCAAATCGTGACGGGAGCCGCCGTTCCATTGCGGCAATCGCTCAAAATCGGCGTATCCGACGGCAAGGAGTTCGTGACGCCGGAAGAGGAAGTGCGTTACGTCATTTCGGTGGCGAACGTTTCGCCCGAGGATCGCGTCTTCTCCCTGCGTGCCGATCTTCCGGAGGCTCTTTCCTTCCTTGGTGCGACGGGTCAGTACACGCAGTCCAACAATGTCATCATCTGGAACGATCAGGCCATTCGCGCGGATGACGAGCGTCAGTTCGAAGTGATGGCGGTCGTGGAACGTGAAGCTCCGGACTTTGCCAATATCGTCTTCAAGGCGTCGGTGGACGGCCGTGCAGCGAGCGATCTGACTGTCGTGCACCGCGAAGCGATCCTTCGTGACTTCGAAGTCTCCGTCACCGACGGACAGAAAACGGCGACTCCGGCTTCCGAACTCACCTATGAAATTCATATTCGCAACAACGAGGATGTTCTTGCGACGAACGTCGATGTCTCCGACGCATTGCCTCTCTATGCCGAATTCGTGGAGGCCTCCAACGGCGGCGTGTGGACCGGAAACAACGTGCGTTGGTCCAACCTCACGGTGAGCCCGCACGGGGAGCGCGTTCTCACACTCATCGCCCATGTGCGCACAGATGCCCCCATCGGTGCCGATCTTCGCAATTCCGTGGAGTCCAAGGGACAGGTCGGAGTGGATATCACCACGGTTGTCGCCGGTTCTGCGACAAAGACCGTGCGTGCTGCAGCGCTTCTTCGGAAGACGGCAGACAGGAGTGAAGTGCGCCCCGGCGATACCGTCACCTACACCGTTTCGCTCACGAACTCGACGGATCACGCTTTCCGCAATGTGCGCATCGAAGATCGCCTCGATAACCGGTATATGACGGTGATCGGCGCCGAGCGCGGTCAAATGGAAGGTGAGCGACTCGTCTGGCTCATTCCGGAGCTCAATCCCGGACAGAGCTGGTCGGTGAAGTACAGCGTGGAAATCTCCCGCAATGCCCCGAGCGGCTCCTTCCTCGACAACGTCGTGAATGCGTCCGGCGAAGGGTTGGAAACGGTCTCTCTGAGCGAGCGCGTCTTCACCGGCAAGCTCGGTGTCGTTCGCAAGCTCCCTCCGACAGGCGCCGCATTTGATCAACTTTTCCTTCTTGCCTCGGGCCTTCTGGGCCTCGGCCAGACCCTCCTCCTCAAGCGCAAGATAGCGTGAGGAAGAATGGATAATTGCCCGATAGGAAAAGGACGTCCGCATGGGCGTCCTTTTGGCAGCAGGGGAAGGAACCTTCTATTTATTGCTCATGGAACTCATGATCTCCGTCATCAGATCGATGATGTCGGAGAAGGAAAGCTGGAACGGGATATCCATGATGCGGGCGATGAAGAGCACGAGGAAGTAGGCGATGAAGGCCACGATGAGTCCGATGATCGAGTAGCGGATGGTGTGGACCGCCTTCTTGATCTTGTCCTCGTTTCCGGCGGAAAGGATGAAGGAAATGCCGCCGATAATGATGAAGACGAGACAGAGAATCGTCGCGGCGATGAGACCGAGCGCGATGAAGGTGGACACGATGTCAATCGCGCTGCCGTTCTGGAGGAGGTCAGCAATCATGGGGGAGGGAGGAAGGAAGGGGGGGAGAATGGACCGAATGTTACGCCGCAGTGGAGGATGTGGCAGGTTCCAGAACCTTCAGATTGACGCGCTCGGAGGCGTTGCCGCCGATGATACGCAGCAGGGTGCGCAACGCCTTCACCGTCTGGCCGCCCTTGCCGATGAGCTTTCCCATGTCGCGCTCGCTGACCTGTATGGTCAGGAGGATGCCCAATTCGTCTTTCTGGGCGTTGACGGAAAGCTCGTCCTTGTCCTCGCAGATCGATTCGAGAACGTACTTCAGGAATGCAAAGCCGGGGAGTTCAGCGGAAGCGGTTTCGGACATACACACGGGAGTCTAACGACTCTCATGCTCCTTGTCACGAAGTTGATTTACGCGGCGGGAGCCTCCGTTTTCGGCGCTTCCGCGGCCGCGGGGGCCGGTGCGGCAGCCGCGACTTCGCCTTCCGGAGGAGCCTTCTTCGATTTCTTCTTCGTATAGGTCTCGATGAATTTCTCCATATCCTTCATGCCGGCTTTCCGGAGGAGGCGTGCGGCCGTATTGCTCGGAATGGCTCCACTCTTGATCCAGTGGAGGATACGCTCCTGATTACACTCAAAGACCGCGGAATCACGGGCGGGCAGGGAGTGACCGAGAATTTCGAGGAATTTGCCTTTCACCGGACGTGCCTTCTCCGCCAGAACGAGGCGATAGGCGGGGAGCTTGCTGCGGCCGGTACGCTGGAGACGGATGACGAGCATAAGAACACGAAACCTCTTTCTAAGGGAAAGGGCGCGGAGAGTCTAGGAGAGCGCCACGGAAGACGCAAGCAAAAGAATCGTCCTATTTCCGCCGTGCGTCTCTCTTACGCCGGGGCCGGGGAGGCGGCACGTGACCGGATGATCCGCGCGGTTCGGAGGGAGGAATGACCGCAATGATCGCGCAGGAACAGAATCAGGTGCGGAAGCTCAATCTGGCATTCCTGAGCGGCTACGGAGTGCGCACATTCGATGAGCAGGGTGCCGTCTTCGCCAAGGGACTTTGCGGTGATGCCGTCCTTCAGATTCGGGAGCGTCTCCTTCAGCCATTGTTCCGCATGGTGGATGACGAGGCTCGCTTCGGCGCGCACCAGAAGACCGCGCTTATTGAGGATCTGAGGCAGAAATGAAGAGAGGCGATCCATGAAGGAGTAAAGAGGAAGTGCAAGCGTAGTGTACGCCTCCGTACTATGATGCAGCCATGAATCCGCGGACGCGCACCATCCTTTTCTTCGATCAGTTCGGCCAGATCGGCGGTGGACAACGGATCCTCATCGATCTTGCATTGACGGCTCTCAAGAGAGAGTGGAAAGTCATTGTGCTGTGTCCGGAAGGGCCTTTGGCACGCGCGCTGAAGGAACGGGGAGTCGAAGTGCATCCTCTCCCCGTGCCGCCCATGCGGAGCGGACGAAAGTCCTGTGCGGATGTGATTCGCGGCTATCTCTTCTCACGCCGTGCGGCGGCGGAGTACGCGGAACTGGGGAGGCAGTGTGATCTCATCGTCGTGAACGGGCTGCGGACAATGGGAATTGCGAAGCAGTGGGTGCGTTCGTACGGGAAGCCCGCCGCCCTCTATCTCCACTCGGTGTTTCGGGGATTCCCCCGCTGGCTCGTTTCTTCATTCCTGAAGTTGCCGCAGACCGTCGCCATCGCCCCTTCATCGCCGGTGGCGGAACCTTTTCAGTCACTCCCCAACGTGCGCATTGTTCCGAATTGGGTCTCACAGGATTTTCTGTCGCCGGAGATTCATGCGGATGAATTACGGAAGACGCTTGGGATCACGGACGCGCTGCCGATCGTGCTGGTACCCGGAAGATTCTCGCCGAACAAGGGGCAGTTGGTCGCGCTCGAAGCGTTCCGACAGCTGCGGGATGGCCCCTGTCACATGGTGTTTGCCGGAGCGGCGCTCTTTGAGGGGAAGGGGGCGGACGTGGAAGCGACACTGAAGGATGCCGCAAAGAACGACCCGACGCATGTGCACGTGATTCACTGGGAGGCGCCGCTCCCGCATCTGTACGACGGGGCGGGCCTGGTGATTGTCCCCTCCGTCTGGGAAGAACCTTTCGGTCTTACCGCGATTGAGGCCATGGCGCGCGGCAAACCGCTGATTGTCTCCAATCGCGGAATGTTGCCGATTCTTGCGGGTGACGGACGGTTTGCGGAAGTGGTGCAACCCGAGCCGCAGGCTCTGGCAGCCGCTCTGCGTGATTTCTGCACGGGGCCCGGACGGTGGAACGTCCGCGCAGCGGAAGCGATGGTGCACGCTCGAAGTGCGTATGATCCGGAGAAGAATCAGTGGAGCGTCTTTACATTTTTCTATCAGTTGCTCGTCCCATGAGCATCGGGGAGATCATCGCGGGCGGCGGACTTGATCGTGTCGAGAGCGAGATTCTGGCTGCCGAGGCCCTTGGGAGGGAGCGGACGTGGATACTGGCTCATCCCAATGAACGGATCACAGATGATGATCGCCGGCGCATCGATGCGTTCTTCAGGCGAAGAAAGTCCGGCGAACCCGTATGTTACATTACGGGGAAGAAAGAATTTTTCGCACGCACTTTTCATGTCACGCCCGCGGTCCTGATTCCGCGCCCCTCGACGGAACAGCTTGTTGTCTCGACGGTGCGCTTCGTCCGCGATCCCTGTGATGAATTGCGCGAGGTGGATGCGAATATTTCCGTGCTTGCGCGGGTTTTTCGAAAGAATCTCCGTCCGAAGACGATTGTGGACTGCGGGACGGGATCCGGATGCATTGCGGTGACGCTTGCGCTGGAATGTCCCGGCATGCGTGTCACTGCGACGGACATCAGCGGGGAAGCCCTCGCCATTGCGCGGGGGAATGCGGAGCGTAACGGAGTTGCGGAGAAGATTGAATTTCTGTCCGGAAGCGGACTGCAGCCGGTGCAGAATCTCTGGGAACCGTTCCTCATCGTTTCCAATCCGCCGTATGTCCCGGACAATGCGGCTCTGGACGCGGAAGTGAAGGAGTTTGAGCCCGCCTCCGCGCTCTTCGGCGGACCGGACGGGACGGACATTCTCCGGAGTATCTATGCTCAGGCGTTGAATCATCCTTTCTGCGCGGGGATTCTCCTCGAATGCCAGAGCGATCAAATAGAGAAAATTTTGGCTTGAATAAGCCAATAAGCTATTCTGGATACATGTCACAGGAAGGATTCGACGGGAATGTCGCGGAACGCCTGGCACGATGGCAGAAGGAGAAAGAAAACGATCCGACCCTTGTTGAGGAGGATCCGGATATAGAAAATGATCCGTTGTTCCGGGAGATCCGGCTGATGATTGAAAGCGGGTGCGGGAGTCGACTTCTCAAAGGCCGGGATACTTGATACTGTGTCCGTGTGGAGAAACTCCTGAAGACCCTCGGCCCCGTCTGCGCCATCATCGGCGCGCAGTGGGGGGATGAGGGGAAGGGCAAGGCGATCGACATGCTCGCGGAACACTATGATGTCATTGCGCGTGCCGCTGGAGGTGCGAATGCGGGGCATACGATTGTCGTGAAGGGGAAGAAGCACGTGTTTCATCTGCTCCCCTCCGGGGCGCTTCATCCGAACACGACCGTGATCGTCGGATCGGGCATGGTGCTGCATCTGCCGACCGTCCTCGAGGAAATCCGCACGCTGGAAGAAGCGGGCATTGATGTGCTGCCACGGCTCTTCATTTCCGAGGAGGCACACATTCTCTTTGAGTTTCACAAGGATATCGATGCGGCGATGGAGGAGCTGCGAGCCGCCAGGAGCGGGAAGGGGATCGGGACGACACGACGCGGCATCGGGCCCGCCTATATGGACAAAGCCGCGCGTCGCGGCATCCGTATGGGGAGTCTGAAGGACGATCTCACGAAGGAACTGGAAGCCAGAGTGGAACAGGTGAAGCACGCTTACGGCGTGACCGTTGATGTCGCTCTGGAACAGAAGCACCTTGCCGAGGCGCGAAAGGTTCTTGCGGGGCGGGTGACGAATACCGTCGCGCTGCTCCACCGCTTGCTGAAGGAAGGGAAGACGATTCTGATCGAAGGCGCACAGGCGACGCTGCTCGACATCGATCACGGCACCTATCCGTACGTGACAAGCAGTTCCACGACCGTCGCGGGGGCGTTGCAGGGGCTCGGACTTCCGCCGCGTCGCCTCACGTCCTGCATCGGAGTGGCGAAGGCGTACTGCACGCGGGTGGGGGAGGGGGAGTTCCTGACGGAAGTGACGGGAGAGACGGGGGACCGGCTTCGCGAACGGGGAGGGGAGTACGGCGCCACGACGGGCAGGCCGCGCCGCTGCGGCTGGCTGCACCTTCCGGACCTCCGATTCTCAGCCGACATCAACGGGTACACGCAATGGAATATCACCAAGCTCGACGTGCTGGACGAGGAGGAAACGATTCCCGTGGGAGTCGGAGTGAATGCGGACGGATCGGTGAAGTTCGAAAATCTTCCCGGCTGGAAGGCCTCGACCCAGGGCGTCACGTCATTCGGGAAGCTGCCCAAAAATGCGCAGGGATACCTCACCTTCATTGAGAAGCAAACAGGTGTTCCGGTTGCTCTCACGGGGACGGGGCAGGGGCGCGAGGCGATGATTGTCAGGGAGTAGTCTCTCAAAAAACTTGTGTGGCGAAGACGTGCTCCGCCAGTCCGGGGCCACTCCTCGTGAGACAAACCTGCGGTTTTTCTCTCATGATTACCGTTCCCCCCACTTTAATTTGGAGCGCAGGGTGCTGAGGAATGTTTCCTGCTTCATGCGAAGGAACTTGACCGTCTGCTTCGCCACCGTGGCACGAATACGGTCGCCGTTCTGCAGGGGGATGTACATCTGACCGTCGAGCGTCAGATTCACTTCAATATCCGCGAACTTCCGGACCTTCATATGAACATTCACTTCGACTCTGCTGTCGCCGCGGATGACGATGGGCTTCTGGGAAAAGCTGTAGGGATTGATGGGTGTCAGAATCATCGCCGGACCGAAGCCGGGATGAACGATCGGACCGCCTGCCGCGAGCGAGTAGGCCGTGGAGCCGGTCGGCGTCGCCACAATGAGCCCGTCCGCATGATAGGTGGTGAGATCCTCCTCGTTCACGGAGGTTCTGAGGTTGATGAGACGCGCAATGGTTCCCTGTGCGATCACGGCTTCATTGAGTGCGACGCCAGAAAAAATCGTCTTGCGTCCCCGCACGGCTTCCACCATCAGGATGCTGCGCTCATCGATCACACCCTGACCCCTCAGCAGAGCCGGCAGAACACGATCCGCTTCCCTGAGTTCGATCTCGGCAAGGAATCCCACGGTTCCACGGTTGATGCTGAGGATCGGCATGGAAAAGTTCTTCAGCTCCCGGATGGAGCGGAGCACGGTGCCGTCACCGCCGATGACGATGAGGAGGTCAAGATGCTGCTTCTCATCGATGGTCTCACATCCGCGAATGCAGGGGTGTCCTTTGAGGCGCTGCGTATCGACGAAGATGGTGCATTTCTCCTTCTTCAGAACTTCGATGACACGTTCAACGGCTTCGTCCTTATGATCGAATGCGGACTTCACGGTGATGCCGATGCGCTTGAGGCGTGGCATGAGTGCAGTATACCGCTTCAGGAAACGATCTGCACGGCACTCAGGAACAGATCAACGGTATTCTTCCAACTGAATTTCCGTGCCTGAACCCGCCCTTCCGCGCCCAAACAGCTGCGGAGAGCCTCATCCCGCAATAATGTCTCGAGCCCCTTCGCAATGGAGGTTTCGTCTTCCGGATCCACGAAGAGCGCGGCATCTCCGGCAACTTCCGGCAGGCTTCCGCGACTGCTGACCAGCACGGGAATCCCGCGCTGCAGCGCGTCGAGCACGGGCATCCCGAAGCCTTCGTAGAGAGACGGGAACGCGAAGATCGTGCAGGCAGCGAGGAGAGACGCATATTCGTCGTCGGCAACATAGCCCCGCCACTCCACGCCCCGCGTCACGGACGCAAGACGCACGATTTCATCGTCGTGCCATCCGCGGCCGCCCGCAAGAACGAGCTTCGTCGCAGTGCGCAGATCATCCGGCAGTCGTGCGAAGGCACGGATGAGTCTCAGCTGATTCTTCCTCGGGCAGAGCGTTCCGATCGTGAGTATCGTTCTTCCGTCCGGACTGTTCGGCGGCGGCAAAGAGACAAACGGTCCTGCGTACAGGACGGAAACGGCATCCGCTTTCAGGAAGGGATAACGGGAGAGAAGATCCCTCTTTGTCGCTTCGCTGATGGTGCAGATATGCGCGGCTTTCCTCAGCGCTCCTGCGAGTGTCAGATGTTCGATGTACGTCGCCTTGCGGTCATGCGGCTCCCCGCGGAAGGCAATGAGATCATGGACAAGCGGAACGGTCCGGACGCTCCCGCCTGCAAGGAAGGGAATGATGAAGCTCGTCGGTGCGAAAAAAATGACATCCTTTCTTCGTTTAAAGAGAGCATGTGCAACAGAAAGGTGCCAGAGAAGCCCGGGCGATCGGATGAGTGATTCCGCATGCGGGCGTTGCCAGGAGGAGGGGATCGGCGTGTCGCTGAGGAGAAGAAGCGGAACGGAGCGGGAGAGGAGCTCGGCCACGAATCCCCGCACCCACTGTCCCTTGCCCGTGGGACGGGACACGAGCGCGGCACGCACATCAATGGCAATCCGAAGCATGGCTCCAGTCTAGTGCCAATGAGCGGACGGTGCTATGCTCGCCCACCGATGGCCTCCAATTTCTTCCGAAAACTGCTTTCTCTCGAACTCGAGGAGAAAATTCTGAATATCGGCGCGTTTTTGAGTCTTATCGGAGTGTTCTTTCCCTGGATCGGCGGGCAGACGTTGGGCGGTCAGGACTCATCCCATTCGGGATTCGGGTTTTACACGTCTTTTATCGGCATCGTCATTTTCGGTCTGCAGCTTTTTGTGCTTCTCATTACGGTGATTCCGCTTACGGGCGGGCCGATTCTTGTCAGGCGTCGGCATCGTGAGGCCGTTCGGTTTATGGCCACGTCTCAGGCGATCATTCTGATTCTGGCCTCGCTGTCGGTCCTCATCAAAGTCACGCTCGAATTCTCGCGCATGGAGATCCGGTTCGGGATTTACGTATCGCTCATCGGAGGACTCGTGGCGATGCTCTATTCTTTCCTTCGTTTTCAGGAACAGCGCAGAAACGAAGTGCAGGAACTCTTCCATCATCCCGAGGAACAGTCGAAATCAGTCGATAAGCAGGAGTATTTTGAAGCGCCCGCCAAACCTCCTCCCCCTCCGCCTCCCCCCGTCGAAGAACATCGGATGTACCGATAAGCGGAAATACCGGAATATCGGGACGCAGTCTGATTTCAGATTCCCGGTCTCTGCTATACTGCTTACGATGTCTTCCTATGCCGATACCGACTTTGTCTATATCGACACCGACTCCCGTACGGTGATCGGTCCGGTGAAGTGGAACAAAGCGGGAGATGTGATTCCATTGGAACGCCCGCCGCGTCCGGAGAGGGAAGGCGATGACAAGAGGAGGGCACCGCGCCGCAAGGAGTATTACATCTGGGGATCGTACCGGTCGCTGAAGAAGCTGTACAACCTTGAGGGAAAAGCCAAGGACCCCGAGCGTGTGCAGACGCTGGACGTGGCTATGGGACGTGCGCTGAAAGAGGCCTACTGGGATGTGCCGACAGCGGAAAACAAAAGTCAGGAGCCTGTTACTGAACAGTAAGCTCAGGAGGTAAAGTAATAAAGATGTAAGGAATGTAAGTTAAGCAGGGATGGGAACTGTTCTCTGCCTTCCGTACTATCAAAACGTTCCGTGTACCTTCAATGCCTTCGAATTATTCCTACGCATTGAGCATCCCGCACACTTTCTTCACGTCGTTCCTGGAGCCGATGATGAGCGGGCAGCGCTGGTCGACGGACTCGATCGTCAGGTCGAGAATATGGCCATTCCCGTCGGATGCCGCGGCACCGGCCTGCTCGGCAAGATACGCGAATGGCCCGCACTCGAAGGCGAGGCGGAGTTTTCCCGTCGGGTACTTCGCGCTTCCCGGGAAGGTGAAGAGGCCCTGCCCCTTGCTGAAGATATGATGCACATCCGCCACCAGGCAGCCGGAATAACGAAGGGTCAGCTTGGCCGTCAGTGATGTCTCCACCACGTCGCGGTATCCTTTGGTCTCGTCGACGCCGCGGAGATTGCCCGGACTGAAATTTTTCGCGTCATCGGCCACGCCCAGATACTCGCGGAGCAGAATGAACTCACCCACATCGTTCAGAAGGAATTCATGTACACCTTTGCCGGTGGAGTAGACAAGGATGGTGCGCGGCCCGTAGAGAACATAGAGGGCGGCCACCTGTTCCTTCGGCTTGCGGCCCAGGACGCTCTTCCCCTTGTAGATGCCGAAGATCGATCCGATTGCGAAGTTCACATCCACGAGGGAGGAGCCGTCGAGGGGGTCGAAGGCGACGGAATAGGGCGCTTTGGGATCCAGATCCACCACTTCGGGACGTTCCTCGCAGGCAAAACTTGCCACCAGCCGACTCTCGCGCAGGTGATCCTCAATGATTCGATCGGAGAGGACATCGAGTTTCACCTGATCCTCTCCGAACTGGTTCGTTGTTCCCGCAAGACCCGCTTCGGTGGTCTGGATTGCGTAGCTGATGTATTTCGCGGCGCGGGAGATGTCCAGAATCAGGTGCCGCAGGTCGTCCGGCGTTTTGGAAACGTGGTAGAGATGCGCATTCAGGCTCCGCCTTTCCGCGGGAGTGGAGGGGGAGGATTCCATGAAAAAATCGGGGGAGGATTAGCGGAGGAAGGCACCCACCTGCTGCACCATTTCGGTTACGCGCATCGAGTATCCCCATTCGTTGTCGTACCAGGCAAGGATTTGCACCATGGTGCCGTCAATGACATTCGTGGAATCGAGATCCACGGTGCTCGAGTGAGGGTCGGAGACATAGTCGGATGAGACGAGTAATCCTTCTTCCACTCCCAGAATATTCTTGAGTGCCCCTTCGGATGCCTCGCGCAGTTTGCCATTCACCTCCTCGATGGTTGCGGGGGCATTGAGTTCCAGAACCAAATAGGAAGCGGAGACATCGGGGACGGGAATCCGCAGTGCCATGCCATCCAGTTTTCCTTTGAGATGTGTGAAGATTTTGCCCACCGCCTTGGCGGCCCCCGTGGTGGAAGGAATGATATTGAGAGCGGCCGCGCGCGCAATGCGCAATTTGGAACTGTCCGTAGCGTTGTCCAGCAGGTTCTGTGAACTGGTATAGGAATGCGTGGTGCAGAGAAGTCCGCGACGGATCCCTTTCCAGACGTCCAAAACCTGTATCACGGGTGCGATGCAGTTGGTGGTGCAGGAAGCGGCACTGACAATGGGGAGCGACTTCTCCAGCAGGGCATCGTTGACGCCGCGCACGATCATCGGCGTGTCGTCCTTGGGAGGAGCGGTAATGACGACGGCTCTGGCTCCCGCGGTCAGGTGGGCCTGCGCTTTTTCTTTCGTTCGGAACTTCCCCGTCGCTTCGATCACGACATCGACCTTCAGATTCTTCCAGGGACATTTGGCGGGATCCTTTTCCTTCACGACGGAGACGGGCTTTCCGTCGATCGTAAGATTCTCACCGGAGATCTCCACGGAATGGTCAAAGCGGCCGTGCAAGGTGTCATACTTGAGGAGGTAGCGCCGCATGGCGGCGTCACTGGACGCATTAATGGCGACCACATCGACCTCTTTCGGGAAACGGGCGAGAAGCTGACGATGAACGATACGTCCGATACGGCCGTATCCGTTGATGGCGACTCGCAACATGGAATGATGATACCCATTAATTTACCATTGGCAAGAGAGGCGTTTGCGGTGAGTATCAGCCGAACATGCCGACGATGATTCCAAGAAATGCGAAGAAGCACCCGATGATCCAGAGGCGCATCGTCACCTTGCTCTCGCCCCATTCCAGCGCTTCGAAGTGATGGTGCAGAGGGGCGGCGCGGAAGACTTTTTTGCCATGGCGGAACTTCTTACTCGTGAGCTGGATGATCACTGAGAGCATTTCAACGACAAAGACGAAGCCGATAAGCGGAAGGACCAGCACCTGATCGATCATCAGGGCGATGACGCCGAGCACACCGCCGAGGGCGAGCGCACCCGTATCTCCCATGATGAAGAGCGCCGGAGGAACATTGTGCCAGAGGAATGCCGCGATGGCGCCCACCGTGACCCCGCAAAAAGCGGCGAGAACCGTGAGTCCCTTCATGTAGGCAAGCACACCGAACGCGGCGAAAGCGATGGTAAGGAGTCCTCCTGCAAGACCGTCGAGACCGTCCGTCACGTTCACGGCATTGGCGGTGCCGACAATGATGAAGATGAAGACGGGGATGTACCACCATCCGAGCATCACTGGACCGGCAAATGGCACATGAATGGAATCGTACCCGAGCTTGAAGTAGAACCAGAACGCACCGGCTGCCGAAAGCAGCAGAAGAGTGAGAAGTTTGGGCAGCCAGTCGAGTCCGCGCTTTTTATTGAGGCAACAGGCGTTAAGGTAATCATCCAACGCGCCGAGGAGACCGAATGAGAGAAGCATGAAGAGCGGGAGGTAGACTTGTCCGCGTTGCAGAAGCGATCGCTCCACGAGGCCGAAATACGAGAGCACGCGCGAGAGGCCGATGGTGAGAAAGATGGATCCCCAAATGAGGACGCCACCCATCGTGGGTGTGCCACCCTTGTGCTTGTGATACGTGGTGAAGACGGTCGCCTCCTTGCCGTCGACGGTTTCCAGTCTCAGCTGTTTGCCAATCCGATGCTTGTGCAGAAATCTCACGTACCACGGCGTCAGACTGATGCCGATGACAAACGCGATGAGCGCGTAAAAGAGTATTGAAAAAAGAGGAATGTCCGGACGGACGGGGATGAAGTCCTGCATGAAGTTCAGAGTAGCGTCAGGAGGTGTGGATTACAAACTTGGGAGCGAAGGAAACAGAAGAAACAAAGGGGAAAGAGGGAATAAAGGACTTCGCGAAGAATCCGTCTGTTTCTTCTGCTTCCTCTATTTCCTTCGCCCTTATGCCGAATGCACCTTGTCGATGTCGTAGAAACGCATTTGCTCCTTCTTGAAGAGCAGTTCCACGCGTCCGATGGGGCCATTGCGGTGCTTGCGGATATAGATGTCCGTGACGCCGGGGCGATCGCTGTCCTCTTCGTAGTAGTCCTCGCGGTACATCATGAGCACCACGTCCGCATCCTGTTCGATGGAGCCGGAATCGCGGAGATCGGAGAGCTGCGGGATGTTGCCCGGACGGGTTTCCACCGCGCGGGAGAGCTGCGAGAGCGCTACGACCGGAACGTGCAGCTCACGACCAAGTTGCTTCAATGTTCGGGAGATTTCCGATATTTCCTGCACGCGATTACCCGCGTAGCCGACGTTACCCGTGCTCATGAGCTGGAGGTAGTCGATGATCAGAAGATCGAGACCGTGTTCCATCTGAAGGCGACGCGCCTTGGCTCTGAGCTCGGGAATGGTGGAGGCGACAGAGTCATCTATGAAGATGTTCGCTTTGTTGAGTTCGTCCATGATCGGCCCCATGTTCTGGAAGTCCGAATCATCCAGCTTGCCACGCTGGAGCTTCCAGGAATCGACCCCGAGCATGGAGGCGAACAGACGGTCCACCAATTGCTCTTTGCTCATTTCGAGCGAGAAGACCCCCACATTCTTGCCCGAACGGATCGCTGCGTTTTGTGCGATATTGAGAGCAAGAGAGGTCTTTCCCATGCTCGGGCGGGCTGCAATGACGATCAGGTCGGAGGGCTGCAGACCGGAGAGCTTCATGTCGAGGGACTTGAATCCCGTCGAAACGCCTTTGACGGAATCGTCTTCGCCGGATTCGTGCATCTCCGCGAAGCGCTCGTAACGTGTCGAGAGAATGTCGCGTATATGAACGAACTTGTCCTTCATGAACATGTTTGAGATTTCGAACACGGTCTTTTCCACGGTATCGAGCAGTTCCGGCACACTTTTTTCCTCGTCGAATCCCAATCCGGTGATTTTCTGTCCGGCTCCGATGATGCGGCGGTGCACGGCCTTCGTCTTCACGATCTGTCCGTATTGGTACACGTGGGAGGAAGTGGGGACTTCGGAACCCAATTCCGCAAGAAATGAGCTCCCACCCGCTTTCTGAACATTTTCGTTCCCTGAAAGCTTCGTCGAAACCGTCACAAAATCAATCGGCTCATGACTCATGTAGAGCTCATGAATCGCCTGATAGATTTCCCGCAGCGTCGGATCGTAGAAGTCCAGAGGGCTCAGAAAATCGCTCACCTTGATGATCGCTTCCGGATCCACGAGAAGGGCGCCCAAGACTGTGCGTTCCGCCTCGACGGAATGCGGTTGCGTCTCGATAACGGGATGGGACGGAGGAATCATGGGAGTCGCATTGTAGGTGACGGAAACCGTACGGCAACCAATACGACTTGAAGGGGCATCGGACTCATGCGCTGCTGCGCGGGGAAAATGTGGAGAGTGTGTGGAAAACTTGACGAGCGTGCAACCGGATACATTGGTGACAGAATTTACAGTCCATGCTCCCGCGCGTAGCGGAGGAGGGCAAGGGCACTTTCCGTGTGAATGACCGGACTCGTAAGAACACGATCGATGGCCTCGGAGACTGACATTTCGTGAACCTCAATCAGTTCGGTGGCATCCTGAGGGAGAGGATCGTGCTTCAATGTATTCGCTTGGAAAAAATGGTTCTGCTGTTCCTGTGCTTCGGAATGTCTGCTTGTGAAGTACGGTTCAATTATTGCTGCTGAGAAACCGGTTTCCTCTCTCAGTTCACGGGAGGCAGCAGTGAGCGGATCTGCTTCTTTATCAACCTTTCCGCTCGGAACCATCCAGATGAATGCCTTATAGAACGGGCGATACTCGCGGATCATAAGAACATTTCCCGCTTTCGTGAATGCAAGAACGTGTGCGCTGTCGCAGCGATAGACACGCGCAGTTTTCTTGATGCGTCCGTCCGGAAGAGATGCCTCTTCAGTGACGATGCGCCAACCGTGACCAGAATAGAGTTCTTGCATTAAATGCAGTCTACACCACAGTCAGAATTCGCGAATTCATTCATAACTACAGCTGGGGTTCATGAACCCCAGCTGTAGAAGAATATTCAATTAAATGATCTCCGTGATTTTCCTGATTTCCTTCTCCAGCTTGTCCGTAAGTTTGGGATTCTTCATGAGGAATTGTCGTGCCTGATCACGCCCCTGACCCATCGCCTCTTCACCGTAGCGGTAGTGCGTGCCGGATTTCTCGATAAGGCCGTTTTTCACTCCGAGGTCGAGAATATCTCCCTCTTTGTTGATGCCGCGAGCGTAGAGAATGTCGAATTCCGCCTGCCTGAAGGGCGGTGCGATCTTGTTCTTCACGATCTTGGCACGCGTGCGGTTCCCCACAATTTCCTGTTCGCCTTCGCCCTTCTCCAGGATCTTGTCTATGCGGCGGACATCGATGCGTATGGATGCGTAGAACTTGAGGGCGTTGCCGCCGGTTGTCGTCTCCGGATTGCCAAACATGACGCCGATCTTCATGCGCATCTGGTTGATGAAGATGACCGAACAGCTCGTTTTGCACACGATGGACGTGAGTTTGCGCAGTGCTTGGCTCATCAGCCGTGCCTGCAGTCCCATGTGGCTGTCGCCCATCATGCCCTCGATTTCCGCGCGTGGGGTGAGAGCGGCCACGGAATCGATGACAATGATATCGATGCTGCCCGAGCGAACGAGCGTCTCCGTGATTTCCAGCGCCTGCTCGCCATCATCCGGCTGGGAGACAAGGAGATTGTCGATATCCACGCCGATTTTCTTCGCGTAGAAGACGTCAAGGGCATGTTCCGCATCGATGAAGGCGGCTTTGCCGCCGCGCTTCTGCGCCTCTGAAATGACATGGAGGGCCAGCGTCGTTTTGCCGGAGGATTCCGGACCGAAGATCTCAATGATGCGGCCCTTCGGGATGCCGCCGCCAAGGGCGATATCGAGCGAGAGGGATCCCGATGGAATGCATTCGATTTTCACGGCGTGCTCCTCACCCATGCGCATCACCGCACCGGCACCATATTGCTTCTCGATCTGCGCGAGGGCGGACTTGAGTGCCTCTTCCTTGGTGTTGGCTGGGGAAGCTTTGTGAGGCGCGGACTCTTTCGTGGGTTGCATCGTGTCTTTGGGGGAAGCGACTTTCGTCATGGTATGGAATGGAAAGGAGATGGAAAAGGTGTAAATGTGTACACCACAGTATTTCCACTTGCCTCTACGGTCAAAAATTTGCGGTTGCAGGACGTACACCTTGATGGCGGTGTATTAACGTACACCATAAGGAATCACTTCACACTCCTGCACTTCCCGATATTTTCCTTCACATCCGTGATGGCACAGTACTGTCCGGAGGGACACAGAATCCCCGCGGCTCCGCCGCAGGGAGCGCCTTCATCGTTCTCGGAACTGCCGGTGTCGGAGGCGGAGCTGCTCGATCCGTCGACGGAAGAAAAGTGTATGGAATCAAGGAAGCTGGACCACTGGGCCTTGAGTTCATCCGAAGGCTCGGGGCCCGGAGTGAAGGCGAAAGTGATGAGATCATCGCCATTGATCAGCGAAACGGATTCAGCTTTGGTCGTTGCATCGACCGTTCGTACGGCATGATTTCCGTCAATCAGGAACGGAGCTCCCGTCGGAAGAGATGCCCCCTTCTTTTTCTGCACGGAGACGATGGGTTCAGGATTTCCGGTCATGATGAATCGAGTACTTCCGCTCACCTCCTCTTTGGTCCATGCAGTCGGTGTCCGGCAGGAGAATCCGAGTGAGGGGAGTGAAACGTCTTTCGTATCCTGCTCGGTGAGTTTCATCTCCCGGACGACGAGCACGGGGAGGAGCTGGGGATCGCTGTTGTATTCGAATGTCCCTTTCATTTCCACCTCATTGTTTTCGAACGAGCGCAGGTTCACGGTCTGACTCTCCACGAGACAGAACTCTTTCCCGTCCTTCTTCAACACATGCGTTCCGCGTCTGAGAAGTGAGATTTCCGTGGGAAGGAGAAGGCCCTTCACGGTCTGCTCGCCTTGGGGGAGTGGAGGAGGGGCGGGAGGCTCCTCTCCGCAGGAAGCGAGGAAAACACAGAGGGGAACAAGGGAGAAGGCAAGGAATCGGGTCGCTTTCATGTCTCTATTGTGTGCGCAGAGAGGGGAGATGCCAAGTGTTTAGATCGGGAGGTAGAGTGGGCGTTGGTGCTGTGCGGCCTGCCTCGGCAAATCGCCGTGAAGGAAGATCAAACGTCCGTAGGATGACGTGATCAAATTGTCTTTCTTTTTCTTTTGGGGGCCAGGGAACCTTGTCCGGTTCCCTATGCCCCCAACGCCCCCGTACCCTCCTGACGGCCAAGCACGGAGATTTTGTTGGTTGTTTTTGTTTAAATTTCTCAAAGTGATGGGCTCCGCTACCACCTTCCTTCGCTCCTATGGAGCTTCGGAAAGACAGGCGGTGGGTGGATGGGAAACCCTTACCAAATCGTAACCAATGCGCGAAGCGCGGGTTTCCCGTGCTGGAGCGCCACCACTAAAGGGAAGGGTGGGCTCGTGGGAGGGACACCGTAGGTGGCCCTTCCACGTTAAAAAGAGACCCGGGAGGGTCTCTTCGATATCAGTATGTGGGAGAAATCAGATCTTCTTGCTCTCGTCGAAGGCATAGACCGCACGTCCCACGCGGGTGAAGTACGGCATCTTCTGGAGATTGAGGGAAATCGTGCCCACCTTTACGGTGCGCTGCTTCCCGACTTCGGCAATGATTTCTTTCTTGCTGAGGGCGCCCTTCTCCTTGAGGATCCGCTCGATCACGTCGGCCACCGTTCCCGGCTCGTAGCCCCACTCGCGGAGGGCGTACAGACCGCGTCCCACGAGGACGAACTGCGGATAGCGGATGAGTTCGTTGTGGACGGCCTGCACCGTGACGTTCTTATGGTCGAAGTGTGATTCGCGGATGCGGTTGGCGATCTCCATGAAGTGGAGCGGCTCGCCGGACTTCTTCAGAATGATTTCCACTTTGTCGCGGATGGAACGAGGTCGGACGAATCTCCACTCGGTGAGTCCCCAGCCTTCCGCAATCTCCTTCAGGCGCTCGTCGATTTTCAGGCAACTCATAATGAGCTCTCTGCTTGGAATGCGTCCGTCAAAGAGGTTCATGGACTGGACGGAGGAAACGAGTTCATCCACCTGCATGCAGGACTTCCGCTTCTTCAGGATCTTCACCGTGCTGTTCACGATGAGGAGAATGTCCTCCATCGCGAGGGAATCGAGACGCCAGAACGGCACAAACGTGTTACTGCGGGAACCAAGAGCCAATTCGTTGTCGATGGAGAAGGAGAGTCGAAGGACCGAACCATCCACTGCGGAACTGCCCTGAATGCGGCGGAGGGAGAGGGAAATGATGTCATCCTCGCGCATGAGTCCGCCGTTCACGCGAAGCAGGCTCTTCGCAATGGAGTTCACCTCATCGAGCTTCGTGGTCCTGACCGTCCTCTTCAATTTACTGAGAGCGATGCTCTCAATCTGGCGAATGCGCTCACGCGTCACATTGAAGTGCTTCCCGATCTTCTCAAGTGTCTGCTTCTGGTTGCCCTGAAGCGCAAAACGCTTCTTCACGACCATGGCCTCCTTGTCCGTGAGGACGAGGAAGAGATTGTCGAGTAACTCCTGCAAATTCACAGAGATCTGAGGTGCTGCAGTCGTCTGCTGCTGAGCGGAGGAAGAAGTGGGTGCGGGGGCGGCCATAGGGCGGGGGTAAAGAACATCCCTCGTTTTACCATAACATTGACAGAGACAAAAGATGCATCAAGGGTTTGGGTAGACGACTCACACGAGTTATTGCTCACTCTCCTTCCGTTAACTTTACTCAGCACGGGGATCACTTGCAGTTGGAGCGGTGATCCATGAGGTCGTCATCCCGGTACGGATGTGCATCCACCGGAATCGTGGGTAAAACGGCGATGTCCAATGAACAGGTAAAGGATGATATTTTAGTCATATTTATGAGATTGTCAAATATAATCCCTACGCCTTCACTGATTCATGAAACATCAAAAGAATGTCCCGAATTAGCGGTCTAATCAGTAGTTTGAAGCCATTCCAAATATCGATCTCTCTCCCGAGGAGAAAAAGTCCCTACTCCATTTCCTTACGGTCAACAAAAGTTGTCAGGATTCCGCACGCCGCCGCCGCATCCGGATCGGAGTCTCTGTCTCGGGGTGTGGAGTACCGCTCGTCCAGGAAAGTGACGGGTGCCAGTGCCTCAAGACCTTCCGAAACGGAGCGGACAAATGAGGATTGTTCGCCTTCCATGCCGGAGAGAAGAAGAGGAAGGCCAACAATGATTCGGTCAATTTTACGTTCCTTGCAGAGCACGGCGACGTGCATCAGCAGTTCCTCCGTCGAGTGATGTGCGATCGTATCGAGCGGGAGGGGAACGGCGGTTGCGGAATCATAAAAAGCGACACCGGTTCTGCGTTTCCCGATATCAAGAGCGAGAATGACGGTCATAAAATTACTTCTTCAAGGCGACAAGCCGGTTCATCAGGGATTTCTTCCGTGCGGCGTTCTTGGGATGAATGACATGTTTCTTGGCGGCCATGTCGATCGCCTTGAAAACCTGCGGCAGGAGTTTCATTCCTTCCTCCTTCTTTCCCCCCTTGGCGAGATCGACGATCTGCTTCATGAGCGTCTTCATCCGTGTCTTCACGGGACGACGGACTTCATGACGCTTGATGTTCTGTCGGGCGGCCTTGATGGCGGACTTGATAATCGGCATAGCCCGCAAAGGGTAGGGAAGCGGCGGGAAAGCGTCAAGGAAAAGGGGGGAGATAGGGGGAAGGGCGTAGGGCGTAGGGCGTAGGAAGTCCGATGAAGAAAGATACTTCCAGTCCGTACTTCGGCTCGCCATTGCCATGTTCTTTGCATTGACTCTTTGCCCGATATAAGTAAAATCTCCGCATTCCCAAGCCATTTCTTCATGTGTGGGATCATCGGATATATCGGCAGGCGTACGGATGCGGGGTTCCTTGTGATTGAGGGGCTCAAGCATCTCGAATATCGCGGTTACGATTCATGGGGCGTCGCCTGTAAAACGGAGAAGGGAATTGAGGTTACCAAGGATATCGGAAGGATCAGCGGAGTGGATGCCAAGCGTTTTCTGGCTCCGTGTTCCCTGGCCGTCGCTCATACGCGCTGGGCCACGCACGGAGGCGTGACGCAGGAGAACGCCCATCCGCACACGTGCTGCGACGGCTCTGTCGTCGTGGTGCACAACGGCATCATCGAGAACTACGAATGCCTGCGTGATGAACTCAAACAGAAAGGACACACCTTCCGCTCCACCACGGATTCCGAAGTCGTGCCGCACCTCATTGAAGAAGAAATGAAAGGGACGAAGGACTTTGCCGCCGCTGTGCGCAAGGCCTGTCTGAAGTTCGAAGGACGCTTCGCCGTCGTGGCGATGCATAAAGACTCCCGGATGCTCGTGGCCGCGCGCACCGGCTCGCCCCTGATCATCGGCGTCTCCAAAAACGACGGATACTTCATCGCATCCGATACACCCGCCTTCCACGAATCGACCGCCACCGTGCAGTATCTGGATGACGGGGAGATGGTGGTGACGGACGGCAACAGCATCATCTTCTCGGACCTTGTGACCAGTCTGGAGCGCCGGAAGCGCGAGATCGAGATCACGTGGGGGGCGGCACAATCGAAGAAAGGGAAGTACGAGCACTTCATGATGAAGGAGATCATGGAGCAGAAGGATTCCATCGCGCGTGCCGTGAATCAGGATGAGGCCGCTATCCAGACGCTCGCGGAGGCGATCCGCGATGCGCAGGGTACGTTTCTCTGCGGTTGCGGCACGGCGGCCAAGGCCTGCATGGCGGCGGAATACTTCTTCTCCGTCATTGCGGGGCACCACGTGAACTTCGCTCCGGCGAGTGAGTTCAAGCTCTTCCACCGCTTCCTGAAGCCGGAGAGTCTGCTCATCGTGGTGAGCCAGAGCGGCGAGACCGCGGATGTGCTGGAAGCGATGAAGGTGGCGAAGTCCAAGGGATCGAAGGTGCTGGCGATCGTGAATTCCGAAGGCTCCACCATCGCACGGGAAGCGGACTACACCTTGCAGATCAATGCGGGACCCGAGCGCGCCGTGGCGTCCACCAAGGCGCTCACCGGCCAGATGGCCGTCCTGATGCTCATCGCCTATGCCCTGCTCGGCAAGCTCCAGAAGGGCCGCACGCGTCTGCTCGAGACCGCGGCGGCGATCAATGACATGCTCAACCCCCGCTACATCGACTTCATCGAAGGTATTGCGGAGAAAATCAAAGCGGACAAGGACCTCTACATCATCGGGAAGAGCTGGAATTTCCCGATGGCTCTTGAGAGCGCGATCAAAATTCAGGAGGTGAGCTACATTCACGCGGAGGGATTCGCCGGCGGAGAACTCAAGCACGGACCCATCGCCCTCATCGACACGGGGACGCCCTGCATCGTGCTCGCGGGCAACGACGAAGTGCGTACCGACATCCTTTCGAATGCCATCGAGCTCAAAGCGCGCGGAGGCTTCATCATCGGTGTTTCCCCCGTGCGTCACGACGTCTTCGACGAGTGGATCAAGGTGCCGGATACGGATACCGCACAGGCGATCGTGAACATCATCCCGATACAGGTGCTCGCATACTTCCTCGCGGTGAAGCGCGGGAAGGACCCCGATATGCCGCGAAATCTGGCGAAGTCGGTCACGGTGAAGTAACGGGATTCTCTCCCCGAAGTGGGCTCTTAGAGCCTTGATCAAAAAGCGGGTTTTAGCTATACAGCCCGTTCCCTATGGAACGAGAAAGACCACCATGCGCAATGGAGGACGACACCGCTGAAGCGATGGAAAGGAACCATGCCAAAACCGAAAGAAGGCTTATCAAGGAATCCCGAACATCGCGGTCTGCCGCTCTCATTCTCCGGCTGCTCAAAAAATACGATGACCTCATACGTGCGCGGGCGACACACAATGCAAGAGACTATCAGGTGGATGCGGAACATTTGCGAAGAGAGGGTGTTGCTGCCTTTCTGGAAACCATCTTTGATCCGGCATTGCGCATGGATCATGGAAGTACACTCGGTGCATATGCGATCGGGAGAATGGAGGAAAAAATGAAAGCAATTGCACTTCAGCCGCCATTGGAACCCCCTGTCTCTTCGGAGCTTTCGGAGATCATCGAACAGTGGTTGGGTGCTCATGCAACGACTCCCCGCCAACGTTATCTGCCTCTCAATGATCATCTTCGACGCAAGAGGAAACGTGCGACCGCCCTGAAGGCCGTGCGCGACGAGGCGCTGCAACTCTCGGAATGGATACTCATGAATCAGAAGCAGCGGGCTGCGGTGAAAGTCGGAGGCATGGGGCTCTGCGCACTTGGCACACTCTTTGAAATCAAGGGAAATCCCATCAGCCAGCGAAAGGCTTTTCTGCAACTCTCCGCGGCTCTTTTTCGTGCGCAACATCCCGAAATCAGTTGCGAATTGCAGCGCATCGAGTGTGGCGAAGAACGGGAACGAGAACTCGGATCGGATACGGAGAAATGGAGAAGGGCCGTGATGTCTGTTATCCCCGATCACCGCACATGGTGCAGGCTCTCAAATAATCGGAGAATATCACTCAAAATCCGGGGGGTGGGACTTGTTGCTATTGCACGGATTTTTGGGATCAGCGAGGGGAATCCTTTGATGCACAAATCAGTATTCCATGATCTGGGGAATCGAATTTTCGGGGCTGAAAGGAGCACGCCTCTCATTCCCGAGAAGCGCCATGAAATTGCCGACCGCATCCGGAGAGAGGTTCGACGCATAATGAACGGACAGGAGCGAAATGAGGTGCTGAATCAGGTATTGCAGGATGATTCTGAGACAACGCTCTTTTTCGCCCTTGCGAATGCCGATGTACTGGACGAGCGCGAACGCCAAATTCTTCGCGAATATTATCTCCGAACCGATGTGATCCGGCATCCTCCCCTGAGAAGTATTAAGAAATCGTTGCCTTTTTCAGCCCAGCATGCCGGACGGATTCGCGACACTGCTGTTCGCAAACTCGCGCATCTCCTCACACATTCGAAATAATCTGTGCCGAAGCATTGGGTCTCGTGCCTGCACGCCGAAGTGCCGTTATGAGGAATGGAATCTCGGCGTTCCGGCACGCAGGCGTGGGCCCCAATGCCGGAGACACTCCTTTCAGGGAGTGGATGGTTCATGGAAGGAAAACCGCAGGTTTGCCTTCCATGTTACTTGTCATCCGGCGGTATCCCGTAGTATTTGAACATGAACGCGGCAATGTCTTTGAAGACAGGAGCCGCCGATTGCACGCCAAGTTCGCTTCCGTGCGCCTTGGGGCGGTCGAACTTAACGAGGACGACGAACTTGGGGTCATTGACGGGCGCGTAGCCGGCGAAGGAGGTGATCACCGATCCCGTCCCCGTTTCGTACTTGCCGCCCGGTCCTGCGACCTGCGATGTTCCGGTTTTTCCCGCGATGCGGTACCCGGGGACTTTGGCCGACTTGGCGTAACCTTTTGTCGCGGAGCTCACCAGCATCGCCGTGATGGTCGCCGATGACTCCGGTGTGATCACCTGATCCAAAATCTTCGTCTGCGTCCGCTCCACGGAGCCGTCCGTGTGAATGATGCGATCAATGATCGTCGGCTTCATCAGTTTGCCGCCGTTCGCAAGCGCGGCGAAGGCCGTGAGCATCTGGAGCGGCGTGGCGGAGACACCCTGCCCGTAGGCGGCGGTCGCAAGAAGGGAGTTGCTCCAGTTGCGCCACGGAGGCAGTTCCCCCGGCAATTCATCCTCGAGTTCGATGCCCGTGATATGGCCGAAGCCGAAGCGATCAAGCGCGCGATAGAAGAGTTTGCGGCCGAGCTTGGTGGAAACACTCGTCATGCAGGTGTTGATGGAGAATTCGAGACAGTTCGTCATGGTCACCTTGCCGTAGTACTTGAAGAGCGCATTCTGGATCGTGTACTCATCCACTTTCACGGGACCGTTGTCGTCGTAAATATCCGCGGGGGTCACCTCGCCCTGATCGATGGCGATTGCCATGGTAACAGGCTTCATGACGGATCCCGGCTCATACACGGCCTGCACGTTGCGGTTCAAATAGGCTCCCACGCCGATGCCGTTCTTGAACTTCAGCCACACGTCCGGCCGATCGGTCGGGAAGATTTCGATGCGGGTCGTTTCCCCGAAATAGTAGTAGTAGCGGACGATGTCCTTGAGATCGTACTGCTTCTCGATCTCCGTGAGCATTTTCTGTTTTTCATCCGAAATCTTCGACCGTCCTTCCGTCGTGAAAACATCATCGATGTACGCCTTGAGAATGAAGGCGCGCGTATCGGGGTGATAGATCTCCACAACAATCTGCCTCCGCCTGTCTTCGGAAAGAATCATCGGCTCCTTCCCATAGACCTCCCCGTAATTGTTGCTGTCAAAGATCGGCGCATTGACCATGGCGATGATGCGTCCCGTTGAGGGATCCATCACGATGGCCTGTCCGCTGTCCGAATCGGAATTCTTCACCGCCTTCTCCATGATCCCTTCCACCGCCTCCTGAATGGAGCGATCGATTGTGAGGACGACCGTATCGCCGTCTTTCGGGTCGATGATGCGCTGATCGGCGGTGAGAATCTGACCTCCGGAAGGATCGCTCACCGTGCTGATCAGACCCTCCTGGCCGCGCAACTGCGGGTCGAAGGTCCGCTCAATGCCGTATTGCGCTTCCTGATTGGGGTTGAGGAAACCCACAACCTGTGAGGCGACGGTGCCATCGGGATAGAAGCGCCAATGTTCCGGCAGAAGTGCGATGGAGCGCAGAGGATCTTTGATCAACTCGGCTGCTTCGGTCGTGGCCGCCTCCTTCTTTCGTTTCAATGTCTCCTGAAGGGAAGTGAGCTGAAGATCGCGCATCCGTGCGGAGAGAGCGGGAGGGAGACGATGCATGATGGAAACGTACCGGAGCGGACGGCTGCGAAGCAGGTTCTGAAGAACAATCTGATCCAGAGCGAGCGGTTCGGAGAGTTTTCGGGACAGATCGGCGAGACGCCCCTGATTGATTTTTTCCGGATCGGCGGAGATGAGTCGCGATTGTTTGTTGACGTCGATGCCGGCAATGCCCAGCTCTTCCACCGTTTGCATCTGCACCTTGTTGGCGCCATATACGAGCGGGACGAACGTGACGCGTTTTTCCCCAATGCGACTCTCGATTGAACGTGCGAAGAGTCGTCGCACTTCCGTGAGATCGGGTAATTCCGAAACGGGAGGCGGAGGGAGATCGGTCGGGAGGGGTTCGAGGAGCGTGGTGGAAAGGAGTTCCTGAATGCGCTTATTCTGATCGAAAGCGGAGGCATAGAATCCCATAAGTTCACGGGGGCAGGTCGTTTTGCCCGCCGAACAATCGGCATGGAACTCCTGCGTCACAAGAATGTCGGCCAGCTTCTCCGCCACCATCACGGGATCTTCCAGCACCAGCGGATCCACGTAAACGAGGTCGAGTGTGGTGTTGGTGGCAAGAATGCTCGTCTCATTCGTCTTGCTGCTCTGGGCGAGAATTTCCCCGCGCCGGGCGGGGAGAACAACACCCCCGTAGTGCTGCGCCTGAGCGTACGCATAGAACTCATTTCCGCGGAGAATCTGCAGTTCGATGAGACGCGCCACAATCACGAGACCGCAGAGCAACAGAAAAACGTGCACCATGAGCATTCGCTGCTTGAGCGATCGCGTACGTTGAGTTTCCGATTGCGTCAGACGGTACGAGGACATGGGCACGCATTATAGAGATGCGGGTCAGTTAATGCGCAGAGAGCGGTGTGGTCAAGGGGGCTCATTCGTGGTACAATAGCTCGATGCCTCAGACTGTCACCACGAGCGGATGGGACCAGATGGACGGAAAGAAACTGCTGGATGTGTTGCAGCAATACAGCGTGACGCAGGGGGTTTCGGATATCCACTGTTCGCCGGAGAAGGGCTTCGTGCGTTTTGAGGTCCGTCTGCACGGCATTCTTGAGCAGATTGCGAGCATTAAGCACGAGGCGTATGTCGATTTCGTGCGCTTCGTGAAGTTCGGCTCGAAGCTGAAAATGAATATCACCAACATCCCACAGGACGGACAATACGTGTTTGACGTGGTGGAGAAGGATGAGAAGGGGGCGGAGCAGCGCCGCTCCGTCAACGTCCGTGTCGCGACCATCCCCTCGCGCTTCGGGGAGACGCTCACCCTCCGTCTTCTTGACCCCAAGCGCGGCATCGTCACGCTGGAGGAACTCGGTTTTCCGCCGGATATGAAGGCGGAACTGGGAAAACTCATGCTCCTCGCCAACGGACTCTTCCTGATCACCGGACCCACCGGATCGGGTAAAACGACCACGCTCTACGCGCTGCTCAAAACCGTCATCGGTACGCACCGCAACATCATCACGCTGGAAAACCCGATTGAGTACGAGATCGGCGGCATCGTTCAGAGCCAGATCGATCCCGATCATGATTACACGTTCGCAAGCGGTCTTCGCTCCATCCTCCGTCACGATCCGAACATCATCCTCGTGGGCGAGATTCGTGATCTGGAGACGGCACAGACCGCCATTGATGCCTCGCTCACGGGCCACTTGGTGCTTTCCACGCTGCACACGAACTCCGCCATCGAAGCGATTCCCCGTCTGCTCTCCATGGGAGTCAGCCCCTACACCTTCGGTCCGGCGTTGCGCGGCATTCTGGCTCAACGTCTCGTGCGCACAGTCAAACCCGAACTGCGAAAGGAAGGGGCAAAATTTGATCCGGCGGACAGCGCGACGTACGGCGGCCGCAAGGTGATCGCGGAATTCCTCCACGCGACCGCTGAAATCCAAAATCTTGTCCTTACGAATGAATCGGCGATGACGATCGAAGCGCAGGCCCGCAAGCAGGGCTATACGAGCATGCGCGAAATGGGGGAGCGGCTTGTCAAAGAGAAAGTCACCACGCAATCGGAGGTTGATCGCGTTACGCTGTAGCGAAATGGAAAATAAACAATGAATAATGGATAATTGCCCATTGTACATTTTCAATTATCCATTCTGGAGGTGTCCTTGCATTGAAGGAAGGTTCATGAGTACCATACAGGACTACTTCATCCAACTCTTTCCGTGCTCTACTATCGTCATCGTCACGGCTACTATTCCCTCGCCCAACCGTCCCCTCTCACAAGGTTCATACGCCCGGCCATCGGGGCCGTCCTCCTTGTCATTGTTTTCTATTTTGCGGGGTCCTGGCTGATGGGGAAACTGGGCATCGGCAATCATACGCGTCAGGCCGCCGTCGTCCTGCAAACGGAGAATGCGGGTGGAGTCCAGGTCTCACTGGACGGCAAGGATTACACCTCGGCACAGAACGACATCAAGCTCTATGTGCGTGACAGGGTCAAAACGGCTGCCAACGGAAAAGCCGCACTGCTCTTCTTCGACGGATCGGTGATCCGTTTGAATGCACAGTCGGAAGCAGAGGTGACGCGCAGCGATCTGAAATCGACGAATTCCCTGCTCTCCCTCGCGCTCACTGCGGGTGATCTATGGGTGACGACGCCGCGCACAGCGGTCTTCTCGGGATCGATTGTCCGGACGATCAGCACGGGGGATCTGAGTTTCGAGATTCCGGCCCAAACGGAGGCTCTGATCGGCAAACGATCCGTTGCCGTCTTCTCCGCAGCGGGACTCGGCGTCAAGATCACCATCCCCCGCGCGGTGATCCCCGTCATCGTCGGTGTGGGCCAGCAATTCGCGCTCCCGGAAAATTTCCGTCCCGAGGAGGATTTGTACCAGTACCGCAGCCCTCTGAGCACTCTCGCCGCTGTTTCCCCCTTCATGGAGGAAAGCCGGTCTTTGTATGGAATCGGAGGGAGCCGTTCTTCCGCCTCCTCCGTTCCCGGCGGAACCTCCTCATCGACCTCTCTCACTGTGACAAGTCCGGAGAACAACACAACAATCCGGACCGCAACGGTCAAAGTGGAAGGATCCGTCGGCGAAAAGGTGGATGCGCTCCGCGTGAACGGGTATCAGGCAAGTATCAAGAATGATCGCACCTTCTCCATTGAAGTGTCCCCTCCCGACGAGGATCAGGTCTCCATCACCGTGGAAGCACTCGACGCCACGGGGAATGTCATGGAAACCGTTGTGCGCCAGCTCATCCGCGACCGGAGGCCTCCGGAGGCACCGACGATCACGGAACCCGCCAAGGACGGCCAGACCTACCGGACCCAGAAGACGGAAATCGTCATCCGCGGAACGGCCCCCGCCGGCGCCGCGGGCATCATCGTGAATGACTATCGTCTGCAACTCTTCGATCCGGCAAAGGGTACGTGGAGTTACCTTGCGAGCACGCGCCTCGATAACTTCAAGGAAGGGGAGAATCTCTTTACCGTTACCGCCGTGAATGAGTCCGGAACGAAGAGTCCCGCAGTGACCCTGACGGTGATTCTGGGCGGGGAAGGGGAGGGCGTCGTCAGCTCCGCCTCCTCCGCCGGCCAATCGAGCAGTGTCGCGGAGGTGACGGAGGACACGCTTCCGAAGAACGATCCCATCATGCCCGGAACACTGAAAGTTACGGCTCCCGGCGAAGGAACCGCATACACCTTCACCGGCACGGGGAGCTCCTTCCTGCTGGAGGGCGTCGTTCCGAAGGAGACGAGCAGTGTCTGGGTGAACGGGTATAAACTCCGGCTCTACGTCGCAGGGAAGACCTTCTTCAATTACATTGCGGATGCCAAATACAGCACTCTGAAGAAGGGGCTGAACACGTATGTGATCAACGCGCGCAATGCTGAGGGAAAGATCCTCGACACGCTGACGTACACGGTCACGTACTGAGCCCGAGTGATTTTCTTCTGCCCGATCGGACGGGTATCAGAGTCGTACGGACTTCAGCGGTCATTGACCGCCACCTGTATCGGGAATCGGTCGAAGCAGCTTTGCGCGGGTATTTTATGGGTGCTTGGGGGGCGGGAGTGAGAGACTCTTGAGGGATCGTGTGAATGCCCTTGGCGGCGGTGCGAAAACATGTGTTTCGGTCTTCTTCACCGGTGAAACGAAGGAGAGCTTCCACGAATGAAGGCAGAGCCCTTCAATCCCGAACTTCCGGTTCAGGTGCTCGCTGGAAGGGGAGTGGTAGGTCGGGTCACCGAGGATCGGATGGCCGATGGCGCTCATGTGCACGCGGATCTGGTGCGTACGGCCCGTGTGGAGATCACAGGCAACGAGAGAGGAATCGTTTGCGGAACCGATGACATGGTAGGTCGTCTGCGCCTCCCTGCTCGTCGAGGTTCGCAGGACGGACATTTTCGTCCGGTCGGTGAGGTTCCGGCCGATCGGGGCATCAATGGTGGCGGTCATGTGCTTCGGCATGCCGGCGACAATCGCAAGGTACGTCTTCCGTACCGTGCGGGATTTGAACTGCCTCTGCAGCTCCGCATGCGTCTGCGGTGTCTTCGCAAGGAGCAGGCAGCCCGTTGTCTCCCGGTCCAGCCGGTGAACGAGCACGCAGGAAGCATCGAAGGGGATGCGCTTCTTTTTGAACAGGAACGCGATACCGTTGAGCAGCGTTTCCGTATCGGGCGCCATGCCGCTCCCCGGATGGACGGAAATACCTGCGGGCTTGGAGATCACCAGACACGCGGCATCCTCGTACAGAACGGCGATCTTCTGATCGACGAGTTTAATATGCGATTCCGATGCCGGTTTTTCACTGTGCGTGAGTTCAACACCGTCTCCCGGCTTCAAACGGTGCGCGGGCTTGCGGATGATGCGTCCGTTCACGAGCACAAAACCTTCCCGAATACGCTCACCGGCTTTGACCCTGCTCAAATCCACTTCCCCCTTTGCGAGGAACGCATCGAGCCGCATCTCTGCTTCGGCAGTCCATGTTGACATAAGGACAGTGTGACAGAAATTGACCACATTTGCTTGCAACGAAAATAAATCAACTGGAGAGGCCCGCCACCACCCGCCCCTGCATACCATTTTTAATGAAAAAAACAACCAACAAAATTTCCGTGCTTGGCCGTCAGGAGGGTGAGGGGGTGTCGGGGGCCTGAGGGAACCGGACAAGGTGCCCTAGGCCCCCGACAGAAAAAGAAAGGCAATTTGATCACGTCATCCTACGGACGTTTGATCCAACTTTCTCTTGTCTGCCCGACAAGAGAAAGTTGCAAAGAGAAGCGCACCGCCGCCAGCCCCAGCTCCGCCCGGCCCTGTGCCTCCTCGTCAGCTCCTACAAGGATTCGGAGCTGCCTCGTCGGCGCACCCCGCGGCTGCTGGGCAGGGCCTTCCCCTTCACCCCCCGTGGCGTCGGGCCTCCCATCAATAAATATCTGTTTCTCAACGAAAAGAGGCTGTATCCTGAAGTTACTTATGGCAACCCATGAACTCCTCACCCGCGCCGTGGAAAAAGTGGTCCCCGAGAAGCTTGCGGAGGATAAGATTCAATCAGGCAAGCCTCTGCGCCTGTACCTCGGGATCGATCCGACGGGCGCCAAACTGCACATCGGTCACTCCGTCCCGCTCCGCAAGCTCAAAGCCTTTCAGGATGCCGGTCATGAGGTGATCTTCCTTATTGGAAGCTTCACGGCGACGATCGGCGATCCCTCCGGTCGAAACCAGCTGCGCGAGCCGCTCACGCTGGAACAGGTGGAGAAGAACTTTCAGACGTACAAGAAACAAGCGGAGAAGATTCTGGACTTCTCCAAAGTGAAGATCGTCTACAACCATGAGTGGCTGGGGAAACTGAAGTTCGACGAGATCGTGAAGATTGCGAGCAACTTCACCGTGCAGCAGATGATGGTGCGTGAGATGTTCCAGCGTCGCATCAAGGAGGACAATCCCATCGCACTCCACGAGTTCCTGTATCCACTCATGCAGGGCTACGATTCCGTCATACTGGATGTGGACTTTGAAGTGGGGGGCAACGATCAGCTTTTCAACATGCTCTGCGGCAGGACGCTCCAGCAGGCCTTCGGCAAGCGGGAGAAGTTCGTCCTCACCACGCGCCTCATCGAGGGCACGGACGGTCGCAAGATGAGCAAGACGTACAACAACTGCGTCTACATCGAGGACGAGCCGAACGACATGTACGGCAAGATCATGAGTGTGAAGGACGAGCTGATCCTCACCTACATGGAGTGTTGCACGGGGATTCCCATGGAGGAGATTGCCGCAGCGAAGAAGGAGATGGAGAAGGGTGCCAATCCCAAGGATCACAAAGCACGTCTCGCACGCGAGATCGTGACGCTCTATCACGGGGCGGCCGCCGCACAGAAGGCGGAGGCGGAGTTTTCCAAAGTCTTCAAGGACAAAGGCATCCCCGATGATGTTCCGGAGTTGAAAGTGAAGAAGGGAACGCCGCTCATTGATGTTCTCGTGCAGGGCAAGTTGGCACCGAGCAAGTCCGAGGCACGACGCCTCATTGAGCAGGGCGGTGTTTCCATTGATGGGAAAGTTGTGTCCTCCGTGGAAGCAAAGTCGGAGGCGGGATTGGTGAAGGTGGGGAAGAGGAAGTTTTTAATGATTCATTATGAAAAGAATTAGATGTCTCCGTTTGCTTTGGCTTCTAATTAATTTTTGTTCCAATTACTTTTTTCATTTATTGGATTTGGCCTCCATACACAATTCCATTTGAGCCGCTATCAGGGCAACTCACAGAAACTGCTGATGGAAAATATTTTTGCTACACCAGCAATGATACCGGCCAAAATTGGAAGCTAGTGAACGGCAATGATCTTGATAATGTTCATCTATTAATGGAAAGCCCAATTGCAAAAACCTTGAGATTGCCGGTGACACTACTTAATTATTCCTTTTGTACCACTAGAATTTTCAAGCCCCATTATCCCATTTTAGAACCTCCGTTTTTGATATTAAAAAATTCTGCGGGGAAGTCTGAGGTGAGATTATTGAATGCAATGGATAATGAATGTTTACCTCCAGAGATTGATGTTAATCAGTTTAATCAGTATGAGATAATGGTTCCTGGTCATTGTCCAAAGGACTATTTGTCCGATCTTGAAAGGTTGGGAAAAAAGACGCCAATTCCGCTAATTATTAATGGAGAAATTAAATTACAGCATGCCCCTCAAACCTATTTTATTATTGCACTTTCAATCGCAATATTTTGGATGGGGTTTATGCAACTTCTGAGAAAAACACTTTTTCCAACATAAATCAATTACGCGAAGGCGGGCTTTGCCCGCCTGGAGCGCAACCATTTAGGGAAGGGTGGGCCCGTGGGAGGGACACCGTAGGTGGCCCTTCCGCGTTACTGCAAACGTTCGCTCAACATCTGCTTCAGGGTGACTGCATGATTGCGAAGATTGGGCTGCCAGTTTTTCGTACATTCCACCAGACGTGAGTGATGATCGAGCAGAAGATCGAAAATACGCTGACTGGAACCGTTGGAGGTGAGGCGCTCCAGCTTTGTGGTGCGCAGAACTGTAAGGAGTTCCTGTCGGACATCTTCACGCAGAGACTTCACCCACTTCAGCTCCCCTGCATCCTGTCCGTCGAGAAGAAATGTCCGCATGAGGACGTGCGGCCGATCCTTCCCGAAGAAGTGATGAATGCCCTGCATTTCCTGCACCGTGCCATACGGCGGAAGCTTGTGAATGCCAAGGAGGCCGATCTGATCCATGATGAGGCTCATTTCGCGGTCCAGATACCACGCAACGTGGAACGCTGCTTTGGCTTTACGAAGGGCCTCCCCCTGATCACGACCGTGCGGGACAATGAAGGTTCCCGTCTGATAGAGATCACGCCAGTCGTTCGGCGTGAGAATGGAGAGAACATCCTGATACAGACTCGGGGAGAGAGAGCGTCCCTTCTGGTCCATCCATCCGACGCTGCCGATGAGGAACCGTCGCAGGAAGAAATCTGGAGGGGAATGCCCCGTCATCTGGTGAAAGCTGTTGTGCTCCGCCTGAGTGACCTTGGAAAGGTTTACTCTTGTGGCCGCTCCGTCAAAAGAATGCGGAACGCAGTGATGCTCGGTGATGTCCGATTCTGGCATTGGGGGCGGACGCTACCAATGGGACACCGGACTGTAAACATAAAATGGGGGGACAGACGGCGCATGCTGCTGTACACCCCCGTACTTTGAGGGAAGAGATTGACGGGACCTGAGGGGTCCGTAGGGTTTGGAACCGGAGGGCTCCAATGGTGAGATGATCGGATTGTCTTGGGCCACGCCTGTAACCCACCGAAAGTTACTCACACACGGATCTCCCGTCCTCAAAGTGATCCAACACTAAATGACAGATTCACGGTGTCAATCATCATAATCCATTATTTTGGCTCTGCATCGATCAGAAAACGCACGCCATTGTGTAGGACTTGAAGCACGCCGTCTCCGACACCTGTGACGCGAAGAGCAAATCCGCAGCAAGGGCCACGCCTGCGGTCAGGATGATCGAGGCGAGAAACGCGAGGCCGATGTTGCGGGTATCTTTGGACATTGGGTGATAGAAACGGGGGAAGATTTGATTTGTTACAGAAAAGTTACGGAATTATAAACGTGCCGTAACCTGACATCCCAGAATCCGGAGGGAACTCAGGAGCTGCCGGTAGGCCGGCTGGCGTCGCCCCGAGGGCAGAATGACATGTACGGAACCGCTCTGCGGACAGGAACGAACCCAGTCCAGAAGGCCGTTTTCCGCGAAATCCTGAAACCGGGAGCAGTCGATGACCACCCTGGAAAGGGGCGAGAGAGGCCGTGACTGAAGCTCCGTCGTAAGCATGTGCAAAGTGTACACTCGTACACCACTTGGATGCAAGGCTTTTGATTCCAAATTGTGATCGAAGAGAGAATTTTCGTATCCCGTTCACAAAAAAATCTTTCATAACCGAAAATTTCTAAACAGAAAACCGAAGACAATGTTGTGAAATGGATCATGAGCAACAACTATCCATTCTCAATTTTCCATGATCCATTCGTTCCATTTTTCTCAGGCAAGGCTTCGTACTGCCGTCGCCACCCTCTTCGCCACGCCCTCCTCGAATACCGAGGGAATGATGTTCTCCGCTGTCGGATGCGGCACCATCGCGGCCAGTGCCTCCGCCGCCGCCACCATCATCCCCGGTGAAATGCGCCGGATGCGTGCCTCCAGAGCACCCTTGAAGATGCCGGGGAACGCGAGCACGTTATTGAGTTGGTTGGGATAGTCACTCCGTCCCGTCGCAATCACGGCCGCCCCCGCCGCCTTCGCTTCTTCCGGCATCATCTCGGGAGTCGGATTGGCGAGTGCGAAAATGACGGGATCTCTCGCCATCTGGGCGATCATCTCCGGCTTCAGGACCCCCGGCTTGCTCACGCCGATGAAGACATCCGCATCCTTCAATGCATCAAAGAGCATGCAGCAGGCTCCGCTCTTATTGGTGAACGCGGCGAGGAAGTTCTTCAGCCATCCCATATCCGCGCGATGCGGACTCACGATTCCCCGCGAATCCGTCACGATGATATCGCCGACGCCGTACGAATGGAGCAGTCGCACGATCGCCGAACCCGCGGCCCCCGCTCCGGAGATGACAATCCGTGCTTTGCCAATCTCCTTTCCCACCACTTTCATGGCATTGAGGAGACCCGCGAGCACCACGGTCGCCGTTCCGTGCTGATCATCGTGGAAGACGGGGATATCGAGGAGGGAACTCAACTGTTGCTCGATTTGAATGCAGCGTGGTGCGGAAATGTCTTCCAGATTGATCCCGCCGAAGACCGGAGCGATCATCCGGACCGTGCGGACGATTTCATCGGGATCCTGCGTATCGAGAGCGATGGGAAACGCGTCAACCCCCGCGAACTTCTTGAAGAGCGCACACTTGCCCTCCATGACGGGGAGGGACGCCTTCGCTCCGATGTTGCCCAATCCCAGCACGGCGGAACCGTCCGTGATCACGGCGACCGTATGCGACTTGATCGTGTACTTGAAGACATCTTCGGGATGAGCGGCGATTTCCAGACACGGTGCGGCCACGCCCGGCGTGTAAGCGACAGAGAGATCGTCGCGGTTCTCCAGAGGGAACAGGGAACTCACCTGAAGCTTGCCGTGCTTCTCTGCGTGGAGCCGAAGGGATTCTGCGTTGTAATCCATGAAGGTTACGGAGCTGTGCTGCAGTATAGCGAACTTTTGCGGGTTTCAACCGTCTTCCTATAAGGAAGACGTTGAAACAACCTACGCGAAGACCGGCTGCGGGAGAATTTTCTTCTTCAGCAGCAGGAAGAGACCGAGATTCAGAAGTGCCAGCGCGACGAACCCGGCAAGTCCGGTCACGCCCACGGTGAGATCGCTTCCGCCGCGAATGAGGAGGAGGGCAAGACCGAACGTCCCGTTGAGGGAGCCGTGAAATAATGCGGCGGCCAGCACGGACTTCGCGCGGAGCGTCACGTAGCACATGAGCGGCGTGAGCAACACCGTCCAGATCGTCATCATGAAGACGCCCGCGACGGGGTGCTGCGGGTAGTTGTGACCGAGAAGAATCAACGGCGCGTGCCAGAATCCCCAGACGACACCGATGAAGAGCGAAGCCTTCCAGAAGTGCACATGCTTCAGATTCGTAAGAAGGAAGCCGCGCCAACCCGCCTCCTCACCGAAGGCCGCGACGGCATTCACCGTGGCGCCGGCCAGCAACCCCTGCACGAGCGCCAGCCAGAACGGGTGGACGGGGGCCAGTGCGATCTGCTCCTTCATCTGCGTAATCTGTTCGGGAGTGAAGAGCGAAGCGAAGCGTTCAATCATTCCCTCCATGCCGGGCGTGAAGGTGACTCCGGGAATGAGGAAACTGCAGACGAACGCGAGCAGGGCGATCGCGAGCGGCAGGAGCCATGCAATGAGGTACCAACGGTTCACCTTTCGGGAGAGGAGGAGACCTTTTGCAAGCGATTCACGGTAGACCCACTTCTGCAGCACGATGGCGACTGTCATCGGGATGAACATGTACGTCAGCGCAAGGAAGAGCGATCCCGGTGCCACCCACTTCCCGCCGAAGAGGAAGTAGAGCGTCAGAACGACAAAACTTACGAGATAGGTGAACATCGTGAAGGTGAGCGCGCGGCGCAGGGGGCGGAGATTCATGAAACTGCAGGGGAAAAAGTCGTCGGAGAGTGTAGCAGAGAGCGACGGACTGGCTACACTGCTTCCATGCAGAAGAAGATTTCCAACATCACGGATCTCGTTGCGATTCAGGATGACCACATGTTCGTAGATCGGCTCGCGCAGATGCGGAGACTGCCGAAAGAGGTGCATGCAGCAGTCCGGAGCCGCATCAACAGGATGAGCGGGTACTATTACGCTGAGGCCAGCCGGCTTCTGCTCACCTTTGGAGACAGAGGTTCCGAAGGGCGGAAGCGTCAGGGCAGAACAAGAGGGGAATGAGTGGTTTGCCCTTAGAAAAACAAATCCGTCAATAATTGCTTTTTTGGCTTCTGTAAAAGAAATAGTCAGATTTTACAACTGCTTTGCGTCGGGCATAGAATGGGATTGTCTCATTCCCCCCATCTCCCATGGCCAAAGCCCGCTCCAAGAAGAAAGCGAAGAAGGTTCTGAAGAGGAAGGTGAAGAAGACAACGAAGAAGAAGGCGAGGAAGGCGGTAAAGAAGGTTCGGAAGGCGAAGAAGGTCACGAAGAAGAAGGCGAAGAAGGCAAAGAAGACAAAGAACGTCTCCAAGGCGAAGAAAGCGCTCATCCGCAAGACTGCGGAGAAGGTGATCGGCAAGGTCACGCACTACTACGACCGCATCGGTGTCGCCGTCGTGGCGCTCGAGGAGAACCTGAAGATCGGGGACACGATCCGCCTCAAGCGCGGACGGATCGAGTTCACGCAGAAAGCCCTCTCCATCCAAAAGGACCACATGCCGCTCAGTATGGCGGAAAAGGGTCAGGAAGTGGGACTCAAGGTCGACAAGGTGATCGATGAAGGGACACTCCTCCTCCGCGCGTAGTTTTCTTTCGCCATGAAGGACCACACATCTCCGGCAATCGGCAGGGAGCCCGTCCCGCGGGCGATCGGACAGACGCTCGCGACGCTCCAGCACCTTGCGGATCTGGCGGTGGATTGGGGGTTTAAGAAGATCAAGAAGGCGGGGGAGATGCCGATTGCGAAGAACGAG
>JAQWAC010000036.1 GCA_028707875.1 Candidatus Peribacteraceae bacterium | reverse complement strand
AATGGCCGTCGAAGTAGATACGGGAGACGCGGCGCCGCCAGAGCATGACAAGATCCTCCCGCTCCGGGTCCGGCCCGCCCGGGGAGAGGCGGCTTGCGCGGCCGAGAACCTTGTCGTCATAGGCGGGTTCGCCCTGCATAGGGAGGATTTCCTCCCACCATGCCGTCACGCGCGCGTCCTTGGAGAAGAACCGGTGCCCGCCGAGGTCGATGCGATTTCCCTTGTAATTATAGGTTTGTGCAATGCCTCCGATGGCATCCGTCGTCTCGCAGACGATCGGAAGAATATCCGTACGCTTCAGGAGCTCGTAGGCGGCGGTGAGCCCCGCGGGTCCTCCTCCGGCGATGACGGCAATCTTTGCCATGACAGAACTACTCTACGTGAATCCGATGCCCCCCGCACAGCACTCCGGTCACTTTCGGAAGACAAAAACTTTCCGCGCTCCGAAGTTCCAGAAGAGCACAATCGCCGTCGCGATGAGTTTGGCCATGATTTCCCCCACTGCGAGGAAATCGACCATGCCGTACAGGAGAAGCTCCGTCCAGAGAAGCCCGAACATCGTGATGATGAACGTCGCGGCGATCTCACGGGCGAATTGTTTGCTCGTCTGGAAAACCCAGAGAATGGAGAAGACATAATTCCAGACGAACCCGACGCAGTATGCGCAAAATTGAGCGAGGAGATAGTGAACCCCGAAGTGCAGAAGTGTGACATAAACGCAGAAGTCCACCACGGCCGAGGATCCGCCCACGAAGAAGTACCGGAAGAACTGGATGCGGGTGGAATGTGTGGAGCCGAAGATCCAGCGCTTCAGCGGATGACCGTCGAGGAGACCGGAAATGAACTTCAGGATGGCAGGAATGCGTGTGAGCACCCAGAACAGAAAGAGGCCGTCCACCACCGCGGGAACCGTGAAGAAGGCAAGGGTCATCTGGAATGGACTGCGGAACTCTCGGAAGAAGTAGAACCACTGGAAGTGGAGCGTGAGCAGCGTCAGCGGAATCCAGAGGGGATGTTTTTTCAGAACGGGGAGAGCGGCGATGATGAGCAGAAGAACACCCGCCTCCATGTAGAAGTGATCCATGTGGTCCAGCGGCACATTGAGCGCGATGGCCCCGATGGCGCCGAGGAGAAGGGCGAATGCAAGCCACTTTTCTTTAAAGAACCCCGAAGGGATGAGGAGTGCAAAGAGCCCCAGAAAAATGAGAATCGGGGTGGTATGCATCATATTCCCCTGTCCTGTGAGGCATGGATTGGGATAGTAATAATTGTGGACCGAAAATAGCATCTGAAAGATATGAGCCGTGTTGAGTGCGAGGCGCTCCCATCCCACCCAAAGACCGGCGAGACCGATATCCGTATGCACCCCCATGTAGACCTGTTGGACGGTGAGAAATTGCCACAGGGCATACGCGGCCGGAATGCCGAGGGCGACTGCAAGCCAGCTGAACTGCCTCCGGACGGAACCGCGCGGCGCCATGACGAGGAGGAGCGGAACGAGGGCGACGGCGAAGGGCTTGGTGAGAATGGCGAGTGCCAGCGACAAGCCGGCAAGCAACGGGAATCTGCGCACCAGGATGATGGAGAGGAGCATAAGTCCCCAATACGCGGGCCCCGTCCACCCGCGGAACGCCACGAACGAAATGAACGGCATCATCGTGAGAATTCCTGCGAGCAGAATCCCCTCGGCATTGCTCCGGTAAATCGCCCGTCCCGCAAGATATCCCAGAAGCGGAAGGAGGCATGCCCAAACAAGAAGAACTTGAATCTGCGCGATTGGCGAACCGGAAATCCAGTACCACGGCACCGCGAAGATGTCCGATCCGTGAAAACCGGGAATGGAGAGATCAAAATTCCCATGTGCCAGAGCCGCCACAAACGCCTGATAGTGCGCAAAATCGCCCAAAGGCATGGGGCGCGCGGCAGTGAGTGCCAGAAAGGTGGCAAGGGTAAGCAGGAGGACAATCCCCAGAGAAATCGCCGAAGATTTCTTCATCAAAAGCACCTCAGGCAGAGTATCACGGGGATCTCTCTTTGATCTACCGCAAACCTGCTAGACTTGCCCGCGATGAAAAGGCCAACCATTTGTATCGTCGGACTGGGATACGTGGGTCTGCCGCTCGCGCATGCCTTCGCGAAGAAGGGGTATGACGTGATCGGCTATGACATCAATGCCCTCCGCGTCGGGGAATTGAAGGAAGGAAGGGATCACACTCGCGAACTCACGCCCCGACAGCTGGCGGAGGTTGCCATCCGCTTCACCGTCGACCCCGCGATGATCAGGGAGGCGGAGATCGTCATCCTCGCAATCCCGACTCCGGTGGACGAGAAGAACAATCCCGACCTGCGACCCGTGGAGGGCGCCAGCCACACGGTGGGAAAACACCTGCGCAAAGGCGCGATCATCGTATATGAATCCACCGTCTACCCGGGCACCACGGAGGAAATCTGCGGCCCCATCCTGGAGCAGGAATCCGGCTTGAAGTGCGGAACGGATTTCACGCTGGGATACTCCCCCGAGCGCGTCAATCCGGGTGATAAGGAGCACACCATCGTCAAAATCAAAAAGATCGTTTCCGGTCAGGATGAAAAAACGCTCAATACGCTTGCCGATCTGTACGGATCGGTGATCGAGGCAGGCATCCACCGCGCCCCGAATATCAAAGTGGCCGAAATGGCCAAGGCGATTGAGAACGCACAACGCGACCTGAACATCGCATTCGTGAATGAGATCTCTCTGCTCTGCCACCGCATCGGGATTTCCAGCAAAGACGTGCTGGACGCCGCCAAAACAAAGTGGAACTTCCTGCCGTTCCTCCCGGGACTGGTGGGAGGACACTGTATCGGCGTGGACCCGTACTATCTGGTGGAAAAAGCGCGGCAGCTCGGCATGGAAACGCAGGTCATCACCGCCGGACGCGCGCTGAATGACTCCATGAGTCGCCATGTGGCGGAGGAAACGGTGGCTGCGTTGAAGGGAATGGCACATCCGCGCGTTCTGGTGCTGGGGCTCACCTTCAAGGAGAATATCCCCGACACCCGCAATTCAAAATCGAAGGACGTGGTGAAACATCTGGAAAAACTGGGATGCATCGTTGAAGTTCATGATCCGTACGCCACGCCGGAGTACGTCGCGCAGAACAAAATGAATACGGGATCGCTCACGGGAGAGCCGTACGATGCTCTGGTCCTTCTGGTGCCGCATCGGGAATACATCGCCGATCCGCAGACACTCCTGAAAGCCGTGAAAAAGGGTGGCGTGCTCTACGACCTCAAGACGATTCTTCCGCCCGATGTCCTACGCAAGAGCGGGCTCACATGTCTTGCGCTCTAAAAAGTCCGCGGTGACCGGAGGCAGGCGTACGTTCTGCGCTTCACAATCAGCCGTGAGCATGATATCCACGAGTTTCGGCAGGGTGGTGCGCGGATTCCATCCGAGTTTCCGGCGTGCTTTGGCGGGATCGCCGACCAGATAGTCCACCTCCGCAGGACGGTAGTAGTACGGATCGATTGCCACAATCGTGCCGCCTGTTCTGCGATCGACGTAGGTTTCATGCACTCCTGAACCGCGACGCTCAAATTCAATCCCCGCACGGCAGAGAGCAAGCTCCAGAAAATCGCGCACGGAGGCGGAATTGCCGGTGGCCAAGACAAAATCGTCCGGCTCCGGCTGCTGGAGCATGAGCCACATGCCTTCCACATACTCCTTGGCATACCCCCAGTCACGCTTGGCATCCAGATTCCCCAGATACAGACACTCCTGTTTGCCGACAAGCATGTTGGCGATACTCAGGGTGATCTTGCGCGTCACGAAGTTCTCGCCGCGTCGGGGGGACTCATGGTTGAAGAGGATGCCGTTCACGGCATACATGCCGTAACTTTCTCGGTAATTGCGGGTAAGATAGAACGCGTATGCCTTGGCGCACCCGTAGGGACTGCGCGGGTAGAACGGCGTGTGTTCATTCTGCGGTACCGTGATGGCCTTGCCGAAGAGTTCACTGGAGCTGGCCTGATAGAACCGTATGGGGAGTCCGCTGGTCCGGATGGCTTCCAGCAGACGTGTGGTCCCGATGCCGGTGATGTCTCCGGTGTACTCGGGCACATCGAAGCTCACAGCCACATGACTCTGGGCGGCAAGGGTATAAACCTCATCCGGCTTGGAGAGCATAAGCACGCGCAGCAGGGAATTGGAATCCCCCAGATCACCATAGTGAAGGGCGAACCTCGGCTCTTCACGCCCCTTGTCTGCAATGAGATGTTCGATTCTCCCGCGGTTGAACGTGGACGCACGACGCACCAGACCGTGAACGATATACCCTTTGGAGAGAAGAAATTCGGCCAGATAGGATCCGTCTTGCCCCGTAATCCCGGTGATGAGTGCTCGCTTGGCAGGCATAAAACTCATGGAATGATAACAAAACTATACATAGACTGCGAATTTATAGACGAAATAATTCCAGAGGACCATGGGGGCCAGTGCCACGAATTTGGCCGGTCGCGGATCCATACCCCCCTTGTCCACCAGAAGGTAAAGGATCCCGGTGATGATCGCCAGATTGGCCATATCCACGATGAAGTAGCGTCCCAGATGATTCACGAATTTCTGACGCTTCCGGAATACGACATACTTATTGAGCAGAAACGCAGTGAAGAAACCGACGACGCCGCTCACGACCGATGCGGCGATGTACCACTCGCCAAGTGCAAGCAAAAGAAAGTACGAGCCGAGGTCTGCCACCGCTGCCGCACAACCACTGAGCACGTACAGTGAAAACTTGATGAGATGCAAAAAGAGAGTGCGAGACATCCAAGGAAGCATAACCTGCGGGAGAAGCTGAAGAAAGGGCTGCGACGGAGTAAATCCGAGCTATAATCGCCCTATGGAAGATGTGACCCGCATTGAAAAAAACGGCACGACCTACGCCCTGATTTTCCCGAAGACGCTTGCGGTGAGCGACGGTTCCCGATTTGTATCACAGGGGCAAGACAGCTTGCAGGTGGGATTCTTTGTGCGTCCGGAAGGACACAAAGTTCCTCCGCACTTTCACAAGCCGCGCACGGTGGAGCTCCCGCACATCGCGGAATTCCTCCGCATAGAAGAGGGCAAAGTGAAAGTGACGGTGCTGGATGAAACATGGAAGGTGATAGAAGAACGAACAGTGGAACAGGGATGGTGTGTGCTGTTCCTCCGCGGCGGACATGCGCTCGAAATGCTCGCACCGACACGCATCATGGAAGTGAAGCAGGGGCCCTACGCCGGCAACGATAAAATTTTCCCCTCCGCATGAAGACGCCATCACCCATTCCGGTCAATGTCCCCGTCATCACTCCCGAAGCCAAACGGTATGTGATGGATGCATTGGAAACGGGCTGGATCTCCTCGGCCGGACCGTACATGAAAAAATTTGAAGAGGCGTTCGCGCGGATGGTCGGCGTCAAACATGCCGTGCTCACGACAAGCGGCACCACCGCCCTGCACCTTGCATTGATGAGCATGGACGTGGGGGCGGGCGACGAAGTGATCGTGCCGGACTTCACCATGATCGCCTCCGTCTTCGCGGTGATGTACACGGGGGCGAAACCCGTGTTCGTGGACATCGAACCCGACACATTCAATCTGAACCCGTTGTTGCTCGCTGCCAAAATCACTGCCCGCACCAAAGCGATCATGCCGGTGCACCTCTTCGGCCACAGCTGTGACATGGACCCCATCCTGAAGATCGCAAAGGAAAAAAATGTCGCGGTGCTGGAAGATGCGGCGGAGGCGCATGGCGCCACCTATCACGGCCGCGTGTGCGGATCCATGGGGACCATGAGCGCCTTCAGTTTCTATGGGAACAAGATCATCACAACCGGAGAGGGGGGCATCGTCTGCACCGATGACGATGAACTGGCGGAGCGTGCACGCAGCCTGCACGATCTCGCCCATTCCTCCAAAAAGCGCTTCCTGCACGAAGATGTGGGATTCAACTACCGTATGACAAACCTGCAGGCGGCATTGGGATTTGGCCAGCTGGAACATCTGGAGGAGTTTCTGGAGAAGAAGCGTCACATGACCGCGCGTTACCGAGAGGGATTGCAGGGGATCCGCGGTCTCCATCTCCCCGTCACGAAAGACTACGCCGGCAACGTCTTCTGGATGTACGCCATCCGCGTGGATGAGACATTCGGCATGACGCGCGATGCGCTGCGTACCGCCCTCAAAGACCGCGGCATTGATACGCGTGAATTCTTCCTCCCCTGTCACAGTCAGCCGGCCGTGGCAAAACGGTTCCCGACGAAGGAATCCTTCCCTGTGTCGGAGCGCGTGGCACAGGAGGGCTTCTACCTTCCCTCCGGTTTGGCCATCACCGACGAGCAAATCGATCGTGTGTGTGATGCGATCAGGGAAATTGCGGACGTCGCATAAGAAAACACCCCAACCGCATTGGTCAGGGTGTTTCGCGCTAACCTCCTTGCTGTGAAAAGATGCATCAGAGCGTGAAAGGAAATACCCCCTCTCCCGTGAGCTGCCCTTGCAGAGCTTCGATGAAAGTCCGAAAGACTCTGGCGCGTTCCTGCGCCATTTTCCGCCCGAGACGTGTCCGAACGCAGACAGGACTTGCCGGGTCAGCCCACTCAAGCGAATAGGCGATGTCCCGCAGTACCGACTTCGGATCGCGATACGTCGCGGAAGGGTCGTCAAGGAAGTGATAATAGTCCACCGCCACGATGTCGTGGTAGTGCTGCGCGGACCTGATGAACAGGTCTGCATCAAGATTCACGACCCTGTCGGCATCCATCAATGCGATGAGCGCCTTGGAATCTTGCGGTGAGTTCCTGCCATCATGGCCCAGAACAATTTCGACGATCGTTGGCGCAGCCACAATCCGACAATCCTGAAGCCATGCGGTGACGGATGCCACCACAGACTCGCGCGGCACATCCCGGCGGCCGACATTCAGTTGTTTCTGGATTACTCGGTCTGCGTTGTGACAAAGACCGGCAATACCGGCAATGAAGGAGAGTCGATCTTCTCCCCACTCATCACTGGCAATCTGATGCGCGACCTCCCCCACGCGGAATGCATGGACAAAGTCATGTGCCCCGACAAGTCCGACCTCTTCATGCTTCTGCCGAACCCGCCGGGCAACTTCTGGAAAAAATTCCCATATTCTTCTCACGGAACACCCTCCTTTCTTCTGTGATGAAATGATCGGTCAGCGAAACTCGAACAGAATGCTCGAGTATAGAATATTGACACTATAATCATATTCTGTCAATGAGCAACGCGCCTTCTTCCCGACAATCTGATTGGAAATAAAATCGGATCCGCGCAAAGACATGCCTATGTTAGGATATCCCAAATGAGCGAGAGTCTGACCGGGACCGCAGGCGTTCTCCGACGTCGCTTCCTCCAGCAATGGAAGGAGCGCGGACTGTGGCATGCCGTCGGATACATGGGATGGCTGTTCTCGGCAGTACTCCTGACCCCTCTCTATCGTCTCACGCGGGGACGGAAAACATTCACCTTCCAACATCATCAGCTCCCGTATTTCATTCACTGGTACAACACGACCTTTGATAACGAACGCGCCGTGGAAGTGTCTCTCGCCCGGTACGTGCTCTCGCTGCATGCGGGGAAAAAGATTCTGGAGGTGGGGAATGTACTCTCGCACTACCTGCCGGTCTCCCATACCGTGCTCGACAAGTATGAGAAGGGCAGCGATGTCATCCACGAAGACGTGGCTTCTTTCCGCCCGAAGGAGCTCTACGACCTGATCATCAGCTTCTCGACCCTCGAACACGTCGGCTTTGACGAGGAACCGAAGGACCCGCAGAAGATTCTGCGGGCACTCCAAAATCTGCGCAGTTCTCTCGCGCCCGGCGGGCGCATCCTCGCGACGATTCCGGTCGGCTGCAATCCGAACCTCACGCCTCTCCTCCGCAACGAGGAACTCTTCGACCGCCAACACTACCTCGTCCGCGTTTCCGCTTCGAATCAGTTTGTGGAAACAACGAAAGAGGAAGCTCTCAAGCACGAATTCAACCGCCCCTACTCCTTCGGCAATGCCGTGGTTGTCGGACTGATCGGATCCTGGCCGGAGTTTTCATAGAACACCGGAATTGTTACCACGCCCATGCGGAAACGGATAAACTGCAGGAGTCCTCTTTCCTCATGCTCTTCACCACTTCCTGGGACGACGGCTACGGACTCGATCTGACGGTCGCGGCGCTGCTGAAAAAAAACGGTCTCACGGGGACATTCTATGTCTGCCCGACGCACCAGCATGATCGCACCATGCTCACCGAGAACCAGATCCGCACTCTGAGCGGAGACTTCGAGATCGGCGCTCATACGCTCACGCACCGGAAACTTTCCACGCTCATGGCGGGGGAAGCCGAACAGGAGATCAAAGGAAGTAAAGCATGGGTGGAGCAGGTGACGGGAAAACCGTGCGACATGTTCTGCTACCCCAAGGGGGACTGCGGCATCGCCGCACAGACGTTCGTGAAACAGGCGGGATACCGCGGCGCGCGGACGACCGAGCAGTGGCGCTGCGAATTTTCGAATCCGTTCGCGATGCCGGTCAGCCTGCAGATCATGCCCTTCCCGCTGCGCCGGTCCTTCCGTCCGATCTGGAAAATTCTGGACCCGCTCGGCCCGCTCCGCGCGAACTGGCGGGGGCTCGGGAAGAACAATATTCCGCTCTCCGCACGGACAAGCTGGCTCGCGATGGCGCGCGCCTTTTTCCGGAACGCACTGAAAAGAAACGCCCCGTTCTTCCACCTCTACGGCCACAGTCACGAAATCGAGCGATACGGCCTCTGGCACGATCTCGCGGAATTTCTGGAGGAAGCCGGACACTCGGGCGTCACGCCCGTGACGAACGGATCACTCGCTTCAAAGCACGCGTGAGCATGCTCTCCTTTTGACTGTCATAGAATGCAGCCAGTTCGTTCCGGTGTGCGCGGAGCCATTCGATGAGGCGTGTGACGCCTTCATGAACGCCGACTGTCGGCTTCCACTGAAGATCGCGCCATGCGGCGGAATTATCGCTCACGAAGATCGGCTGGTCCCCCGGACGGACCGACGTGGAGGAGGAAGTGAGGACGAGACCGTGCTCCTGAGAGAGCAACGTGAAGAACTCCAGCAGGGAGAGCGTGTTCTCCGCCCCTCCGCCGAGGTTGAAGACTTTGCCGGCAACATGCCGAATGTTGTCGATCGCGCGCTCATAACAGGCCACCAGATCCTCCACGAAGAGGAGGTCACGCACCTGCTTGCCGTTTCCGTAAATCTGCACCGGCCGTCCGAAGAGTCCCGCGATGAGGAACCACGCCACCCATCCCTGATCCTCCACGCCCATCTGGTGCGGTCCGTAGATGCACGATTGGCGGAAGACCACCGTCTTGAGTCCGTAGATACGGGCGTAATCACGGACATACTGGTCCGCCGCGCCCTTGCTGCACCCGTACGGCGAATGGAAATCGAGCGGCTGCGTTTCACTCACACCCGTGCGGCCTCCGGCGAAGGCATAGCGCTGCGCCAGTTCGACAACGGGAAGATCCTCCAGCGCTCCGTAGACTTTGTTGGTGGAGGTATAGAGAACGATCGGACGCGCGGCGGAGAGGCGTGCCGCTTCCAGAACATTGAACGTGCCCAGCGCATTGCAATCGAAGTCCGTCCGCGGATCGGTGACCGACGTCGTCACCGCCACCTGCGCGGCAAGGTGCAGGATGACATCCGTCCGCTCTGCCAGCGTCTGGAGCAGGCGCACATCCTTCCGCGTATCCCCGCGCACCACGGCAAAGCGGCCGTGACAGTCTTCGGTGAGTTTCTCGATGTTGTATTCCGTCCCCCTGCGGGAAAAATTATCGAAGATGGTGACATCCCATCCGCGCGCGATGAAGTGGCGCACGGCATTCACGCCGATGAATCCGGCTCCGCCGGTGACGAGCATTCTACGCACGAGTCGGACGATAGAGCGTTATGAACTTTTCTGCAATAGATGTCCAATCGTTTTCTTTGGCGTACTGACGCCCGGATTCGCCCATTTTCCGTCGCAGATCCACATCATCCATGAGCCGCAGGATACGGTCGGCAATGGCCGGCACGTCGCCGTCCGGCACGACGAACCCCGTCTCCCCGTCCAGCACCGCATCGCGCACACCGCCGGCATCCGTGGAGACGATCGGCTTGCCGCAGGCGCTCGCCTCCAGATAGACGATGCCGAATCCCTCGAATTTGAGGTCCACCACCTTGGGCGTGTGCACGTAGATGTCCGACGCCTGATAGTGACGCACCAGATCGTCACCGGACTTCCTGCCCGCGAATTCCACGTACGGTTCCAGCTGCAGTTCTTTCACGAGTGCTTCGAGTTGCGGCCGCCCGTTCCCCTCACCCACCAGAACATAACGCACGTCACGCCGCTTCTGCACCACGCGATGGAGCGCGCGCAGCGCGAGATCGTGCCCTTTGCGCCCCCAGAGTCCCCCGACCGTCAGCAAAACGATGTTCTCGCCGTACGTGCGGCGCAATTCCGCGGGATCCGTACTCCGCTGAAAGCGACCGAAGTTCACGCCGTTGTGCACCACCTCGATGCGATAGCGCTCCCCCGCATACTCCCCGATCATGCGCTTGGTGAACTGACTGGGGACGACGACGGAACGCGCCTGCCGATAGCACCACTTGATCAGATGTCGCTCCGGAAAGTACGTGAGCGGCCGGACTCCGTGCGTGCCCTGCGCCCCCATGAGGAACGGCAAGTGATTCCTGCGCGCAGTGCGCAACGCCATGAGACAGTACGGGAACTCGAAGAGTGAGTGAACGAGATCGAAGCCCGAAAGATCGAAAGTTTTGAAGTACCCGAGCGCACGCGGCTGATACACACGATAGATGTACTCGGGCAGTTCGCAGCGGACGGGAAACGGAAGGGCGAGCCGCTCCGCAACCGGCTTCTGCGACGCGGGGAGGAAGAGCGTGACTTCCATGCCCGCGCGGGCCAAATGCTGCGAGAGCTCAAACGTGATGTTTCCGTAGCCGTCCCGTGCATCCACGGTGGAGGAGAAAAGCGCGATGCGCATAGGGAAAGGATATCTGTCCTCTTGCCCTCCGCAAGCCTCTCGACCACAGTATTGTCACATGACACGCACGATAGCCGTCACCTACGTCCGCATGGGCTCGGAACGCCTTCCGGGGAAAATGCTGCGCGAGATCGCCGGCAAACCCATGCTGGAACACCTGATCGACCGGATGCGGCTCGTTCCGCATATCGACGGAATGGTGATCGCCACCTCCGTGGATCCGGCCAATGATCCGATCGCCGCGCTCTGCAATCGCCTGAAAATTCCCTGCTTCCGCGGATCGGAAACCGATGTTTTGGGACGTGTGCTCGGCGCTTTGGAGAGCCAACATGCGGAGACCGGTGTGATCGCGTACGGCGACGGCCCTCTCATGGACCCCGCTCTCATGACCGAATGTCTGGATGCCCTCAACGCCGACCCCTCTCTGCAACTGGCCGGCAACGACATGAAAGCCACGTACCCCTCGGGCATGTATGCCGAAGCCTTTAAGGTGAGTGCTCTGCGCGATGCGGCGGAACGAACGAACGATCCCGTCATGCACGAGCACGCCACGCTCTTCCTGCGGCAACACCCGGAACTCTACAAAACCGTGAATATCGAGGCGACGGGAAAACTGCGGAGACCCGATATTCATTTGGACGTGGATACCGGAGAGGATTTCCGCGTGGTCACGGCAGTCATTGAACATTTTGCCCCGAGGAATGATTTCACCCTCGGAGAAATTCTCGCTTTCATCGACGCATATCCGGATATCGCCCGACTCAATCAAAACGTTCATCGCCGCTGGAAGCAATTCCAGCGAAAATAATTCTGATAACTTTGCTTTTCGCCTGACAAAATTCTATACCATTCACAATGGATCTCGCTGCACTCACAACAAGGGTGGTCCCCCTTGCGGAGTTATCTCAGTGGTCTCCGTGGCCGTCGCGACTGCTCGGTCTCTCGGAATGGCAGACTCCCCATCGCGATACGGAAAAAGTGGATAACGAGTACGACAAGGACAAATATGCGCGATGTCTGGCTTTTCTCAAAGAACACGAGGGAGCCGTCACGCCCAAGGATGTTCGTGCCTTTGAACTCCACATTGATCCCCTCAAATCCACATGCGTTTCCAATAAGGGAGTGCTCTACGAGATGCCGCAGAACAAAATCATGCTTACCAATGCCAACCTTCTCCAAGAAACGATGGACCCCCTGATGAAAGAGGCGAATATCGTCGTGGAGTTGGGTTGCGGCTACGGTTATCCACTTTGGATTCTGCGTCAAAACTTTCCCAAAAAAAAATTCATCGGAGGGGAGCTCTCAAAAAACGCAGTCGAAATCGCCCGCATCCTCTATGCAGACGACCCCATGATCACAGTGGAACACTGCAACCTGTACGATCATTCGTACGGCCCATTGGAGCAATGCCCGCGGGATGCCAAGGTGATTGTGTTCACGCGCCACGCCATTGAACAATTGCCATCGGCTGCCGTATTCCTGAAAACGCTCACACAGTATTTTGACCGCCTTGTGGCTGTTGTTCATCTGGAAGTGATCCCGGAGTATGACGAACATTCGCTCCTGGATCTGATGCGCCAACGATACATGATAATGAACGACTATAATCATGATCTTCTGAAGCTGCTCAGGGAAAGGAACGATATCGAGACCATGAAAATTTCGTATGATGAGGTGGGGCAGAACCCGCTCAATCCCACATCGGTGATCGTCTGGAAACCGCGACGCACATCGTAAATGCAGATTTTCGGGCAATGATCTTCCTTCCTCCTCCGCGCTTGCGTACAGTGAGCCCATGAATATCGCAACGTACGCCGTGCGTGAAATCCCCTTCGACGAACTTCCCGCTTGGTCTCCGTGGCCGGCGCGTTTGCTCGGTCTCACGGACTGGAAACCCCCCGTCCGAACGGAAAAAAAAGTGGACAGCGAATACGATAAAGACGAATACCTGCGCTGTCTCGCCTTCGCCAAGGAACACCCTGCGGCCACGCCCGAGGAAGTACGTGCTTTTGAATTCCGCATGGAGGAACGAAAGACATTCTGCGTGAGCGTGGGGGAAGCACTCCACGAAATTCCCGCGGAGCGCGTGATTCCGATCGACAGCGAACTGTTGATCGAAACCATGCAGCCGCTCATGGACAAAGTGGATACCGTCGTGGAGCTGGGATGCGGGTATGGCATCAATTTGTGGACGCTCCAACAGCGCTTTCCGGGCAAGCGTTATGTGGGCGGCGAGTACTCCCCCAATGCCGTGACACTCGCACATCAGCTCTACAAAAATATTCCGGAAATACAGGTGGAACCGTTCAATTTCTATGATGCCTCGTACGCACTGTTCGCAAAGCTGCCGCCGACCGCGAAAATTCTGGTCTTCACGCGTCATGCCATCGAGCAACTCCCCTCCGCCCAAGCGGTTTTGGCGGGGCTTGCGCCGCACTTTCCGAACATTGTCGCCGGCGTGCATCTGGAACCGACCATCGGCAATTACAGCGACTCGGTCTTCGGGCTCCTCATGCGCAAATACATCGTCATCAATGATTACAACCGCGACCTGCTGCAACTTCTCACGGATCGAAAAGACGTCTCCCTGCTGAAAAACGATCCCAATGTGTACGGGGTGAGCCCGCTCAACCCCACGTCGATCCTTGTCTGGAAGCCGAAGAAATAAGGTAAATGATGGAATGAAACGGGGGAAAATCACTGTCTCCGGTGAAAATTGTGATAGGATCTGCACTCATGAATCCCCTCGCGTCCTCCACCATTCTGGTCACCGGCGGCACCGGTTCCTTCGGAAAAAAATTCGTGGAAATCGCCCTGCGTGAATTGAAGCCGAAGAAGTTGATCATCTACAGCCGCGATGAATTGAAGCAACACGACATGCGCAACGATGGATTCGATGCCCCCTGCATGCGGTATTTCATCGGCGATGTCCGCGACCAGGAACGCCTGCGGCGTGCGATGTCCGGCGTGGACATCGTCGTGCATGCGGCCGCACTCAAACACGTGCCCGCCTGCGAATATAATCCTCTGGAAGCGGTGAAGACGAACATCGGCGGAGCCGAAAACATCATCGAGGCGGCATTGGATGCCAAAGTGAAGAAGATTCTCGCACTGAGCACGGACAAGGCCGTGAACCCGGTGAACCTCTACGGCGCCACCAAACTGGTTGCGGAGAAGGTCTTCACTCAGGGGAACGCCTACAGCGGCATCGGCGGAACCCGGTTCTCCTGCGTGCGCTACGGCAACGTGGTGGGGAGCCGCGGAAGTGTGGTTCCGCTCTTCCTGAAACAGCGCGAAACGGGCACCGTCACCATCACCGATCCGCGCATGACGCGCTTCTGGCTCACCCTGGATCAGGGCGTGCAGTTCGTGCTCCGTTGTCTTCAGGAAATGCGCGGCGGGGAGGTGTTCGTCCCCAAGATTCCCAGCATGAAAATGACGGATCTGGCGGAAGCCGTCGCTCCGGGATGCAAGCAGAAGACCATCGGCATCCGTCCGGGAGAGAAACTGCACGAAGTTCTGCTCTCCGAGGATGAGGCGCGTCACACCGTGGAACGGGAGAAGGATTTCGCCATCCTGCCGGAGAGTCCGCAGTGGACGGAGGACCCGTGGCCGAAGCCGAATGTGCCGGACGGGTTCCGGTATGCAAGCGACAGCAACAAGAAATGGCTCACGGTGGAAGATCTCCGGAAGATGATTTCGCTTTGACCCATGCCCGTGCCTCTCGCCATCCACGGCGGCATTCCTGTCCGGGGAACATTGCTGCCCTACAGCCGTCAGTCCATTGACGATGCGGATGTGCGGGCGGTGACGGAGGTGCTCAAATCCGACTGGCTCACCACCGGACCGAAGGTGAACGATTTCGAACGCGCGTTCGCCATATTCACCGGAGCGCAGGAGGCCGTGGCCGTCAGTAACGGCACCGCCGCCCTCCACGCCGCCATGCATGCGCTGGATATTGCCGAAGGGGATGATGTGATCGTGCCCACCATGACCTTTGCGGCCACGGCGAATGCCGTGGTGTTCCGGGGCGGGACTCCTGTCTTCGTCGATGTGGATCCGGAAACCCTGCTCGCGGATCCCGCGAAGATCAAAGCCGCCGTCACCCGCAAGACCAAAGCCGTCGCCGTCGTGGACTACGCGGGACAGCCCTGCGACTACGACGCCGTCCGTGCCGTGACCGGCCTCCCCGTCGTCGCCGACGCCTGTCACGCTCTCGGCGGATCGTATGGGAAAAAGAATGTCGGCACATTGGGCGACCTCAATACGTTCAGCTTCCACGCAGTGAAACCTCTCGCGACGGGCGAAGGCGGCATGATCACCACGAATGATGCGGACTGCGCCGCGCGCATGCGCCGATTCCGCAATCACGGCATCACAGGCGATCACCGCGAACGTCAGGAGAAGGGATCGTGGTTCTACGAGATGCAGGAGCTCGGATATAACTATCGTCTGACGGATATTCAGTGCGCACTGGGAATCTCCCAGCTCGCCAAAGTCGCCGCACGGACCGCACGACGGCAGGAAATAGCCAAAAAGTACGACACGGCTTTTGCAAAAATGGACACGCTCGCCCCCCTCACCACCCGCCCGGATGTCTCTCACGCCTATCATCTCTATGTGATTCGTCTCAATCCGGATACGGTGAAAGTTGCACGTGATGAAATCTTTCACGCCCTGCGCGCGGAGAATATCGGCGTGAACGTGCACTACATCCCAGTCCATCTCCACCCGTTCTACCGCAAGCAGTTCGGCACCAAGGCGGGGGATTGTCCGGTGGCGGAGAAAGCCTACGAAGAAATCCTTTCGCTCCCGCTCTTCGCCTCCATGACCGATGCCGACGCGGAGAATGTGATCGAAGCTGTCCGGAAAGTTTGTGCGTTCTACCGGAAATGACCGACTCCCTCTCCATCCTCGTCATCGGTGCTGGCTCCATCGGGAAGCGGCATCTGAAGAATCTGCATGCATTGGGCATGAACGATCTCTCCCTCTGCGATCCGGAACCGCTTGCGCTCTCAGCCGCCGCAGCGGAGACACCCTGTCCGACCTTCGCGAATCCGGAGGAGGCGCTGGAAAAAGTGAAACCGGCTATCGTCTTCGTCTGTTCCCCCACCGGACTGCACGTGCCGCAGGCGCTTGCCGCAGCCAGGACCGGCGCACATCTCTTCATCGAGAAACCTCTCTCGCACACGGAGAAGGGTATCGATGACCTGCGAAAGGAAGCGACGAAGCGCGACCTCATCTGCATGGTCGGCTGCGACATGCGCTTCCACTTCGGA
>JAQWAC010000035.1 GCA_028707875.1 Candidatus Peribacteraceae bacterium | reverse complement strand
ACTACAAGAATTTATAGAGAAATGGGATTGTCAACAACAAGAGCAAGATATCAATTTTCAGAATATCAAATAAATGCAATTAAAGAATGCATAATAGAATATGGAATGTATTATCTTAAAAATGGTTCACTCCTGCAGAATCCGCAGGGGCTCTACCGTGAGCTCTACACGCTGCAGGCGGGGGGATTCATCGGGGAGTGACAATACGATCACAGATAATGAAACTTCATATTTATTGACAAAACGATATATATGTCAATAATGCTCCGACTGTTCCTTCGCACCATTTCTCTCCCCTTCCTATCCTCATTTTGAGGTCGGTCTCTCTCTGCTTGCTGCTTTGCGGTTCGTAGAGGAGTACGAACCGGAATGCGGATACAGTGGGGGAGCACAATTACCAGGATTTTTTCACGTCAAGGAAAGGAACTCATCATGACACGGATTCCATCGTTCCAATGTATGGGAAACCCCTGCGACAAGTTGAATCATGGTTTGTTGCGGGACATCACGGGAAGTCCCGGTCCCGAGCACTCCGATCGGAGCGGTTTCCGCGTATCGGTGAGCACCGACAACGACAAGGCCGTGATCGCCGTCACAGCGCCATTGGGCGAACTGATGCAGGGGCGGGTGAGTCATCACCTGCCCGAGAACATCGACATCGCTCAGGACAGCACGACCCTGACGGTCACGTTGTCCGGCGCCCCGTTGGTCACCTACAAGGTCGAGCCGATGACGAAGGGGCACGTGTCGATCGTGCTCAACGTTCGGGATGCCAACCTCGTGGTTCCGAAGGCCCGTGGGAGATTTCTCTGGATCGAGGTGACCATCCAGTTGCCGGAGAAGGCAACGTGGAGCCTCGTTCAACCCGTTGCATCCGTGCTTCCGGTGCTGGTCCTTCACAAGGCCATCGACGGAATCATCAGCGCGGAAGGGGCGCATGCCGCCCGCCAGCGTCGCCGTCGCGAAGAGATCGAAGCTGCGGCTGCACCGCTTGCCATGCCGCCCGAGGCCGACTCCGGCGTCGTTGTCGGGGAAAGCGAGGTTGATCCTCCGCCCAGTCGGCGCAAGAAGTCCGTCTCCGGGAAGAAGTCGGCCAAGCGTCGTTCCAAGATGAAGGCCGAGCGAAAGTCCGTGCCTTCGAAGAAGTAACCTGGTTCCGGAAAGTCCTCTGCGGCTTTCGGGTTCGTGCTCCTCCACGAACCTTTTGATATTGATGGCGAAGGTTGATGGGAAGGGGATTCCGTACACCAGAGTTCAGTTCGTTGTGCCTTGGACAGATCGCTGTTCTTCTGGCTTCGTAACGGGCTCAAACTGAATTTCAGATTTATTGGTCGGTTTGAAAGTGAATTGATTCATATCAACGGGTGTACGTTCGTTTTTGCTGTACTAGGGATGTGATCAAAAAGCCTTGTATCCCCAATAGACATGAATAGACTGGGGATTCATTCCCTCCCCGCTTATGAAGACCTCACATACCTCACTCTTCGTCCGCCTGTTTGCGCGGGTGAACCTTTTTACGATTGTCGCTTCCCTTATTCTGGGTCCGGCGCTCTCGGTGGTTCCGGTCTTCGTGCCGTTGGCGGAGGCGGCGTCCAGCGGGCCGAATAATGGTCTGACATTTGCAAATGATTCCGGCGTTGGAACAGTGGACTGGTCAAATCCATCCAATACGCAAACATCGAATGATGTGTATGCAACCACGAACGGAAATGCCGTATTCGTCTCTCGCTACCTTAAGGCAACGGGGTTCGGCTTCAACATTCCCTCAGGTTCCACCATTGATGGAATTGAGGTGAGAGTCGAACGGAACGCGAATTCAACTTCCGTGCACGACGCCGGTGTGTTCATCGTCAAGAATGGTTCTATAACCGGAGCAGATCAATCGAAGACATCCGGTACCGGTTTCACTTCAAGCGGCTGTTCCGGAACAGGCAACTGTTGGACAAATACGGAAACCACTGTTACCTACGGAAGTTCAACGGACTTGTGGGGGGCAACTTGGACTGCCGAAGATATCAATGCTCTCACCTTTGGCGCCGCCTTCGCAGCCTCTCGCACGTTCGGCACGGGAAACAGGTTCATCTATGTGGACAACATTTCTGTCACCGTTTACTACAGCAAGACGAACCAAACGATCACTGTCACATCTTCTGCTCCGGCAAGTGCGATCTACGGTTCCACTTTCCCGGTGGCGGCCACGGCGAGTTCCGGCTTGGCTGTGCAATCACGGCAACGGGAGGCTGCTCAATCGCCGGTGGTACCGTCACAATGACGAGCGGAACAACGAGTTGTGTCATTCACTACAACCAAGCGGGAGACGGCGGATATAATGCCGCCCTCGAGGTGACGGAAACGGTTACCGCTCAGCTCAAGAATTTGACCATCACCGCCGACAGTACGGGTAAGGCTTATGGCACCACGCTGACGTTCGCGGGAACGGAATTTTCCACCGGTGTCGGTGAACTGGTGACCGGCGACTCCGTCACGAGTGTCACGCTCACGAGTGCGGGGGCTGCGGCGACCGCCACCGTGGCGGGCTCGCCCTACTCCATCGTTCCGAGTGCTGCGGTTGGAACAGGTCTCGGCAATTACTCCATCGGTTATGTGGACGGCACACTGACGGTTGCCACGGTTTCCACCACCACTTCCACCGTTCTCAATTTGCCTTCTTCTTCCATTGTCGGTGATTCCGTCACCTTCACCGCCACGGTTTCCGGCGGATACAACCCAACGGGGACTGTGAATTTTGAGAGCGGGTCCACAATCATCGGAACGGCGACATTGAGCGGCAGCACTGCGGTTTTTTCCACTTCCGGTCTCGCGGTGGGGAACTATCAGATGACTGCTCATTATCTGGGAGACGGCAATAATGATCCTTCCACATCCGCGACAACGGTTCTGCAGGTGGTGGACAAGGACACGCCGGCAACGTCCACGGCCGTCGGCGTCCCGAACTCCTCCACGGTCGGTGACCCGGTCACCATCACCGCCACGGTCTCCGGTGGTTTCAGTCCCTCGGGCGATGTGGAATTCCTGAGCGGGTCCACGGTCCTCGGGACGGGCACGCTCTCTGGTGGCAGTGCCAGTCTCATCCACACCTTCACGACAGCAGGTGATTACGCCCTTACGGCGCATTACGTGGGTGACGGCAACAACTACGGCAGCACTTCGGCTTCCGCTCCGATTCAGGTCGTCGACAAGGCTTCCCCCACAACCAATACCGTCCTCTCCGCCCCCAATTCCTCCATCGTCGGTGACCCCGTCACCCTCACGGGGAGCGTGACCGGCGGATACAACCCCACGGGGTCCATTGAATTCTTCGACGGCATCACTTCCCTCGGGAGCGCCACACTCTCCGGCGGGAAAACGAGTATTTCCTTCACCTTCACGACGGTCGGGACCCACTCTCTCACCGCCACGTACAGCGGTGACGCCAACAACAACACGAGCACCTCGGCAACCGCCGATCTGCAGGTCGTCGACAAGGCTTCCCCCACAACCAATACCGTCCTCTCCGCCCCCAATTCCTCCATCGTCGGTGACCCCGTCACCCTCACGGGGAGCGTGACTGGCGGATACAACCCCACGGGGTCCATTGAATTCTTCGACGGCGTGTTCTCTCTCGGGACCGGAGCCCTCGTCGGCGGTAGTGTCAGCATCGTTTACACCTTCACCTCCGTCGGCACGCATTCCCTCACCGCCACCTATAGCGGTGACGCCAACAACAACACGAGCACCTCTGCCACCGCCGATCTGCAGGTCGTGAATAAGGCTTCTTCGTCCACTTCCACCGCCATCGGCGTTCCGAATTCCTCGGTTGTCGGTGACTCAGTGACGTTCACGGCTCTTGTGTCAGGCGGTTACAATCCCACGGGAGACGTGGTCTTTCAAGATAACGGAATTGTGATCGGAACCGGGTCACTCCTTGCGGGCACCGCGACGTTCTCAACTTCCTCACTTACCGTGGGGGATCACCCGATGACTGCGGAGTATTTGGGGGATATCAATAACCTCGGCAGCACCTCATCGACATCTGTGATTCAGGTGGTGGATCAATCTGCATCCGTAACGACCGTCACATCCTCAACCAATCTGTCTTATCTCGGTTCGGATGTCACCTTCCGTGCAGTTGTCACCGGAGTCGGTCCCACGGGTGATGTAGCAATTCGTGATGCGGGAACGACCATCGGAACCATCACGCTTTCCAACGGAAGCGGCAGCTTTACAACTTCGAGCCTGGCGCTCGGAACTCATCCGATTGATGCCGCTTACGCGGGAGATACGAATAACCTGACGAGCGTGTCCGATGCGGTGAGTGTCGTCGTGATCGAGCCCGTGCAAGGACCGGGCAGCTCCGGCGGGCACAGCCTGAAAGGCTTCAGTTCCACGGTCGCCTTCATGCTTGGAGGGACACGGAACGGAGGCCGCATCGCCCCGGGGGCGTTCGGAGGCGCTCCAACGGGAGGTCTGACTCAGCAGCAGAAGGACATCATCTGCGCGGTGCAGAAGTCCGTGAATTACCGCAATGCTCAGGCATCGATCGGATGGCTGGCGAACCTCCTTGCATCGTACTTCGGAACGGTTCCTTCCGTCGTCAATAATGCGTTGAAGGATTCCGCAACCTGCAGCGGTGGCAGTGCCATGGGCACTTCCACTCCCATTGCCGATGCCTCCCGTATCTTCCCGGTGGATGCCAAAGGGATTCCGCTTTCCACCAATCCCATCTGGAACGCATGCATCCGTCGTACGGTAACGATTTCCGCCAGTACCCTCGAACCCTACAGCTGCAGCCGCTATCATGTGGCCCAGCTCTGGCAGCACCCCGATACGCACGTGGCCTTCAAGTGGTCCGATGTGTACCGCAAGCAGCTCGAAATCGTCGATCATGAGCCCGTACTCATCCTGTCGGTCAGGAAGTAATCGGATCACAGCGTCTTTGTGAGAAGAGGGGGCCGCGAGGCCCTCTTTTCTGATTATCATTTCATTGCGAAAGAATTACCTTGTACACTTCTTCTCTCCGTTTTCCCCTGTCATTCATGGCACTCTTTTCGTTCATTGCCGACTCACTGACCTTCCGTATCTTCGGTCTCGCTCCCGAGTCGCACCTTGGTGAAGCCGTACGCTTCTTCATCGAGGACACGCTGAAGATTTTCCTCCTCCTTCTTGTCATTTCCTTTGCGGTGTCCTTTGTCCGGACGTTCCTGCCGCCGGAGAAGGTGCGGAAGATACTCGTTCATCGGTTTCCCGTCGCGGGGAATGTGCTTGCCGCGCTCATAGGCATCATCACGCCCTTCTGCACGTGCAGCGCCATTCCGCTCTTTCTCGGATTTCTGGAGGCCGGTGTGCCGCTGGGAGTCACATTCTCCTTCCTTGTCGCTTCACCGATGGTGAATGAGGTGGCACTCGTGCTCCTCCTCTCCATGTTCGGGTGGAAGATCGCGCTGCTGTATGCCGTGAGCGGTGTCGCCATTGCGATCTTCGCAGGCGTATTGATCGGTCTGCTGCGTGTGGAACATCTGGTGGTGCGCATTCCGGAAAGCGAGAGGGGGTGCGGGTGCGGCCGGAATTCCGCGGTGTCGTCGCTCACGGATCGTCTGGCGCGTGCGGGGAACTATTCCGTGAACATCGTGCGCCGTGTGTGGCTCTACATCGTCATCGGAGTCGGGATCGGGGCGTGGATGCACGGATATGTGCCCGCCGATGCGCTCGTGCGTTTCGCCGGAGCCGACAAATGGTATGCGGTGCCGTTCGCCACGCTTATCGGGATTCCGCTCTACGCCAATGCCGCGGGGATCATGCCGCTGGTCGGCGTCCTCACGGAGAAAGGGGTGGCCATCGGCACGTCCCTCGCCTTCATGATGGCGGTAACGGGGCTTTCGTTGCCGGAATTTTTGATATTGAGGAAGGTGATGCACAGTAAACTTATCTTCCTCTTTGCCGCAACGGTTGGGGCGGGAATCATCTTCATCGGATATCTGTTCAATATTTTGCTCGTTTGATCGATAGACAACGGCATCAATCTCGGTACCCTATACGGGCCATGATGCAGTTTTCTCTTTTTCGGCGGAGGAGCGGGGGGATCCCGGGGATGGTCCTCGGAGTCGTCGGGGTCGTCGCCCTTCTCGCCGTCCTCTTCTTCTTCGCCCGTGCATCGGTCGGCGGCGGGAAGGGAATTATCTTCTTCTTCGGGAACGGTTGTCCGCACTGTGAGATCGTTGAGAAGTACTTTGCGGATAATAGGGTGGAGGAGAAGGTGATGTTTGAGAAGAAGGAGGTCTATTACAACAAGAAGAATCAACGCGAGATGGCCGCCCACGCCAAAACGTGCGGGCTGCCCACGGACAATATCGGGGTTCCGTTCCTCTGGACGGGCTCCGGCTGTCTGATCGGGGACAAAGATATCATTGATTTCTTTCAGAAGAAGCTATGAGGAGTTTCCTCCGATTGATGTCCGGGGCAGGACTCTTTTTTTTCGGCTTCGCGGGGAAAGCGTTGGCCGTTTGTCCCGTCTGCACCGTGGCGGTCGCCGCGGGAGTCGGCATCGCAGAAGAGCTTGGTATCGATGATGCGATCACGGGTCTCTGGGTCGGCGGATTGACGGTGTCCGTGACTCTGTGGACGGTTGTTTGGTTTGAGAAAAAGAACATTCATTTCTTCCTGCGGGACTTCTGGATGGCGCTCGGATACTACATGCTCGTGGTTCTGCCTCTGCCGTACCTGTTCAAAGATGTCATCGGCAGTCCGAAGCACATGCTCTGGGGAGTGGACAAGCTCCTCCTCGGGACCGGTATCGGGAGTGTCGCTTTCTTTCTTGGGGCAGACTGGTACCGACGCATCAAGGCGCGCCGCGGCCATGCGTACTTCCCGTTTCAGAAGGTCGTGATGCCGGTGGCGCCGCTCCTGATCCTGAGTTTCATTTTCTATTACATCACCTACTGATCCCATGGCAGATCCCACCCCCCAACAGCTTCAGGCCTTCATCGACAAAGTGGACAACATGAAGAAGCAGGACAAGATGGATCTCTCCTCGGATCAGGATCTGAGCATCGCGATCATGAATCTGATCTCCATTGAGGAACACTTCTTCTTCACGGGCGCCAAGCTGGATAAGCCCGCCTATTACGACATGATCAAGGATGTCCGCGAGATGCGCAAAACGCTCCTGCAGAAAATCATCAAGGAATATGAGGGCGAAGTGTGGTGCATCAGCAAGCACCTGCTTGCCGCCTCCATGCGCCTGATGGAAGTCGGCACCAAGCAGCTCGGCATGGGACGCAAGGAGGATGCCTACGATCTCTTCACCAAAGCCTACAATCTCTACTCGCTCTTCTGGGGGCTCAATATGAAGCTTCTTAATATCGGTGATGTGAAGAAGATCGATGACGGGGCGCTCAACAAGCAGGATACGGAGAAGAAGGGGTTCATGGGTGCGCTGGGGACGCTCGTGAAGAAGGCGATTGATTGTTGTATTGAATAATTCATGAGAGACAAACCTGCGGTTTTTCTCTCATGAGCTCTCTTTTCCCTTCAAAGGTGTCGCTCCAGTTGCGGGTCCCGGCGGAGCCACCCGCAACTTCGCGATATTTTTTTGCATTGACTTCGCATTTGATTGATCGAAACTGGAGATAATTCCCCCTTGTTATGATTTTCTCCCCGCTCCCCGGCACTCCCACGGTCACGCAGGGCTTCGGCCAGAACAAAGAAATTTACCAGCAGTACGGCTATCTGGGGCACAACGGGTTCGACTTCGGCGTTCCGGAAGGGACGAAGATCTTTGCCCCGCATGACGGTGTGTGCACGGTGAAGGATGACGGGGCGGTGAACTACGGAAAGTACGTCGTCATCGACGGACCCACGCGCAGGAGCCTGCTCGCGCACTGCTCGCAGATCCTCGTGAAGAACGGTCAGTCGATCTCGCAGGGGGATCCGGTGGCGCTCAGCGGTCAGACGGGGAATTCCACTGCGCCGCACCTGCACTGGACGTTCAAGCTCCTGCAAAACGGGGCGGTCATGAACAAGACCAACGGCTTCGACGGGGCCATGGATTGTTCCGAAGTGACGCGACTCTGGCAGCAGCAGAACCTGCATCAGAACGCGCAGTTCACGCCTGCGGCTCAGCCGTATCTCTCGATGACGTTTGCGGCGAACCAGTGCATCAAGAACACCACCGGAGCGTAGGTCATTTCGCCACGAAGGCCGTCGCACCCAGCCATGCCAGATCGAAGACGGCGCGCATCGTCCGTGCGAGGGTTGCGCTCTCCACGAGAAGGCCGAGGAGTTCGTCTTTCTTCAATGACACGATACCGACCGTATTCCCGAAAATGAGCACCTCGTTCTCAAACGGGAACTGGTCTTTGTTCACGAGCAGGATCTCGATGAGGTTCGGGTCATACTCCTTGGGCAGGAACGGATCGATCACGTGAACGCTCTCCACCGTGTTGGGGGAAAGGTAGCGCATTTTGATGCCGCGCTTCAGTCGCGTATGCGTGTACTCACGGAAGAACTTCGGGAAGAATTCTGTCACCGCCTTCAGATTCGTGTAGCCGAGGATTTCCTTCTTGGCTGCGAGCGATTCCATGAAGACGCGCTCCACACCTTCCTGTCCCTCGTAGAAGCGGATCTTGGGCTTAAAGCCGTGTGCGCCCGTGAGCGATTTGAGTTGCGGCAGAAGTACCTTCGCGATGTTCACTCTTTCCAGTGCCAGCTTCTCCAGTTGTTCGGGCGGCTCCGGTGCAAAGCACTTCACCCCGTTCTTGTCGTACTGACTCAAGAGGCGCTTCTTCAGAAGCTTCTCCAGTGTGTGGTAGCAGCTCACCCGATTGATACCGGCTTTGCGGGCAATGACAGAGACCGCTCCTCCGTTGATTTCCACGACCGCGAGATACACCTTGGCCTCTTCGTCCGTAAGTCCTAATTTGAGGAGTTCTGAAATCATCTTGTCATTTCGAGCTCTGTCGAGGAATGGTGATCGGATGTCATGGTTCGACAGAGCTCACCATGACATTTTATCATTGTTGTCGAAAGTTTTCTACACATTTTGTATGTGTTTTTTTGGCTTTGGAATAAGCAAAAAATGAATACATCATTATAACTGTTTGACAATAATGACTGTACATTGCAGAATGCAGATGCTGCGGCCTCACTGTATGCCCAGCATTTTTTTGTATGCAAATGACCTGTCGCCAGTGTTCGGCTCCGTTCGAGATCACGCAGGATGACCTGAAGTTTCTTGAAAAGGTGTCGCCATCTTTCAATGGAAAGAAGGAGTTGATCCCGTCTCCGACGCTGTGTGCGGAATGTCGATGGCAACAGCGTCATATGTGGCGCGATGATCGCAAACTCTATCATCGAAAATGCGATCTGACCGGCAAACAGATCATCTCCATTTATGCACCGGAAAAGCCATTTACAGTCTATGGGCAAAAGGAATGGTGGGGGGATGCATGGGATGCGAAGGACTATGGGAAAGATTTTGATTTCTCCCGTTCCTTTTTTGAGCAGTTTTCCGAGCTCTTCAATACGGTGCCCCTTCCCAGTTTGCATACGGAGCAGTGCGAAAATTCGGATTACGGAAATTTCAACTGGGGAGTGAAAGACAGTTATCTGATTTTCGGATGTGATCAGAGTCAGGACTGCTATTACGGTCATCTCCTTTTTCGTTGTTCCGATTGTGTGGATTGTGCTTACTGCAAAGAGAGCAGGTACTGCTATCAGCTTCTGGACAGTGAATCTTGCTATCGTTGTTTCTACAGCAAGGAGCTGACCAATTGTGACAGTGTGGATTTTTCATTCGACTGTAAGAATTGTCGCCATTGCTTTGGTTGCACGGGGTTGCGCGGAAAGGAGTATCACCTTTTCAATATTTCTTTGCAGAAAAAAGAATACGAAGCCAAACTTGCAGAATTAACATTGACCGAGAGTACCATTGAGCAAGCCCGTGCACGGGCATTGCAGGAGTGGGAGAAACAACCGCGACTTTCCTCTCATCTTTTGCATTGCGAACATTGCTCCGGAGACAACCTGTCTCATTGCAAGAACTGTCGCGATTGCTATGACGGCGCGGAGGCGCAGGATTGTATTCGCATGCAGAATATTCCTGGGGAAACAAAGGATTGCAGTGAGATTTACGGTGCCGGATACGGAGCGGAATTGAGTTATCAGGGATTCTCCGTCGCAGGTCAGCGCTGCCTCTTCTCTTTTCTTATCTATCCGAAAGGAAATGACATCCTCTACAGCGCATTCTGCGGCAGTTGTCAGAATCTCTTCGGCTGTATCGGATTGAAACGACAGCAGTACTGCATCCTGAATAGGCAGTACGCCAGAGAAGAATACGAAAGGATGGTTCCGCAGATCGTTGATCATATGCGGAAAACGAAGGAATGGGGCGAATTCTTTCCTTCCCGTTTTTCTCCCTTTGCTTACAACGAATCGATTGCGCAGGAGTTCTTTCCTCTCACCAAAAATCAGGCGGAAGCCGGTCATTTTGTGTGGCGCGATGATGATGAGAGCAGCAATTACCTCGGTCCTTCCGTGGAAGTGCCGATGAGCATCAGTAGTGTGTCGGATGATATTATGAAGCAGATTCTTCACTGCGAAGTGACAGGACGTCCGTACAAAATCATCCCGCAGGAACTGAAGTTCTACCGTGAAATGGGTATTCCCGTTCCCCGGAAGTGTCCCGATCAGCGTCACAGTGAGCGGATGGCGTTACGCAATCCCCGCAAGCTTTGGAAGAGGCAGTGCGCCAAGTGCAAGAAGTCGATCGAGACAACCTATGCGCCGGAGCGGCCGGAAACCGTCTACTGCGAATCGTGTTACCTCTCCTCCGTCTATTGATGCAAAAGACCTGTCGCCAGTGTTCGGCACCGTTCGGGATCTTTCCGGAGGATAAGAAGTTCTATCGTGAGATGGGTGTACCGGAGCCTGCCCTCTGTCCGTTCTGCAGGATGATCCGCCGGCTCGCATATCGTAACGAACGTCACTTGTATCATCGCAAGTGCGACCTGACCGGCCGACAAATCATTTCCGCATTCTCCACCGACAAACCGTTTCCGGTGTATTCCATCGATGCGTGGTGGAGCGATGATTGGGATCCTCTCTCCTTTGGTCGGGAGTTCAACATGTCCCGTCCGTTCTTCGGGCAGTTCTTTGAACTCCGCGACCGCGTTCCGCGCATGGCGCTCCAGCAGCAGCAACCGATGGAGAACAGCGAATACTGCAATTGCGCGAGCAAGAACCGCAACTGTTATCTTATCTTTTCCAGCAACCGCTCCGAGGAATGTTACTACGGTTCCTGGATCAACGACGCCCGCAACTGCATCGACAATCTGAATCTGGATCAGTGCGATCTTTGCTATGAGTGTGTCAGCTGCCGATCGTGTTACCGCCTGCTTTGGAGTCGTGATTGCATCAACTGTTCCGATTCGGCGTTCCTGCGCTCCTGCACGGGATGCAAGAACTGTTTCGGCGGGAGCAATCTGGTGAACAGACAGTACGTCGTATTCAATGTCCAGAAAACCAAAGAGCAGTATGAAGCGTTTCTCAAAGAGGTGAATGTCGGCAGCTTCGCCGTCGTCGAGCGGATCAGGGAAAAAGTGGATGCGGAGCTCGCCGATCTCAAAGCCAAGGAGTATCACGGTGCGAATATCGAAGCATCCTCCGGGGATTACCTGCGCGATTGTCGCAGAGCCCATCTGTGCTTTGAGTGCGATCGATGCGAGGACGTGCGGTACTGCCAGTGCATCTACGATGCCAGGGATTGTATGGATCACAGCTACTGGGGCGGTCGTGCGGAACGGTGTTACGACTGTCAGGCATGCGGCTACGATCTTCACGATCTCAAATTCTGCAATCTCTGCTGGTCGGGGTGCTCCGATCTCATCTATTGCGATCATTGCTTCAGTTGCCAGTACTGTTTCGGGTGTGTGAGCCTTAAAAAGAAACAATACTGCATCTTCAATCGTCAGTACTCCAGAGAGGAGTATGAAAATCTGGTTCCGCAGATCATCACGCACATGAAAGAGTCAGGGGAATGGGGACAGTTCTTCCCTGTCGCTCAGAGCCCCTTTGCCTACAATGAATCTCTCGCGCAGGAACACGACCCTCTTCCCAAAACGGAAGTGGTCAGACGCGGCTGGCAATGGCATGAGGAAGAGGATGGGCGCAAGGAAAACTATCTCGGTCCGCCCGTCATCGCACCCGATGATATCCTGAACGTCCCTGATGCGATTTGCAGTCAGATCCTCACCTGCTCGGTTACCGGCAGGCCGTTCAAAATCATTCCTCAAGAGCTTAAGTTCTACCGCGAAACGGGCATCCCGCTTCCCCGCAGATGTCCCGATCAACGTCATGCGGAACGCATGTCGCTCAGGAACCCCCGCACCCTCTGGAAGCGTACGTGCGCGAAGTGTCAGAAGTCGATCGAGACCTCGTATGCTCCTGAGCGACCGGAAAAAGTTTATTGCGAGGAATGTTATTTGAAAGAGGTGTATTGATAGGTATTAGGTATTTCGTATGACGTATAAGGTATGCTGGAGATACGTGATCCCTGATACAAAATACGTCATACTGCTCGCATGCAGCAGACCTGCCGCAATCCATGGTGCAAGCAATCCTTCGGGATCACAGAGGAAGATTCTTCCCTTCGCGAGAGTCTCGCGCCCGTTGTTGCGGGGAAGAGGTTCCCGCTCCCGCAGCCGACGCTCTGTCCCGATTGCCGGCAGCAGCGGCGCGCGGCCTTCCTCAACGAAATGCACCTCTACAAGCGTACGTGCGGTCTTACCGGAAAAAACGTTCTCTCCGACAAAGATCCCGAACAACCGTACATCGTCTACGATCAGGAAGTCTGGTATTCGGATCGGTGGGACGCTCTGAAGTTCGGTCGTGAGGTCGATTTCTCGCGTCCGTTCTTTGATCAGCTCAAAGAACTCTCCCTTGTCGTTCCCTATCCCTCGCGTTTCACGGTGCCTCAGTTCGACGAGAACAGTGAGTACACCAACTATGCAGGGCGGAACAAGAACTGTTACCTGATCTTCGACTCGGATGAAAATCGCGACTGCTACGACAGTTACAGTCTCAACGGTTCCGTGAGCTGCATGGATTGTTACCGGGTGCGTCGCAGCGAACTCTGCTATGAATGCATCGACTGCCTGCAGTGCTACGGGTCGGCGTATCTGCAGGACTGTGTGAACTGCTCCGACAGCATGTTTCTGAAGAACTGTTCCGGCTGCAAGCATTGTCTCTATTGCATCAACATCAACAACAAGGAATATATGGTTGAGAACAAGCCGGTTTCAAAAAAAGATTTCGAACACATCGTCACGTTGCTCGCGGACAGAAAGCACATTCTTGCCGCGCAGAAACATTTTCAGGAATGGCGTTTGCGTTTTCCCGAAAAATTCATTCACGGCGTGCAGAATGAGAACGTCATCGGCGATTACCTCCTTCAGTCCAAGAATGCCCGTCATTGCTTCGACGGGGAGAAGCTGTGGGATACGGCTCATCTCTACCGAACGTTCATGTCGGTGAAGAATTCCATGGACTGCGAAGCAACCGGAGAGGGGGAGCGGCTCTATCAGTGTTCCACTGCGGGATACGGAGCGTACGACGTTTTCTTCTCAGCCAATTGTCTCGATCAGATTTCTAACCTCTTCTATTGTTCCTTCTGTTTTCACAGCAAGAATTGCTTCGGGTGTGTGGGTCTCAATCGCAAGCAGCATTGCATTCTGAATCGTCAGTACACCGAAGATGACTATGAGAGGATCGTACCGAGGCTCATCGAATACATGCAGAAGACGGGCGAATGGGGGGATTTCTTTCCTCCGGCATTGAGTCTCTTCGCCTACAACGAGTCGATCGCGAACGATTATTACCCGCTCACGGAGGCGCAGGCGAAGGCGCTCGGATACCGGTGGAAAGAGCGGGACAGCAGGGAGTATGCGCCGCCGACCTTTGTCCCTCCCGCCTCCGTCGGGGAAGTGCGGGATGATGTCATACAGGAGACGCTCGCCTGCGGGACGTGCGGTCGCAACTATCGCATTCAGGCTCAGGAGCTTGCACTTCTGCGGAGCGTGCGGATGCCGCTTCCTGCGGAGTGTTTTTTCTGCCGTCATCACAATCGCATGAGGAAGCGCAACCCTCGTCATCTGTGGCAACGCAGCTGTGCGAAGTGCAAGAAGGAGTTGCAAACGACGTACGCTCCCGAACGACCGGAGATCATCTATTGCGAGGAGTGCTACCTGAAAGAGGTCTACTAGCGAATTCCCACCACCCGTTCCAGTTTGGCCACGCGTTTTGGCAGGTTCTCAATTTCGATCACATCCAGCCGCTGGTCGATGGCATCGATCTGTGCAGAAAGATTCACATGCATACGATCCATCTTGTTTCCCAGACCATCCATACGGCTCGTCAGTCGCTGTTCCATTCCTTGCATATGCTGCAGGAGGACTGTGGGCGTGACGCAGGTGCGTGGAGTTTTCTTCGGCATGGATGGCCATCCTAGCAGCTTTTTTCCGTGGGGGATAATGAGTGGTTGACGTTCCGGTTAGATCCATTGCTTCTGCGCTTCCACAAGCGTATTTTTCAGTTCCGGACATGAGCGGAACTTGCATCGAGTGCGGCACGCCCTTCGAAATTTCCGATGATGACCGGAAGTTTCTGCAGGACTTCGACGTTCCCGATCCCAAATCCTGTCCCGAATGCCGGCTCATGCGGCGCATGATCGAGCGCAATGCGAGGAGGCTTTACTGGAGGAAAAGCGATGCCAGTGGTAAGCGCATTCTTTCGCAGTACCACGCGGATCATCCATTCCCGGTCTACACGCCGGAAGAGTGGTGGAGTGACACGTGGGACGGGCTCGACTATGGGCGGGATATCGATCCTGCTCGTCAGTTCTTTCCACAGTTCCTCGCACTGAAAAACGTTGTTCCGCACCAGGCCCGTTTTTTGATTCAGGGAACCATTGAGAACAGCGACTACGTGAACTGTGCCGGTTTTTTGAAGAATTGTTACCTCTCGTTCGAGGTGGATTACAACGAAGATTGTTACTACTCCAATCGCGTGTACCACTGCAAGAACATGGTGGACTGCAGCAATTGCTACGAGAGCGAACTCTGCTATGAGGGAATCGATTGCACGGGTTGTCACAGTCTCTTCTTCTCGCAGGACTGTCAGAATTGCTCGGACAGCTCATTCCTCAAGAACTGCATCGGCTGCAGAGAGTGCGTCGGTTGCATCAACCAGCGCCAGAAGCGGTACATGCTCCTCAATGAGCAGCTCACCAAAGTGGAGTTTCAGAAGCGCAGAGAGGCGTTGCATTTGAACAGTGCCGCCGGTCTGGCTGCGTTCCGCAGGCAATGCGCGGATTTCTTTCTCACGCAGCCGCAGCGGTACGTGCAGGCGGAGCGGAACGAGCGCTCCACGGGCGATCATCTCTACGATTCCAAGAACGCATTCCACTGCCTGGATTGCAAGGATCTCGAGGACTGTCGCTACTGTGCCAAAGTAGCCATGGGGGTGAAATCGAGCATGGACTACAACTCGTGGGGGGACAAGGCGGAGCGGTTGTACCAGTGTTCCGCATGCGGCAATAACGCATTCAATCTCAGATTCTGCACAACGTGCGCCACGAATAATTCCGATCTCACCTACTGTGACAGCTGTAACACTTGTCACGACTGCTTTGGCTGCGTCGGCCTGAAGAAGAAACAATACTGCATTCTGAACAAAGAGTATTCAGAAGGGGAGTACAAAAAATTGCGCGATCGGCTCATTGCCCACATGAGGACGACCGGCGAGTGGGGCGAATACTTCCCCAAAGAGGTATGTCCTTTTGCTTTCAATGAAACGATTGCGATGGAGTACTTCCCGATCAGTAAAGAAGATGCCATCAAGCGGGGATACAAGTGGCGTGATGAGGTGGATGAGCCGCTGGATGTGAAGAAGGTGATTCCGGCAGGCAAACTTCCGGAGACCGTTGCAGAGGTTCCGGATAACGTGCTCCATTGGGCGATCAAGTCCGAACGCGCGGGACGACCCTTCAAAATCACAAGGCAGGAATTATCCTTCTATCGCACGCATGATATTCCATTGCCGCGATTGCACCCGGAGGAACGACATGCAGATCGACTCCTGCGCCGTCCTCCCCGCAGGCTCTGGAAGCGACCGTGTTCTGCGTGCGGCAGAGAGATAGAGTCGACGTTCGCGCCCGAGCGGAAGGAGAGAGTGTTGTGCGAGGAGTGTTATTTGAAAGAAGCGTATTAAGTATCGCGTATACCGTATTTCGTATGTTTGATACGTGATACGTCATACGAAATACGTCATACTGGCTTCGTGCTAAAGACCTGCCCCGTCACCGGTCGCACCTTCACCGTGAGTCCGGCGGAAATGGCGTTGCGCAAAAAGCTCGGGGTGGAAGGCGAGCCGGAACTGCATCCGATTGCGCGGTGGCAGATCCTCGGCGCGTTCTGGCAGCATTGGGCTCTGC
>JAQWAC010000034.1 GCA_028707875.1 Candidatus Peribacteraceae bacterium | reverse complement strand
GGAGGAGCCTGCGGCCTATCAGATAGTTGGTGGGGTAACGGCCTACCAAGTCGATGACGGGTAGCTGGTCTGAGAGGACGACCAGCCAGAATGGAACTGCGACACGGTCCATACTCCTACGGGAGGCAGCAGTGAGGAATCTTCCGCAATGGGCGAAAGCCTGACGGAGCGACACCGCGTGAAGGATGACACCCTTTTGGGCGTAAACTTCTGTTCTGAGGGACGAAATTTTTGACGGTACCTCAGGAGAAAGCACCGGCTAATTCTGTGCCAGCAGCCGCGGTAAGACAGAAGGTGCAAGCGTTACTCGGAATTACTGGGCGTAAAGCGTCCGCAGGTGTTCCTGTTAGTCCGGCGTCAAAATGCGGAGCCTAACTCCGTATACGTGCTGGAAACTGCAGGAATCGAGTCATTCAGAGGCATCTGGAATATCGTGTGTAGGGGTAAAATCCGTTGATCCACGATAGAACGCCAAAAGCGAAGGCAGGATGCTAGGAATGTACTGACACTCAGGGACGAAAGCGTGGGGAGCAAACCGGATTAGATACCCGGGTAGTCCACGCCCTAAACGATGCGTGCTCGGTGTTGGAACTTCAATCTGTTCCAGTGCCTTAGCTTACGCGGTAAGCACGCCGCCTGGGAACTACGGCCGCAAGGCTAAAACTCAAAGGAATAGACGGGGACCCACACAAGCGGTGGAGCATGGGGTTTAATTCGATAGTAAGCGGAGAACCTCACCCAGGCTTGACATCTCGGGAATCTCCCGGAAACGGGAGAGTGCCGCAAGGAACCCGAAGACAGGTGATGCACGGTCGTCGTCAGCTCGTGCCTTGAGGTGTACTGTTAAGTCAGCGAACGAGCGCAACCCTCATCTTATGTTGTCTTTTCATAAGAGACTGCCGCCTCCAAGGCGGAGGAAGGTGGGGATGACGTCAGATCAGCGTGTCCTTTATGCCTGGGGCTACACCCATGCTACAATGGCCGGTACAGTGAGCAGCGAACCTGCGAGGGTAAGCAAATCTCTTAAAGCCGGTCTCAGTCCGGATTGAAGTCTGCAACTCGACTTCATGAAGCTGGAATCGCTAGTAACCGTGGATCAGCCACGCCACGGTGAATACGTTCCTGGGTCTTGTACTCACCGCCCGTCAACTCATGAAAGGCAGGAGCACCTGAAGCACCTTTACCCGCAAGGGGGGGTACCACGGTGAAACTGCTGATTGGGAGTAAGTCGTAACAAGGTATCCGTAGGAGAACCTGCGGATGGAACACTTCCTTACCAGGGAATTTCTCTGGCCCTGACCACCCTTTCGGGTGCGATGGGTATGCATGCTCTGGCTGTGCTCAATTGCCAACATGCTATTTGATTGCCTAGGAGAGCATTGGTGTTCCCGCGAACGCGGGACATCACCTAGAAGACTTCTCTACTCTGCGATGGGGTGAATTTTGCGTACGCCCCCTATCCCCCTGCCCCTTTCCCCCTTCAGAGGGAGAAAGGGGTCTTCGCGCACGCGAAGAAACAAAACACCTACATTCCCCCTCCCTCTCAGGGGGGAGGGCTAGGGTGGGGGCGAACAGAACCCGCGAGACCCAACGCTTTGTGTAATGAAAACACAAACAACCCACAAAATCTCCGTGCTTGGCCGTCAGGAGGGTGAGGGGGTGTCGGGGGCCTGAGGGAACCGGACAAGGTGCCCTAGGCCCCCGACAAAAAAAGAAATGTAATTTGATCACGTCATCCTCCGGACGTTTGATCTTCTCTTTCTTTGTCAGGGCGACAAAGAAAGAGAGAAAGAAAGCGCTTCGCCGCCAGCCCCAACCCGCCCAGCTCAGTGCTTCCTCATCGGTTCCTACAGGGATTCGGAACCGATTCGTCAGCGCGCCTGCGGCGCGGCTAAGCCTTCCCCTTCACCCCCCGTGGCGGCGGGCCTCCAAATACGAAAATGCTTATCATCATAAGTTCTGCCAAAGAAGAACACCTCAAAGGGGTACACTATTTGCATGCCCGACCAACCCCCCGTCCCCACCGGCTGCTGCGACCCTTTTGACCCCGCTCCATGGCAGGAGAAAGAGATCACATGGAAGGACAAGCTCTTTGTGAAAGACAACGTGACGAGCTTCCTCCACATCCCCCTGAACACGGGGAAAGTGATCGTAAGAAATATGGCTCTCATTGAGAAAGCAAACGCAAAAGCGCCGCAGTTGATGCTCTGGGACGAGAGATCTCTCTGGGGCAGCAGCATCTTCATTGATGTTTCCAAAGATGTCCCCGGCGCAAAGATGGCGACGATTTCAGGAACATTCCTCACCAAAGTGTTTGAGGGGCCGTATAAAAATGCCGGCATATGGGCACGCGAGATGAAGACCTTCGTCGAGGGAAAAGGAAAACAGATCAAGAAACTCTACTTCTCGTACACCACCTGCCCCAAGTGCGCCAAAGCCTACGGAAAGAACTATGTGGTGCTCTTCGCACAGATAAATTGATTTCTAGTGAGATATTCCTGAGGAGTACAGTGCTCCTCCTGTGGCTCTCGCCCCTCTCTACCTGAAAGGACATTATCTGGAACCGCTTCCGGAGCACCGGGAGGAAGTGGCGCGGTCACTCATGGCGCAATACCTCATCCGCCAGAGAGAAGATATGGAACAGGCGGCCGAAGACGGTATTCGCCTCTCTTGTGACTTCATACGGGACCGCGTGCACGGACTTCTCCACGCTTTCACGCCGCCGACCGCCAAAACGATTCTTACGATGGCACAGGTGGGCTGCAAGGACGCTTTCCCAACCGGCGATCTGCTTCTGAAGGTCTGGCTGCATTGCCCGGAAGACGCGGAAAAGCCGAATCTGACGAGTACCGTCGTGTTGGACGATGTGTTGATTCCGGCTCGTTTCATGCGGTCACGAAAGTGAGGAATTTGCCTTTCATCAGGGGTTATCAGGAGCACAATGTCCCCCAATTTATGAGTGCTCTCGCAGAACTGCCGGACGAAGACGGGAAATTCCTCCCCGCAGGAAACCGTCTCCTGAATCTGGAGACGCTCCGAACCTTCATGCACGATCTTCATGAGACAATCGTTGCCCAGATACTCGAGGGAAGAACGCGCTACTGCGAAATCATCGATGGAAGACGAGTGATCTTTCAGCTGCCGCAAGCGAATCAATTGCACGACTTCGTCTCATTCCAAGTGGAAGACAATCACGCATTCGGCGTCGTGCTGATGATCCCCAGCACACACCCCCGACCCGACGGGGAGTACGACTACCACTCGATACCGCCATTCGAGTATATGCCTCCGGAACCATCTGACTATCTCTATAATTTTTCGAAGAACTGAAAGAAGTCTCCGGAGAGGCATTTCCACGACACTTGCATCTTTGAAGAAATGATGTAAAGTATTGTTTACGTCAGCGTCCGCTCATTCGTTATTTCAGGATCCCCTATTCCAAGGAAAGGAAAAAACCATGGGGAAGTTCATTCGAAGCTGGTTGCTGCCCGCCTGCCTGTTTCTGACCCTCGATGTGTTCGTGGCATGCCCGGAAATCCCGGCCATGATCCACAACGCCATCGAGCGGTTCCGTAATCCCGTCGAGTACGGGCCCCCTCCGGCCCCCATCCCGACACCGGAACAGATCCGGCCACAGTGGCCCACGCAGCAACCCGCCCAGCCGGCGCAACCGCCGGCCAAACCGGTACGGCTGATCTGGTGCTGACCGACCAACCCTGTCTCGCTCTCTGCGAGACACCCCCGACCTGCGTGATTCACACGCGGGTCGGATATCTAATTATTCCTTCTTCTTTTTCCTGCCCGAGGGAAGTTTCGACTTGAGCCAATCCAATCCTTTTTTTCCCTCCTCTTTCACCTTCTTCGCAGCATCATCAACATCAGGTTTGATCTTTTCCCATTTTTTTTCCGCAGCCTCTTTCACTTCGCCCGCCTTCTTTTTCACGACCGGCGCGGCTTTTTCCCATGTCTCTTTCGCTCCTTTCTTCTCCGCTTTGATGGCGGGATCAAATTCCTTTTTCGTCTCTTTAAAGCCCTTTTTCAGCTTCTGCCACTGTTCCTTCGCTTTCTCGGTGATGCTCTTTTCCTTTGATTCGGGAGCGGATTCGATTTTGTTCATGGAAGAAGGGGAAAGCGCGGCGAGTATACGCCACGACTCTCAAAGGTGAAGTCTGCTGCCCGTTATCGCATCACGCACCTCCGCAGAATCGATCCGGCTTATGAGATCATCAAGAAACCCCTTGATAAACATCTGCCGGACTTCCGCCGGCGCAAGCCCCCGGCTCTGAAGGTAAAAGAGGTCCTCGGGATTGATGCGCGAGACCGCGGCGCTGTGCCCCGCCTTCACATCATTCGTCTCCACTTTCAGTTCCGGAACGGCGGTGGCCCTGGCCGTGGGATCGAGAACGAGAATGTGATCGGAGAGGAACGTCTCTGTTCCGCGTGCCTTCCCTTCCACATCAATCGATCCATGGGTACGCATGACCGCATGATCTTCCACAACTCCCCGCATCGTCGTCTCTCCGCTTCCTTCGGGAGCCGCATACGTCACATGGACAGCGAGATTCTGAACATCCTTCTTCTTCGCATGCGAAATCCAGCGCACATCGGCGCAGGAAGATGTGCCGCTCACTTCCAGAATCACATCTTGTTCCGCATTGCCCCCGATGGTGAAATTCCACCACTGCATCCGTGCGCCGGATGCAACGGAACAGAACTGTTTCAGATGACACTTCGATCGGCTTCCGGAAAGGATGAAAACGGAAACGCGGGCCCCGCGCATAAGCGTCACTTCCATTTTATGTGAGCGCACCTTGCGAAGATCAATCAGAAGAGAGGCCTCGGCATTTTGTTCCGCGACGATCAAAAGGCTTCTCTCCTTTGCCGGAGAAGTGACCCGAAGCAACTGGGGGGCTACCGTCCCTTTGGAGAGCAAAATACGTCGGGGATTGGCGTTGGGAGCATTCAAGATAATAGTTGCATTATATGATAAATAGTATAAATTACCGTTTGTTCCTCCCCCAGTCTACCATGGTCGATTTTGTGCGGCTCTCCACGGCAGAAAAGACTCACGATATGCGCGTGGATACAATGCGTCGCGAAGATGCCGCCCAGCCTGATGTGACGGTAAACAATGTGATGTCCGGACTGGAGGCGATGAATGTTGCGGTAAATGAATTGCGTGCACAGCTGCAACAGTTGCAGGTTCTTCAAAATATCACCCCTGTCGCTCACTATGAAAAGGAGCAAATTCTGGAGAAGGCGAATGAACTGGAACGATCGGCACACGAGGTCACGGAAACCCAGGCGCACGGAAAGGGATTTGTGATTGCGGAGAACATGCATCACCTCGCCGATCAAACCATGCGAGTGATCGCGCAGGCTGCGTAACCCGACGAGTCTCATGACCGAATATCAGCTCTTGTTTAATTTTCAAGGTGGCACAGAGCACCGGAGAGAGCAGCCGCCCGTCCGGCATCGTCGGGAGGCGGCGGATAAAATCCTCGCACTCACTTCCAAGCCTGAAATCCGCGGGCTGATAGAGCGCGGGCAACTCACCCCCGGTCATCTGCTTCAAGCATGTCCCCTTGTCACATTCTTCCGGAAGGAAAGAGCGTGCCTCAGCCGTTTTCTTGATCATTGCGCCAACGGATCGGTGCAACGCACACAGGATTACCTTGAAACATCGCAGTATCGCGATGCCCAAGCCTATCAAAACGCGGCAATCACCCTCCGCAACGACTTCGATACGCTCCCGGATAGTGATCTGGCGCTGCGGCTCAAAGAACTGGGGTTCCATGAAAGCACAACAACCTTCCAGGGTAACTTCGTCGAGGGGCATCGTGTCCTTCTCTGGAAGTTCCGTACGGCGATGGAGAACTATGAAAAACAGTGAAGCACAAAACCACGGGTTTGAAAGTCCTTACTTCTCCGTGACTGCACTCCCTTCCGCCTGCTTCCGCAGGCTCTCGTATTGCTGTCGCAGTGCTTGAATTTCCTCTCGTTGCTGATCCGAGATTCCCTGCACCACTTCCAGTGCCTCCAGGAGCAGTTTGGCCTGCTCCATGCGTGCCGGACCGGTGCCCTGCGCAATGATCTCACGCAGCCTGATGCTGCTCGTCTTCACACGCTGCGCCCGTTCCTCGTCCGTCCACTCCGGAACGGCAGGGGTGGGAGGGGTAACGTCCTCCCCAAGGTAGAACGTCTGGTTCGGCATGCCCTCCGCGGCCACTGCGGCACCGGCGCCGATGTACGGACCGCGCGCGCTGATGACCACAAACTGCCGGCCCTCGATGGTGTGCCGGGCGACCTGCAGGTCTTCGTCGAACGGAAGGTGAACGGTGTTCGGCTCAATGGTGAATTCCGACTGCTTGTGATTGGCATGGAAACCGAAGGAGATCACCCGCTGAGGATCGCGGATGAGGTACTGGTGCCACCCCTCATTCACCTGATGGAAGATCTCCCATTTCCGGTGCTGCTCGCCGACGCTCTCCTGCTGCCGGGGTTGCGCTTGCACTTCCGTTTTCAGCTCCTGTAAATCCTCGCATGTCTGCGGGTTTCTCCGCATGCGTCTGGCTTCACGCCGTGCCTGGATTCTCTCACGGATCCCTTCGAAGGGGTGAAAAGGGCTCATGGATGCGATGTCTGTGTACGGACATAGTATACAAGAAATGCACAGGATAAGCCAGGCACCCCGTTCCGAGAAGGGACGAGGTGCTGGTGACACAATCTGCATTGCTGTTGGGGTACAGACTATGTCGAAGAAGTATACGCTGGGAACAGCCGGTCCAGTTCCTTCACGACCGGCTGGGAATCAAACATAAGACGCTCCCAGTTGTTCCCGTAGAGAGCGTACCAACCGGTGCCATTGTAGGTCGTCATGACCTGCACTGGGCACCAGCGGTACTCATCTCCAAATTTCATACCGACGAGGAGTCTCCCGGTCTGGGGATCTCGCCAGAACTGGCGAACGATCCCGTCCGGACAGGGAATGAACGCGCCCTCCTTGAGCGCCTGCTCCCGCTCTTCCTTGAGCGAGATTTTCTCGGTTTGTTTACTCAGGAAGCCGTCGATCCTACCGAGCAGGAGATCAAGCTTCCTATTCATTTCGTTCTGGCCCTTCTCCAGATTCGCCAGCCGTCCTTCCATGGACGACAATCGGTTGTCGATCGTAGCAATACGAGACGGGTCCACCGTCGGCGGCAACGCCAACGTCACCGGACCCGTCATCGTCACTGACGAAGGTTTCGGCTCCGCCGAAAAGAGAACGGAACTGAAGAGAAGGGAAACCAACAGGAAAGCGCAACGCATGGAACACCTCCGGACAGAAAAAATGATGAAATGTAACCCCCAACAGCTCTCTCCTCCCTCACTGAAGAAAAAGGGAGCTTGCGGGGGTGCGATGGTGCCAAAGAGCCCGAAAGCAGGCCATTGTAGCCTTTATTCACAAACAATCAATATTATTGTATAATATAGACAAACCCACACCCAGATGGATCCCTCAAATACGGAAGGCCTCTACGGGGCAAAAGTGGACTTCGGTTCCTCGCCGGACACGGAAGTGCATGAAGCCCTCACCGGCCTGGCGGAGCTGCAGCGCGCCGCACAGACCGGCAATGTGAATGCAGCGGTGCAATGCGTGTGTGCGATGCCGCCCGACGTGCTGAAAGAACTGGACCGCGCTTTCTCCATGGATGGCACCATCACGTTCAAAGATTTTCTGCACGCGCAGAATGCGGAGAAGTGCAGGGACATTCTCATGCAGCTGGCACGAGCGGAACCGGACAAGCGCACACAGTATCTTGAGGAACTGATCCAGATCCTCGCGGCGTAATCATCCAACGCTCCCTTCCATCTCCATCTCGATGAGGCGGTTCACCCGTCTTCGCCACATTCGTGGCCTCGCCGGGGTGAATTCCTGATGGCACTCAGCCAACGGATCCTTCCATTTCGAGTTCGATAAGTCTGTTCATTTCCACTGCATATTCCAACGGAAGCTCGCGGATGATCGGCTCCAGAAATCCATTCACGATCATCGCTTTTGCCTCCTCTTCGGAAAGACCGCGTGACATCACATAGAAGATGTCCTCCGTGGAAAGCTTCCCCACCCGCGCCTCGTGCGCCACCGTCGCACGGTCCGTACGTACCTGCATGGTCGGAATGGTCTCCGTCGTGCTTTTCTCGTCCAGAAGAAGCGCATCGCAGGAAATGCTGGCAACGGAATCCTCCGCCTGCGGAGCGATGTGCAACATGCCGCGATAGACCGTGCGCCCTCCCGCTTTGCTCAGTGACTTACTCACCACCTTGCTCGAGGTACGGGGCGCCAGATGGAAAACTTTCGCTCCGACATCCTGCCACTGACCCCTATTCGCGAACGCGAGACCCAGATGATCGCACCGCGCACCCTCGCCCAGCAGCATCGAACAGGGGTAGAGCATCGTTGTTCCGCTGCCGAGATTCCCTCCAACCCACTCCATCGTTCCGTCACGTTCGACGAGGGCGCGCTTGGTATTGAGGTTGAAGGTGTCGCGACTCCAGTTCTCCACCGAGGAATAGCGCATGGTCGCACCCGGCTTCACAAAGATTTCCACGCATCCCGCATGAAGTGCGTGACTGCCATATTTCGGAGCGGAACATCCTTCGATGTACTGCACGTCGGCCCCCTCTTCCGCCACGATCAATGTGTGTTCAAACTGCCCCATGTTCTTCGCATTCATCCGGAAGTACGCCTGCAGCGGCTCCGTGACCGTCACGCCCGCGGGCACATAGAGGAAGGTTCCTCCGGACCAGACAGCCCCGTGCAGAGCGGCAAACTTGTGATCCGTCGGCGGGACGCACTGCATGAAATACTTTCTTACCAGATCGGGATACATGCGCAGAGCATCATCCAGATCAAGGAAGATCACTCCCTGCGCCTTCCACTGTTCTTTGAGCCGATGGTAGATCACCTCGCTCTCGTACTGCGCACCGACTCCGGCCAGCACCTTGCGCTCCGCCTCGGGAATCCCCAAGCGGTCATACACGCGACGGATTTCCGGCGGCACTTCGCCCCAATCGTCCGCTTCCTCCGCACCTGCGCTCGCATAGTAGTAAATGTCATCCAGAGGAAGCCGGGAAAGGTCCGGCCCCCATGCGGGAAGCGGCATTTTCTCGAAAATTCGCAAACACTTCAGACGATGGGTGAGCATCCATTCCGGTTCCGATTTTTCGGCGCTGATCCGCCTCACAAGCTCTTCGGAAACCCCTTTTGAGAGTCCCCGCATGTATGGAGAGGGGTTCGCCGTGAGCACAGGATCCCGATGGCGTGAGGGGGAAGACATACCCTGAAAAACCAGTGTACCACTGCACCCGACGGCTGCTTTTGCCGAACCGATAATCGAAGGCCGAAAAACCCCTGTTCATGCCCCCGATACGGGATGTGCGAACACCATCTCCTGAGAACGAATGGTTCTTAATTTATCGAAACTTTCCAAAATGCCGAAATGGCAAGAAATACGTCAAATAAACAATACAGTCAAAATTCTGAGAAAAATGCAGTATTTTCATTTTATTTTGTGATATAATACTTGTCTATGTTCATCAGCCTCATCCAAAGCATCAAAAGATGGGCGATCTCCCTCAAGAGTTTCATCTTCAGGCATCCGATTGCCCTCACGGTGGCGGCGGTTCTTCTGGTGCCGGTGGTGCTGTTGCTCGTCTTCATTTTTAAGCCGGTACAACCGCAGTACATCACGGCCGCGGTGAGGCGCGGAGATCTCGTCCAGAAGGTGGAGGCCGTCGGCACGGTCACATCGGACAGGGCTCTCACACTCAAATTCCCCGTCACGGGCATTGTGGAGGAAATTCGTGTGAAGGAGGGAGACAAGGTGGTTGCAGGTCAGGAGCTCGCGAACCTCCGCAACAGTTCGTATGTCGCGGATATCGCGTCGGCCGCCGCGCAGTACCGGTCCGCACGGGCGACCCTGCAGGAACTGGAGGACGGCACGCGCCCCGAGGACATCGCCATCGCGGAAGCGGATGTCGCCAACAAGCGCGCATCACTGGACGCCGCCAAAGAGGATCTGGCGAGTGCGGAGGAGAAGCTGAAGACCGCTAAAGATAAACTTGAGGCCATCCGCAGTCAGGCGGATACGAATCTTGCGGGATCCGTCTCGACGGCGGGCAGCTCCTGTTCCCAGCAACTTGCCCTTGCAAAAACCGCTCTCCGGACGCTCGATGACATCTTCATTGATTCCACCGTCACTTATCTCGCGGAGCAATACGATACGACCGCCTACTCGATCTACAGGCTGCAGCGCAGTCAGGCCGCCGCCGGTCTTGATCGTGTCTCCGGCATGACTTCCACCAATTTCTCCACCTACACGGACGCCCTTGGAACGCTCCGCGAGGCCCGTACCGCCATCATGCAAACGACCGCGGCGATGCAACAGGCTTACGACATTCTTTCCGTCCTCCCTCTCACCACGGCGTACTCAAGCACCGTTCGCGAGACCTACAAAGGAACGATCGCCACGCAGAAAGCCAGTGCCCAGACTGCATTGAGTTCCCTCGACACCACCCTGAAATCGCTGCAGGACGCCTCCGCAAATTACGACACCAGCATCGCGACGGAGGAAAACAACTTCGCCGCCGCGACGGCCGCCAAGCAGACAGCCGAATCGGACATCCTCACTTTCGAGACAACCTTGCGCAGCGCCGAAGCCCAGCTCGCCCTCAAGAAAGCCGGCCCGCGCGAAACATCGATCGACGTCGCGCGCGCGAATGCGAACGCGGCGGCGGCGGCGGTCAGTCGCGCACAGGCACGACTGGAAGACACGATCATTCGCGCTCCCGCCGACGGCACCGTCACCAAAGTGGATTTCAAGTTGGGCGAATTCACCGGAGACGCCGACAATATCGGCCACTCCATCACGATGCTCGGCACCTCTCCTTTCCGCGTGGAGATGTTCCTCTCGGAGGTGGATATCCCGAAGGTCATCCTCACTCAAACCGGATCGATTGAACTGGATGCCTTCCCCAGCATACATTATGCGCTTCGCGTGAGCGGCGTCGAACCGGGTCCGACCAAAATCGAGGGGGTTTCCAAGTACCGCGTGAATCTGAATTTCGTTCACCCGCACGAGGAATTCAAAATCGGCATGACGGGTGATGCGGAAATCATCACGGGAGAACGCAAAGACGTCCTGCTTGCCCCCAGCCGCGCCATCATCCAGAGCAGCGGAAGCGGCGCCACCATCCGTGTCCTTGAGGGGAAGAACGTCGTGGAAAAATCCGTCACAATCGGCATGGAAGGCGATACGGACACCGCGATTGAAAGCGGTCTCACAGAGGGGGAAACGGTGATCGTGCTGATCAAGAAATAAGCGCTTCCATCCAAACGAACTCTCCACTTCACTTATGTCCAATCACGACAATAAATCGGCTGAGGCACCGGGAATCGCAGGGGGAAAATCGCCTTCCGCCCCTCTCATCGAGACGATCAATCTCTACAAATCGTACTTCAATGAAGATCTGGAAACACCCGTCCTCTTCGACATCAATCTGAAAATCGAAAGCGGGGAATTCGTGGCCATCATGGGACCCTCGGGATCGGGCAAATCCACCCTCATGCACATTCTGGGCTTCCTTGATGTCACGACCAAAGGGCATTATCACTTCAAGGGGGAATCCACCGAAGAGAAGGTGCAGGACGATCTGGCCCGCATCCGCGCCGAAAACATCAGCTTCGTTTTCCAGTCCTTCAACCTGCTCCCGCGCACCACGGTCTACGACAACGTGCTCCTCCCTCTCCTCTACGGCACGACGCCGGTCCATGAGCGCCGGAAACGGACGCTCAAAGCCATCGAATCCGTGGGTCTGGCGGATCGCACCATGTTCTTCAGCAACCAGCTCTCCGGCGGCCAGCAGCAGCGTGTGGCCATCGCGCGCGCGCTCGTCACGGAACCGGAGGTGATCTTTGCGGATGAGCCGACGGGAAACTTGGATTCCGCATCCGGCAAACACGTGATGGAAATCCTCCAGAATCTGAACAAGGAGGGCCACACGATCATCCTCGTCACGCATGAACGGACGACTGCCGAACACGCAAACCGCATCATCCATATCCAGGACGGCCGCATTCTCACCGATGAGAAGGGGCACACGAAACGCATTGCAAGTCAGGTGAAACAGTTGAAGTAAATCGATTCTTTTTTTCCTCCATGCTCTTCCGGGATACCGTCACCATCGCGCTCCGTGCAGTGTCGGCAAATCGGAGCCGCGCGCTGCTCACCATGCTCGGCATCATCATCGCCGTGGGGGCGGTGATTCTCATGGCAAGCATCGGGAAAAGCATGGAAGGAGTGATTCTCGATCAAGTCAGCGTCCTCGGACCGCGCACCATCGCCATATGGCCGGGAAACAAAGGCCCCGAAGGAGGAAGCGGAACGATGAATCCGGAATACGACAAACTGACGATCAGTGATGTGGATGCGCTGAGGAAGCTTTCCTCGATCACCGGAGTCTCCCCCATCATCTTCGTCACGGGGAAAGTCTCCTACGGTCGCGAGACATCGGATACGACTGCAATCGGATCAACACCGGACTATTACGGATCACAGAATATCGAAATGCAGGAAGGACGCTTTCATGACGAAGAAGACGAAAACGGCATACGGGCGGTGGCAGTCCTCGGAGCCGATACGGCAACGGATCTCTTCGGGAACAGCAACCCCCTCGGAGAACGCATTGAAATCGGCGACCAGAAATATACGGTGGTCGGCGTTCTCAAGCCGGCGGGATCCGCTTTCTTCCAGAATCTGGACGAACGCATCGTTGTTCCGTTCTCTGTGGCGGAAGTCACGATGCAACGATCGTACGTCGACATGACCGTCGCACAGGCGACGAGCAACGATGTGGAATACGCGGCGGATGATATCCGTTACCTGCTCCGCAAGCGCCATCGCATCATCCTTCCGGACAACGGAAGCACGGACAACGACGACTTCCTTGTGCGAACGGCGGCGCAGGCGCAGGAAATTCTCGGAGCGGTCTCGCTGGGCCTGACACTCTTCATCACGATGATCGCGGGAATCTCTTTGCTTGTCGGCGGCATCGGCATCATGAACATCATGCTGGTGGCCGTCACCGAACGAACGCGGGAAATCGGACTGAGAAAAGCCCTCGGCGCCCGAAGGAGCGATATCCTCCGGCAGTTTCTGGTGGAATCGATCCTTCTCACGTTTCTCGGCGGGCTCTTTGGGCTGCTGATCGGCATCGGCATCAACCTGCTCATTGTGGGAGTGGCGCAGAAATTCCTCGCCGCCTACGCCTTCAAGCTGAACACCTTCGCCATCATCCTCTCGGTCGTCTCCGCCGCAGGAACAGGACTGGCTTTCGGCATTTATCCCGCCCGCAAGGCGGCTTCCCTCAACCCCATCGAAGCGCTCCGCTACGAATAACCCATGCTCACCAGAGATCTCGTCAGAACGGCCATGAACGGACTCACGCGCAACATCTCGCGTTCCGTTCTTACGACACTCGGCATTATGATCGGCGTCGGATCCGTGGTGCTCATGATCAGCATGGGTGCCAGCTTTCAGAAATACATTCTGGATCAGGTGAGCAGCTTTAGCGGGGGAATATTCGAAATCCATGCGAAAGGATTGCAGGAATTCGGCAAGGAGACGCAGTCCATTTCCACCGATGATCTGGATGCCCTCTCGCGTCTCTCCACGGTGGAGAGTGTGGCACCGGTCATCTTCGTCGCAGGAAAAGTGCGATACGGAACGGAGGAGATAACCCCGTCGATCTTCGGAAGCACCAAGGAAATCTTTTCGAATTTCTCTCTGACGGTCGAGCACGGAAGAGCGCTCACGGACGGGGATATCAAGGGCGGACAGGATGTCGCCGTGCTGGGCTCCAAGTCCGCGGAGGATTTGTTCCCGAGTGAGGACCCTCTGGGGAAACGCATTACGATCGGCACGCGAAAATTCACCGTTGTCGGAACATTGAAGTCCTTCGGGTCCCCGCTCATGGGAAGCATGGACAGCCTCATCTATGTCCCCATCTCCGTCGCAAAAGCCATGACGGGAAAAGTGCGCTACGTCGATTATATCTCCCTGCAGGCAAAAGGTGATCTTTCCCTTGCGGAAGCCGATATCAAATCGCTCCTCCGGCAGCGTCACAGGATCGATAATCCGGAAGATGATCCGAAGAAAGACGACTTCATCGCACGCTCGTTCGCGCAGGCCACCGGTGTGATCTCCACCGTCACTCTCTCCATTACTATTTTCCTCGGACTCATTGCGGGAATTTCCCTCGTGGTTGGCGGCATCGGCATCATGAACATCATGCTCGTCTCCGTCACCGAACGGACGAAGGAGATCGGACTCCGGAAGGCAGTGGGGGCGAAAAGGCGCGATATCCTGATCCAGTTCCTCATCGAGGCGGTCTCCCTGACGCTCCTCGGAGGCCTCATCGGCATTGCCGGAGGAGGAGTGTTCGGCTTCATCCTCGCCCGCCTCGCAGCGAAGTTTCTGGGAAGTTTCCCTTTCTCTCTGACGCCGGGCTCCATCCTTCTCTCCATCGGAATGGCCGTGGGAACGGGACTCGTCTTTGGGATCTATCCCGCTTTGCGCGCCGCCAAACTGCATCCGATCGAGGCTTTGAGGGCCGACTAAAAGAGTCCCCTTGCACAAAGAAATAGAATGGAGGGAAAATGAGAATTCTTCTTCCCCCCTTTCTTTATGAAAGACGAGGTCGAATGCGAAATCTGCAATGAGGTCTTCTGCGAACGATGCGGCGGGTGCGCCTGCGAGGAAAGTCCCTGCACGTGCAACCTGGAAGATGAAGATGATGAGAACTGAGACAAACGAGAGTTTTTGTGAGAACCGCTCCTCTCGGGAGGATATCCTGCATGCATACCAAAGCCTGATGGAATCATCCGGATTCTCCATCCGCTCTCATGAAAGAATTTCAGGCCTCCGAAGGCTGGCGACGATACCTCTGTCCGACAAAAGCCGTCCTCGAGGCATATACGGCCACCGCTCAGGGCATTCATTCGTCATTGGCTCGCTATGACAAAGGTGAACTCCTGACGATGCACGAAGCCGCACTTATCGCGGATCGTATCCGCGAAGGACGACAGCTCATTCACCAGGTTTTGAGTCGAAGAGGTTCACACAAGCACATGAGACGAATGATGCGCGTGCACATCCTGCAGCGCGATCGGCTCTTCGCAATCGCCGAACGATGCAAGCTCGCGGTGAGCATACTCAAAGAGCGCTGCAGAACCCACACGGGCTCCGCAACGCTCAAATGAGAGAATACTAATTCAATTCATACGTCAGCGTCACGGTGACGCTCACTTCCTGATCACCCGTGGGAACCACGGGGGCCGGTGCACCGGCTCCGACGGAATTCACCATCATGGCTTTCTCCGCACGGTCGTAATTCACCGGATAGCCGACAGACCCCTCGTTGAAACCCTGCAGCTTGCCCAGACTCCTGCCCAACTGGGCGGCCAGAACCTTCGCCTTCTCCTGAGCCTTCGTAATAGCCATCTCGCGCGCCTGTTTGCGGAGCAACTCAGGATCATCCATGGTGAAGGAGACGCTGCCCGCCTGATTGGCGCCCTTGGAGACCGCAGCATTGAGCACGTCGCCGATCTTCTTCAGGTCACGAACCTTCACGGAGAGATTCTGCCCTCCTTCAAACCCCTGATCGATCCGCTGGCCATCCTTGTAATCGTACGCGGGATTGAGCCAGAGCGACTGCGTGTTGATATCTTTCGCCTCGACACCCGTCGCTTTCACGGCCTCCAGAATCGCCGTCATCCTCTTCGCCAGAATTTCCATGACTGCCTGAGCGGTTTTCTGCCGATCCGTCTGCACGCCGAATTGCAGGAGCGCGATGTCCGGCTGCGCCATGACTTTGCCCTCGGCATCCACGGAAATGGTCGTATGAACATAGCCGCGCACTTCGACGTATTTCCCAAGAACAAAGAGCCCGCCGGCGATCAACACCGCGAGAAGCAGCGTCATCGATTTCTTACAGGAGGAGGGAGAAGAACAACATGATTCGTCCATAATGAATTGGGGAAAGAGAGGCCGAATGATACCTCATTTCATAAAACGTATGAGTGGACAGGATACTGAAACTGAGGCGTGACGGATGACATCATGCCGCATACGACCGGTAGCCGTGTTTCTCCAGTTTTGTGACAAGTGCGGTTCCGCCGCTCTCGACGATTTTCCCTTTCACCATGACATGTACATGATCGGGCTTGAGAACATCGAGAATGCGGGCGTAATGCGTCACGAGAAGCGCGGTAAAGGGAACATGTGAACGTTCACGCAGAGCCTGAAGCCCGTCCGCCACCGTACGCAACGCATCCAAATCAAGACCGGAATCCGTTTCGTCGAGGAGAGCCAGAAGCGGCAGGAGCATGTGAAGCTGAAGCATCTCCGCCTTCTTTTTTTCTCCGCCGGAAAATCCATGGTTGAGAGACCGATCCGCGAAGGAAGGATCAAGACCGAGCAATTTCATGCGTTCGGAAAGAAG
>JAQWAC010000033.1 GCA_028707875.1 Candidatus Peribacteraceae bacterium | reverse complement strand
TTCCAGCCACCCTCTTGTTTATAACGCGAATCCGCTGCGAGATCTGTGAATCGGTATCCTGCCTTTCCGAACTCAACCTCTTGTTTCCCCGCATCTCTGATGACCTTGGGGAGTACCTCCGGTTTCATCTTAGACGCTTCTTCGAATGATACGATCGGGTGATCGGGTTTTATTCCTGAACTCGTGACACTCTCTGCCTTCGGCGTCACATCGAGCATCGCCTTGAGCTTCTCAACACGGGCAAGAAGCTCCGTGCGCCCATTCATAAGCGCATCTTTCTCCATAGAAGGTAGCGACTGCACCAATGCCTCTGGTTGCTCGCTATCCAGCAGTGTCTTCGGATCTACCTTTGCCTTGAAGCACTTTTCGTGGAAAGAAATAGCTTCCTTTGTGATTCCCATGCTCAGCGTCGCAAGTGCCTCCATTTCGGCTTGAGGCATGGATGCACCTCCACCGAGCACGCGAGACAGCGATCCCTTCACGTCCCGTGAATACTCTCCCCCGAGATGCATCCCGAAGAAGATCATGTTGAACTTCAGACTTTCGACGAAATCCGTTCCCCGCATGTAGGAATCTAAGCCCGCGCCCGTCACGGCGTTCGCCATTCCTTCCGTGGATGTCACGGCAAAGCGAGTGAGGCCTCGAAGTGCGATCGGCGATTGAGCCAATTCCTCCAATCCTTTACTCGTCAACGCGAGCTTGAAGATTTCGGCAGGGGGTTTCCCATTGCGAGCGAATGCGGCGTAACGCATGGCGGTAAACACGCGTCCAGCCGCAGAGGTCGCAACGCCGAGCGCCATATCGGTTCCAGCATCCTTCAATGCTTCTCCCGCTGTTTCGTATGTCCTTCCTTCCATCGCAACAGCTGTGCCAAACCCTGCGAGTCCGCCAATCGCGCCCGATGCCAAGACTCCGACTCCGAGAGGCCCGAGAACGGACATGACGCCGATACCGACCGCGATGTTGATGGCTATTTTCGTTCCCTCCTTAATCCTCGCCCACGTATCATCGCTCAAGCTTCCCCATCCGTGCCCCTCGATGCTCGCAAGGAGCCCATAGGCCTCAATCTGTTGAGCATTGAGATGTACTCCCGTGGCTTCCTGAAGAGCAGGAGTTCCTGCGCCTGAGAAACCCCTATTTAAGAATGTCTTGAATTCTTCATGTGCGGCATCGAGGAAGGGCAAGAGCAAATCTTTGACTTCCTTCTCGAAATCTTCCTGCTTCAGTGGATGGGCGACTGGATCGAAGAGTGATTCCAGAGTCCTGAGCGCTCCGTACTGCTGCACGAGTCCGTCCGGTGTCGTGGGCTGGCCTTCAACCACGGCGATCATCTGCTTGGCCTGCTCGCTTTCCATGAATTGCCGGATGGCAGGATCATTGCTCCTGCGAACATCATCCAGCACGCCCATGACGTGCGACTTTTTCTGTTCGATCTTCTCCTTGAGCGGGTTCTCGCGATGGAGCGTCGTCTCCGCGTAGCGCAGCACCATCTCGTCATAATCCATACCACGCATCGCCATGCGGGAAGCGAAACCGTTTTCTGAGAATTCCGTCCGAAATTTACCCACATACAAACGTCCGATACTTGTCTCTTCCCCACCAATTGTCGCTCCACTTCTGAAGCATGTGGCGAGGTGATTGCAGCATTGGCGGTAGTAGGTCATTTTCGCTGGATCCCTCTCGGCTTCCTTCTGATAGTCTGCAAGCTTCTTTTCAAGAGCGCGGCGGCATCCTGCGAAGAGTTCCTTCTGCGCGTTTCGCGCCTCACGCGAAGTCCAGTACGTCGTCTTATTGTTCAACTCTGTCACGTACCGCATCGCCTCTTCGAGGCTCATGTGATCAATCAGGCGCTCGGCATAGTCAGCTGCTTCCCTCCCATCGTAAAAATTAGGAGACGAATTCTCATCGATGCTGCCCGCAAGTTCGATGACAACTTTCGAATCCTCTTGAAACGCATTCTCCGCTTGCTGAACATCAGGAGAATTATTCGGAGAATTTCGAAGTGAGCGTAATGAGCGGTCTATTTCCGTCATGCGCCAGTCAACGGCGGTCTTGGTATCGTCAATGAGTGCAGGAGCTTGAGTTTCCGTGAGGAAGCCGCCCTTTTGTTTCAACGCAAGTTCGCGGAGCACTGAGGCATTCCCATAGCGAATGTAGTCATCCGATATGGAATGGGTTAGGTAAGTTCCGTCTCGGTGGCCGCTGACATATTCCACCTTACTCAAAGGAATGAATGTATGGCTCTGCCGCATGTCGAGAAAATTGCGGATATTCTCCGTCTGCCGCGAAGGATCTTTGCTTGCGATGAAAGTCTCGACGCGCGACCTGTACTCCTCCACGGACTTTGCATTTCCCTGCTCCACAAGATCCGTCAATTTTCGAATTTCTCTGTCGCACTGTCCGACAGCCTCCAAAACTTTTTCAGACTCAGCTCCTTTCCTCATCTTCCTATATTCGTCCGAGAGGCGCATTCGTTGAGCGAGAAGTTTCTGCAAGGTCTTCTCGGCTTCTCCTTTCATCTTTTCTCCCTGTTCTTCGGTGATTCCTTTCTGTCTTTCACGTTGAACCTGTTCATGCTCTCCGTCGGTATCGAAGCGATTTCTCCGTTCGAGTTTCCGGTTATACGTTCTCCTCGTCAGGACATCGTATAATTCCTCCACAATATTCTTCATCTCCTGCTGAGAAGCTTGCGGATCATGCTGGAACCGCTGGGTGAGATCCTGTTTGATGGCGCGATACTGCGCTATCTGTTCCTGCGTGCGTTTGTCGGTCGATATTGCGTATTTCTCGGCAAGCGCATCGCCAGACGCCAGCGCCTGACCGAACAAATCCTTGGAATCAGGCGTGACCTTGCCGATCTCTGGAGAAGCATTGGTCATGATTGTTCGGAAAATTTCTGTTCGATATCTTCCGTAGTTTTTTGTTCATCGGACGTATCGAGCATTTCCGTTCCAACACGCAATACCCGTTGAGATGATCGTTGGACGTCCTTCAATGAACGAAGCAGATAGTCGCGTTCGGTGCCCGAAAGATCTTCTTGGACAAAATGGAGGAAGACGCTCAATTCTTCATTGAGCATGTCGCGGCATTTTTCGAGTTCATCGTCCGAAAGCCGAGGAAAGAGGAAAAGTAAATCCGTCGCCAATCGTTCGGTGAGAAGAAGTGAATTGCTCACACGCTGGTAGTAATCAGGAAGGCGCAGAAGCAGTTCCGCTTTCCTCTGCTCTGTAAGGAATGAAGCAGCATTCACGAGCGCCCCGATGTCATTTTGTGTGTGTTTGATGAGTGGCATAAATCCAATAATTATACCAGAAAACGGCTTTTTGAGCTACATTATCTACTCAAGCGATTCAGAGATCTGCTATTTCAAAATCTCCTATAATCTCCTATAATCTCCCATAGTCCTGTACGTACAATCCCATGACCGCACACCGCTTCGAGAAACGGCTGCAATTCGATCCGAAGACCTCGCAGGAGATCACGAAGCTCCTTGCGCGGATCGATGAGTGCAAGGGGTACTGGGAAGCCTTCTCGCTTCTCTCGCCCGAGTACCTGAAACGCATGAAGCATGCGGTGATCATCAGTTCTTCCGGCTCCTCGACCCGTATCGAGGGAGCGCATCTGAGCGACGAGGAAGTGGAGCAGCTCCTGCGGAACGCGAAGGTGCGGAAACTCGCCACGAGAGACGAGCAAGAAGTCCTTGGGTATCTTGAGATCATTCAGGAAGTCTTTGAGTCGTGGGATGCGATGAAGTTCGGAGAGAGCCTCATCAAGCACATTCACGCGTCCGCCTTGAAGTACAGCGAGAAGGATTCCCGTCACAAGGGGCAGTACAAGTTTGCGCCGAACCGCGTGGAGGCCGTCGATGCCAAGGGGAAGGTCGTCGGCATCATCTTCGATCCCACACCGCCCTTCCTGACACCGAAGGAGATGCAGGAACTGACGGAGTGGACGCAGAAGCAATTCAAGGAACAGACCTTCCATCCGCTCCTCATCATCGCGAACTTCGTCTACGAGTTCCTCACGATCCATCCCTTCCAGGACGGAAATGGAAGGACAAGCCGCATTCTCACAAACCTTCTTCTGCTCCAGCACGGATACAGCTTCGTGCCGTATGTCTCGCACGAGAAGTTGATCGAGGATCACAAAGTGGATTACTACGTCGCGCTCAAGAAAACCACGACGACGTGGAAGAAAAAAGAGAACCTCGCGCCGTGGATGCTCTTCATCCTCCGTATGTTCGCGGAACAAGGGGAGATGGCCGTACAACTCACGAAGGAAGATCAGACGGAGAACCTCCTCTCTGAGAATCAGCTGGCCGTTTGGAAGGCCTTCGCGGATGCCGACACGTTGAGCCGGAAGGAGATTGCAGAGAAGACCGGCATCAATATCCGCACGGTGGATCAAGCCCTCTCAAAACTCCTTGCGCTCAAGAAGCTCGTCAAAGTCGGAAAGGGCAGGGCGACACGGTATCACGTCATCGGGAAGCGATAGCAGATCCCTATGCTTACTCCAGAACAACAACGGCAGATCGAGAGTCAGGTGGAAGCCTACGAGAAGCACAGAGGTACAGGCATAGTGAATGTGCCGCTTGGGAAGGAACAATTGGCATTGCAGGTAGATGAGTTTGTGGCTCACCCCGAAATCATGAATTCCGGTGTGCAGGTAATGCAGTATCTCGTCGAACACCCAGAGTTGGTGAAAGATAAGAACGTCACGGACATGGGAACGGGCTGCGGAATCATCGGGCTCGCCGCCGCACAGCTCGGTGCCCGGCATGTCCTGATGTCAGACATCGATCCACATGCCGTCACGAATGCACGGAAGAATGTCGAGAAGTTGGGCAAAGACGAAATCTGCGATGTGTTTCAGAGCGATCTCTTTGCGGAGTACGAGGGAAGACCGAAGGCCGACTTCCAGATTTTCAATCATCCCTTCTTCGCTGATGAGCCTATGAAGGGAAGGGAGTGGACGCGCATGATGCTCGGCGGGATCGATCTGATCGGACGGTACTTCACAGACGCTCCGCGTTATTCCTCCAATGACGCCATGTACCTTCTTCCTTGGCTTACTCTCGCTGAGAACGAAGGAGACGCGCCCGATAACGATCCCGGCAAGCGAGCGCCGCAGTTTGGCTATGAGATCGTGCGGGTGACGGAACAGGTGCCTGTCAAACAAGGGCTGCAACAAGCGCTGTTCAAGTTCTACCTGCTTCGCAGGCCTCCATCTCGCCGATGACGCTCTCTCCCTATCATCAACAACAGAAGGCATTGAGCGATGAGGAGATACTGAAAAGGATCGCCGCGAAGGAGGAAGAGCTACAAGCCGTTTTGAAGAAGGAACCGCTGCATTTCAAAACATCGCCAATTCGTATTGCCGTTCTCGGATGCGGTGATCGCCGTTACATTCATCTGCACCGTGTGCTTTTTGAGAAGTTCTTACAAAAGCCTGTCCATGTCGTGACGTTCGACATCGTCATCGAACATCTCAAGAGCGAGGATGGAATTGTGCAACACGACTGTGTAGAGCCGCTCCCCGGTGGGCCATTCGTTCTCGTCTATTCTCACGTCCTCTTGAAATTCATCGAAACAGCGAAACAGTGGGATGTTCTCTTCAACTCGTACCAAGCACTTTCCCCCGGTGGTCTTGCGGTGCACGTCATGGACAGGGAAGAAATCGACGATTCCTCATCAGTTCCCTCGAATGGCTTCTCTCCCGTTCCACTGTCGCAGTGGCGAAAAATGCTCGATGCATCCGCCATTCCGCATTCGCTCATCCCGGTAAAGTACGGGCAGGTACTGGTTCTTCGGCAACCCCTATGAAAGATCCCGAGAAATTCGGCGCGACAGAAGCAGCGAAGGAGAACATCGACGACATGATCGTCGGGGCACGTGGAAATCCTCAAAAATTGCATATCCTTCTCCGTTTCTTCGAGGAAATGATACATATTGCGGAACCCTTCTCGAACGCTGTCACAGGCGAAATCCGATCCCCGAAGGGCAGGCTTCCCATTGAGAAACTACCTCGGGAAATCCGGCAGAGCATCAACAGAATGGATAATGCCTTTCTGGAGACCATGAGTTTCACCCAATGGATGCAGGTCTTCCGGGAGGGGCTTGAAAGGGTGCGGCGGAAGCTCGGAGCGGGCGGGGATGTTTCAGACGGCGGCGAGAGGCTGCGCTGATACCTTCTTTGTCGAATGCAGGTTGAGGAGCGAGGGGCCGAGAATGAGATTTACGAGCAGGATGAATGTACCCAAGCCGACGAGTGCGACGGGCAAAGAAAGGAAGGCGAGAATCTGCTTCCCCAACGTCGTATAGAGAGCGAAGAAGGAGAAGACAATGGAACGTGTGGTTGCCACGGCTTTCCCGTGCGACTCCTCGACGAGCACATGATTCCATGCAGGTTGCCATAGCCCTTCGAGAAAATTGAAGACTACGAAGAGGGCGGCCAAGAGGAGCCAATGGCTGAGGATGAGACCGGCAACGATGAGTAACGCACCTTGCAAGACTGTCGCAAGCATCCACGCCGTATTGTAGCTGCGGCGTTCACCGAGGACATAGGCATAGCGGGAGGCGAGCATCGAGGCGAGGGACGAGAGCGCAACGATGATTCCTCCAACCCAGGAAACCATTCCGTCTTTCACGAGAACAGGAAGAATGACAAGCGGGAGATAGGCGACGTGATTGGCGAGAGATCGGTAGATGAGGAGTAGGCGCAAGCGAGCGCTCTTGAAGACGGAGGAAAACGCCTCGCGGGCAGTTGCGAGGTTCGCGGAGATGAGAGAGCCTAAGGATTGCCGAGGGGGTGCGGGTGCGATTTCGCGGAGCTGGAAAGCGAGGATGAGAAGCGCAAAAGCCGACAGCACATCAAGCGCGGCAAGGACGCGGTAGCCGCCTATAGGAAGGAGAAAGAGGACACCGGAGGCGACGAAGGGCGTGCCAAAGAGAGCAAGCTGCTCCGCAAACATAAACCGACCCATGAAGCGACCGAACGCTTCCGGTTTCTCAAGGACAGCGAGATTTTCGGCGAGGAACGATTGTCCCGTCCCGCTCCAAAAACTCATGTAGAGGCCGCTGAAGAATGAAGCAACGAGGAAACCGATAAATTGCGGAAAAACGAGAATCGCAAGAGCGCAAACGAAATTGCTAACAACCGACCATCGCAGCGCCTTTGTCCTCCCTACCGTATCTGCGAAGATGGAGGTTGGGATGTCAAAAAGCCAGACGGCTGCGGATGCGACGTTCGCGACGATGACAATCTGAAAAAGAGACAAACCTCTCGCAGTGTAAAAGAGCGTGATCACCGGGATTAGGAATGTCAGCCCCGTACAGAAATTCACCCATGCTTGTAGATGGACGTTCCGCTTCGCGAGAAAGATGTTTTCGGGAGAAGCCATTGTGGGTCAGTGTACCAATCATCGAGGACTCTGCGAACATCGCCACCGACCGCCGCTCGTGTCGCCCCTCGTTTTTTACGCTGAAGGACGCCGTCACATCAGAAACGTGGCGGCAGTGGCGGTGATTCTTCCTCAACTCTTCAGGCCGCTGGAACCTTGGAGAGGGCTTCTAGTACAGTTCTAACGTCCTCTAGAAGTGAGCTCCATCCGGCTTCGCCCCTTCGGGGGGCTACGCCGGGATTTCACCTGATATCCGAATAATTGCCGGATGCCACGGCGAAGTCCGCAGACGAAGCCGGGCAAATCCCCGAAGCGGCTCCGATAAATACTCCCAACCGCTCTTGTCCCGAGTTCGCCGTAAGCGGAAAATGGTGCTTCCTGCTCTTTGGATGATCGCTCCGGCGTAGCCTCGCAAGAGGCGAAGTCTGAGAGGAACGTCCGGGCTCCATTGGAACGCCTAACGGGTAACGCCCGCCTGCCCGTCACATATCCGGTAAAGACGGGTACGGACCAGTGCCACAGAGACGAGTCCCGCACTTGCGGGAAGTGAAACGCCTCGGAGCACCGAGGCCCCGCCCACGCGGGGTTGGCAAACTCTAGGTGGAGCAAGGAGGAATTGGGTTGTCGGACCAATGCGGTGGTTCCGCCGCACCGATCACCCCTCCGCACGAGGCCATCGGGCAACCGTGGCCCCAGAGAGATGATCATCTCCGCGCGTTCCACGCGCGCAGACAGAACCCGGCGTACAGGAGAGCAGGTCTACAACATTATGTGTTCGTCAGTGCGGCACATGGCACTGGCAACGCTCCGATCCGTGAGAGGAAACCGATAAGGTCTCCTTTCACGATATTCACTGCTTCTTCCGCGGATGCAGAGGCAACTGAATGATGAAGACGGAACCGGATTTTTCGCGACTCTTAAAGCGGATTTTCCCTCCGAGCTGATTCATGATCATGCGGGAAATATACAGCCCGAGTCCGCTGCCCGTGGTATCCACTTTGCGAACATTGGATGCACGGAAGAGACGGGTGAAGACGCGCTCCTGTTCTTTTTGCGGGATACCCACCCCCATATCCTTCACGCTGATATTCACATGACCATCGACCCGCACAACGGAAACCGTCACCGTACTGCCTTCCGCAGAATACTTCACCGCATTGCTGAGAATATTGTGAATGATGATCTGCACGAGGGTCGGATCCGTGAGAAAAGTCAGCGCATGAGCCGGCGCCTTGATCTCCAGACTCACTTTCCGGTCCTTCGCCAGTGTTTGTGCGCTCTCAGAGGCCTCACGCACCAGAGAGACGGCATTCACGCTCCGGTATGTCGGCTTAATGCCGCCACCCTCCAGTTTGGATGCGTGGAGCAGCGCATCGATCAGGCGGGACATGCGGTCGCTGGCCGAAATCATCTCGGAGATGTAGGACTTCTGCGTCGTGGAAAGTTTCTCATGATCATCCGTTGTCAGGAGCTCCAGGTACCATGTGATTGCGGAGAGAGGCGTTCTGAGCTGGTGGGAAGCCAGCGAAATGAATTCCGACTTCATGTAATCGAGTTGACGTTCCTCAGTGACATCGTGGAAGACGGAAACAACCCCGAGGAAATGCCTCCCCATGAAGAAGGGGCTGACAACCATCATGATCGGAACATGATTCTGATTCGGTTGCACAATGCTCAGCTGTTCATTGGGCAACGGCCGAACAACCGTTCTCCTCGCAAGGCAGCGGAGAACCGGGTGCTGCTTTCCGGATACGGGCTCCTGATGGTGCGAGAGCGGCATGACTTCATTCGTCATATGTCCGAGAACGTGCGACTCTTTCCTTCCTAACATCTCAAGTGCGGCGACATTGATATCCACAATGCGACCATGTGCATCCGTCACGACGATGCCGTGATGAATGGATGTGAAAACCGCGCGATCTTTCGCATATTGTTCTTTGAGTTCTCTGGTCCGCTTATTCACTTCGCTCTCAAGGTAACGGTACCCCCGCTCCAGACGGGCGGCCATGTCCTTCACCGCACGATCAAGCACCTCGACTTCATCGCCGGTATGCACGGATCGACGGAATGACCATTGATCCGCTCCGAGGCGCGACACCTGACGACTGAGGCCGATGATCGGCTGTGTGAGACTCCGCGCGAGGAAGTACGCCAGCGCAGTGCCGAGAAGAAAGATGAGTCCGCCGAGAATGGAAAAAATCGGGACAAGATAAGGCGGCAGGGGACGCGCGGCGATCGCCGCAGCACCGAGAAAAAGCAACACCGAAAAAGTGGCAAGCAAGACGAACTGCCGCATGGTACGGACGAAGATCGTGGTGTGCGCCCGTCGAGTTTCCGGCCGGACGATCGGAGAATGCTCCTGCATGAAGGGTATGGGTGTTATTAGTTATTTTAACACATTTTTTCATATTTTGCCATGTCCTTCTTATGGCTAATTCTTGAGCAAAACACGATTTTACAAAGAATTTCTTCACCAACCGCCGAAGCCGGGCTTTGTCCGAAGTATCTTTAACAAACCGTCGCGAAGACAGGCTCCGCCTGTCTGGAGCGACTCCTTGAAAAGGGAAAAGAGAGCCCATGAGAGAAAAACCGCAGGTTTGTCTCTCATGAATAAAACACCCCCCGTCGAGCGGGGGGTGTTGAGTGGCCAAACTGAAACAGATTTCTCAGCGGGTCACGCTGATCGCGGTCGATCCTTCCGGCTCGGTTCCCGGAGCAGACACCGTCACGCGTCCGCTCGCGAGCGAGATCGTGTAGAGCGAATCCTCTCCATTCGTGGCCAGCACATAGGAGGGATCCTTCGGCAAGGCGACGATGTACGTGCTTGTAAGGGGGGTCAGATCACAACCTCCCGTGACACCCGTGCACGTAGCTGTCGTGCAGATTTTTGCAGGATAGACGGTGGCCGTATCCGCGAGGCAGCCCGGCATCGTCCCGTTGTGGTCGATGGCGTACTGGTAGACCGCATTCAGGACCGTGTTCACGTCGCTGCGGCGCTGTGCATTGCGCGCATCACCCAGCTGCTTGGTGGGGTTGATCGCGACGATGACGATGGAGGCGAGGATCGCGATGATCCCGATGACGAGCAAGAGTTCAATGAGCGTGAAGCCCTTGCGAGAGCGAGAAAGTTTCATAGGAATGGGGGAAGGGAAAAGAATAGAGGGGGAGCACTCCACTCGAATGCTCTTTAGTGCCAGTGTAACAACTTTTTTGGCTCTGTGAGAGGTTCGCCTTGACGCAAAAATAGTCATAGTTGGGAATAACATTCCCCCTGCTCCCTAGGAGCAGGGAAGAGTGATGGAAGCGGGGGAGCATGTTTCTCCGGCGCACACTTCCCATCGGTATGTGCCCTGACTGCAGGAAGGGGCCTCGCAACCGCATGCATCACCGCTCACATGATCATCGGGGAAGAGAGGAATGAGCCGTTCAAAGTGCCGCGAGAATATGCGAACCGTTTCTCTGGGAATCGGTGCTTCCTGCAAGACATCGAAGGAGACGAGGATGCCCGGACGATCATCCGTAGCGGAGACGTTGCGTACGGAGAAGTGCGAAACCATTCCCTCTCCGCCGATCGTCTGAAGCGTTTCATGCCGGACAATCATGAGGGAGCCGCTCTGCTCGAGAAGGATGGTCGGATTGTCCGAATCATTGGCCACCCGAAGAGCCAGAATGGCTCCTGTTTCGTGAATGGGCGGATCGAGCACGCGCTCCGCATTCTGGATGTGTCGGGTAAGCACTTGGATGAGCTGCGTCCCGACACGCTCGACGGTCAGAATAGTGCGCTGTTCCACGCGATGTTCGCTCGTTGCGAAGAGCATTGACGTGACCATGCCTCCCGCGAGAGCAAAGAAGGCAAGGAAGAGGATGAGCTCCACAAGGGTCGTGCCGGGGCGGGAACGAAGATACTTCATCAGTACGAACAGAGGGAGAAATCGTCCACCTCCTGCCATGAGTACACCTTGATGGAGGGAAGGATGCGCTGCAGGATGATCTCGAAACGCCGAACCGCACTCCCCGTCCGCCCCTCGATACAGAGCGACCTGTTTTCATTCCCTGATCCGCCGATGCGGAGAATATCGCATTCGCCCTGTGAAAAGGGGAGTTGCTCGTTTCCGGGATAGGCCCTGTCGTTCCAGAGGGATAGAAGCACACGTTCCGCGCAGGTATGGGCAAGCAGGGAGGCCTGCGTGGATTGTTCAAGTGCAAATCCGCTCCGGAGAATTCCGATACTGATGAGGAGAAGCGACCCCATTGTCGCCATGGCGATTGCCCCGATCACCAGGATGCTGATGAGGAAGACGTAGCCGTGGCGGAGCGTGTGTCGTCGCTTCATGGAGTGGGCACGTACAGAAGAAGAGCTTTATCCGTCGCAAGGAGGACGCGATCATGGAGGGGGTCGTAGGTGATGCCGCGACCGCCCCCCTTATCCGGATGGGATACGGCGATCACCGGCGGCTGGCCGAGCGCGAACGCCTGAAGGTCAATGACCTGGAGCTCGGAGGACAGGTTGTCCGAAGCGAGGAACGCAAACCGTTCTCCCGGCTCCGCGACAATGCCGTTCGCATTCGCGGCAACCTCCTGATACCAGGGGCCCGGCGGAGAGAAGGGAACGGGACCTCTGGAAATATCGAGCAGAACAAGTTCCTCGATCACATCGCCGTTTCTGCGCCCGACGAGCACCTTGTCACCGACGGCGGCAACGGTCAGGGCATCCTGCACATCCGTGAGGTTGAAGCCGCCCCCGGACGCGAACGCGAGATTCTCCGGATCAAAGACGTCGATGACCCGTAGCTCCAGGGAATCATCCGAATCGGCAACATAGGCGTATCCGTCATGGAGACTGATATCAAAGTATGAACCGGTGTCCTCAAGCGAACCAAGGAGCCTGACGGAATAAGGATTGGAAACGTCATACGCATAAAACTCGCTCGCCGTTCCGCTCTCCGTCGCTCCGACGAAGAGCGTCCTGCCGAAGATTGCAATCGAGCGCGAACGTCCGTCCCCCGGCACATCAATGGTGGCGATGCGTTTGTCCATGGAGAGGGACGACGGACCGGAGATATCGAAGATCTGCACCTCTTCACCGTTCGCCGCAGTGCAGACGTAAAGGGTCGTTCCGTCGACGGCAAGTTTGTATCCGGCCGCACCCAGAGAGAGCCCCTCCGCAACGCGCGCCGGATGCGCCGGATCGGTGAGATCAAAGACATACAATCCCGCCCCGTTCTCGCTCGTGACGAATGCATAGTCGCCCGCAACGGCGACGGCATTGAAGAGCGGAACGGTGTCATCGACAAAAGAACCGCGCATGACGGGACGCGCCCAATTGCCGATCGGTTTCACCACCCGCCAGTCAGTGAATTCATCCGTGAGAATCACGGATCCCGTCCGCGTCATCCCGAAGTTCCATCGTGTCTCCGCCGTGGCCCGCACATGATCGGCTGCAAGACTCTCAAGCGTGAGACGGGTGGTGTATCCGTCCGTCGTGACGGACTCGGAGCCGCAGAACCCCCATGCTCCGTCCGCACCGATGCACGTTCCATGTTGCCCCGGCAACAGATCCGCAAAACCCTTGTCACGGATTGCGCGAACGGCTCCCAGCGCTTCCTCAGAGAGGAAGACCCCCCGGATGCGGTCACCGGTCTTCAGCGCCCCCTCCTGTCCGTAGAAGAGAGCGAAGCTGATGGCACCCATGAAGAGGGCAAAGACACCCGTGGCGATCAGTGCTTCGAGGAGAAGATACCCATTCCGTCTCCGAGTTGGGACATGAATCAGTTGTAAGAGCGAAGCTGATAGTGCAAAACACTGCTGCATCTCAAGAGATTGAACAATGGAAAATGGAAAATGGAAAATGTCGTTGCATCATTTTCCATTGACCATTTCCGATTTTCCACTGCTTCAGCTTCCCGACGCGAAGAGAGAAAACAATTGCGCGAAGGCGGGCTTTGCCCGCCTGGAGCGCCACTGATGAGGGGAAGGCGAGTCCGTGAGAGGAAACCGATTAGGTTTCCTTTCACGATCATTGCTTGATCATGTTGAGAATGGCGCTCCCGCAACCGAATTGTCTGGCTCCCGATGTGTAGAACGGGAAGAGGCTGCGCATCTGGCGCTCAAGGGACGGGAACTGCACGAAGTTGTAACTGCGCTTGCCTTCAGCCACATCCACCAGCTGCTCACAACTGCATCCGCGCGCATCCGCGAGGGTGTACTGGCTGACCTTCTTGCGCGGACCCTCGCGGAAGATGTTGCCGCTCTCGGTGAGCGCGAACCGCTTGAAGAGCATGGTCTCCGTGGGAACGGATTCCGGCGTGTAGGTGCCTGGACAGAGATCATCGGCATTGGCGACACCGTCGCCGTCCTGATCCGCTCCGCACGCCCCCTGCCGGTCCCCGTGAGCGCTGTGCGCCGGCCACGAGGATGCATCGATTTCCAGCGTCTGGGGATTCTTCTGATTTCCCGAAGGATAGTGGCAGATGGTGATCAGCTGTCCCGCGCTGAACGAAGAGGAAGCGCCGCTCGCGGCACTGCCGGAATCACCGGAACCGTCATCCGTGTCACCCGTCGCCGCACCGCAGATTCCCTCGCTCGCCGGCTTCTCCAGCGTCACAACCACGACGGCATCCTGATAGTCCGTATTGTCGTTGAAGTCCTGCAACTCCGTAAGAACGAGGAGCTGCTTGCGTCCCAGTTTCACCTTGCCTTCGCTCAACACCTCGCGGAGGAATTGCTTGAGGTGTCCGGGGCGCCGGAGGAGTCCCATTGCCGGAACCGCCTCTCCCGGCCGGAGAATGCGCAGGCGTCCGTCGCCGTCGCCGCTGCGCGCCACACGCTTGAAGAGCCAGGAGTACCGGCCTTCCGCGGAGAGCCCGATCACGCTGCCCGACGGAACATCCGTAAACGTTTCCATGTCTCCCGCCATGATGTCGCGGAAGCGGAAGAGGGATTTCCATGTCGCACCGCCATCGAAGCTCGTATTGAAGCGCACACGGATCTCTGGACCGTTCGCTCCGTAGGTGACGGAGGACCCCAGAATCTGGAAAGTCACGTCGGTCTTTTCTCCCAGTACGATGCGCCCCTTGTTATCCAATGTGTACAAAGCGGCACACGGATCGGCCGGCCCCATACCGTCACTCGTCGTTCCTCCGCTTGCCGCGCCGCCGTCACTGCTCGTCTGACCGGACGTTGAGGAAGAAACGGAAGCGGACGTATCGCTCGACGTGCTGCCGGCGGACCCCGAAGATCCGGTGCTTCCCTGACTGCTCGCGGCGCTGCTGGAGGAACTGCTGCTCGCCTGCCCCTCCTTCCAGCGAACGAGGATCGCATCATTCTGGCCTGTCACGCGCGTCTGGAAGATCACGGATGATTTGTCCGACGCGACAGTGATTTCGTCGCCGCCGGATCCGTCGTTCACGATGCTGTCGAAGGGGCTCTCCGTCGCATTTTCTCCCGAGCCGTTCACAACCTCCTCGACCAGAGCATGATCGAACACGATGCGTGCATCAACGATTTCTTTGCCCGAGAGCATCGGGTGTGAGCCGAAGGAAAGAATCCGAATGGCCCCAAGCTGGCGCTCCGCGGCCAACCCCGGCACATCTGCCGTCATACCACCGTCCGTGATATCCGTTCCGGCCACCTGCAGTGGAATCCATTGCCCTTCCGCATAGGCGACGGCCTGACCGCCCACATAGATGCGATGGCCCACATTGCCGTTCCCCTGATTCTCCAGACGATCGAAGATGACTTTGAACTTCGGATCGGATGACTCCGCGCAGCTGCCCGGTTCGGCGGCGAAACTCGACTGGATGACGACATCCTGAAAGTCCGCGGAGGTCCTCCAGAGCGTATCGAGTTCCGTGAGGAAAAGGGCATCATGCCGCCCGATCTTGATGCGACCGTTCGCATCCAGAACGCCTCTGAGGAAGTTCGAGAGGGACGCGTGATTCGTGAACGCATCGAACTCGGGAAGGGCGCCGCCGTTGCGCAGGACGAGCATATGTCCTGCAGAGTCATTCGATTGAAATGTCCTGTTGAAGAGCCACGAGTGGCGACCGTTGACCTTGAAAAGGAGCTTCGTCCCCGACGGCAGATTCCGGAGCACCTCTTGCTCCCCCCCGACGACGGTATTGCCGCCAAAAAGGGAGACCCATGTTTGTCCGTTATCCGTACTTGCGGAGACGCGCACATTCACGGCGGAACCTCCGATATTGGCTGCCACTTCGGAACCGAGCACTTTCACGGTGGCATTCACCGTGCCCGTTGTCTGGATGGTGCCGTCATTCTCCACGGTGAACTGATCGTCGCAGGTCGGCTCGCTTGAGGTGCTGCTCGAACTGCCCGTGCCGCCGCCTCCGGTGCCATCCGAGGAATCTCCCCCTCCCGCACTGCTGCCGCCTTCACTCGTCGTCCCGCCGCTCGCGGAACTGGATTGCTCCGCCCCCGAACTGCCGGACCCCTCACTCCCCGTCGTTCCGCTCGAAGATGAAGCTCCGGGAATTCCCACCTCGGGAGGAATGATTTCCGAAAGCCCCAGCAGTCCGTCCGCGGAGACAGTGATGATGCGACGTTCTCCGTTGAGCGCTTCGAGAATGATTTCCCCCGTCTGATTCGGAATGCCGCTCACGCGCCTGAAGGTCACTTCCAGAAGTCCCGAGACGCTCACGGATGAGGGCAGGGGAAACACTTCGTCGAAGGATGCCTCACGTATGGAGTAAGTCTCGCCCTGGAAGAGGACGCCCTCGCGTGCGGAGAAACCCCAGACCGCGTTGTTCTGGCCCGATTGGGAAAGCACCTGCGCACGGTGCAACCCCTGCACGGTGTATTCGGTGGCGATGTCGAGATCGCTCCTGACCTGATAGTTCCGGTAGAGCGGAATCGTGACGCCTGCCGTGACCGCAATGATTCCGAGCGTCAGGAGCGTCTCCACTGCGGTGAATCCTCGATGTGCCATGGGAATGGGGTGAAATGAAAATCTGCGGCGCGAATGCGCCGTGAGAAAATTAGCCAATGTTCCCGACGACTGAGTAGATGGGGATGATGATAGCAAATGCGATACCTCCCACGATACCACCGATAAAGAGAAGGAGAACGGGTTCGAGGATGGCGGGCAGTTTTTCCGCAGTTTCCGAGGCTTTTTTGTCATAGATCTCCGCGATTTTCATCAGAACCTCCGAGAGGGAGCCTGATTTTTCTCCGGTCATGATGAGCTGCTGAACGGAGACGGGCATCAGTTTTTGGCTTGCAGGAATCTT
>JAQWAC010000032.1 GCA_028707875.1 Candidatus Peribacteraceae bacterium | reverse complement strand
CCTACACGACGCTCTTCCGATCTAGCTTGAGTTCGATGAATTCGGAAGCCGTCCCCTGAGCGCGGGCGAGAAAGACCCCTGTTCCCGTGATCACGATGTCATTCGGGGTTTGCGTACTCGTGAGATCGCACGCCGTGACGGCAAGTCCCGCAGCAAGGTTCACAATCTGCAATTCCCCGGCCGCATTGCTCGTGGCGAGGTAGGCATAGCCGCTGCGGAGCGCGATCTTGCGGATATCGAAGGCAAAGTCCACCTGCCCGATGACGGAGAGTGTCGTGGGGGCGGAGATATCGAGAATGAGGAATTCGCTCGTGGATGCGCTCTGCTTGGTGGAGACATACAGGCGATCGGCCGCTTCGTCGATCGCAACATCCGTGACGGGAACCATCCCCGGAATATTCCACTCGGCCACGAGCAACATGTCCGAAAGTCGCACGACGCGCAGTTCCTTCGACGTGTCGTCGGTGATGATGTAGGCGTAGCTGTCCGAGAGGACAAATCCGCTCCCCGAGGCGTTGAGTGTCGTCGTTCCTGCAAGCGCGGGAACGGTCGCCGAGACGTCGGAGATGTCGTACGCAAGAAACTCCCCCACCCCCGCATTGAGCTTGGTCGTCGTGTAGAGGATGTCCGCCACCGGATCGATGTGCACCGCAATCGCATCCGCGGTCCCCGTGGGATTGATGTTCAGGTACGCCATGGGATTCGTGAGATCATTGAGCGTTCTCTGCTGCACATCGCCGTCACTGACGGAAGTCTTCGATGTGCTGTTCGTCACGCCGCCCGCAAAATCGGCCGTCAGATCAATGAGCCAGCGCGCCACGTTCCAGTCGGTGAGGTATGTTGTGAGCGTGGCGGTATTCAGCAGGCCGCCCTGCGTGGCCCACGTGACGGTGGAGGTGATGAGCTTGGTGAGAGAATCCGTGGTCCCGCCGTTCGTGACGATGTCATCATTGGAATCACGGGCAACGGATGCGACGGTGGTGATGCGCGTATACGGAGGCAATGCATCGGATGTCCCCGTGAAAGAATACTTGCTGCCGGCCTCACTTAATCCGTGCGGGCCGTTCGTCAGAAGCGAGAAATCCTGCCGCGCGATCGAGCGGGCCGCCTCAATCCCCTGCTGGGCATAGTTCACGGCAATCGTCCGCTCGCTCCCCCGCCGGTCGCTCTCGTAGGAGCCGATGGAGAGCCGCGCGAACGCCGCGATGAACGTCACAAGGACCCCCATCGCCACGATCACCTCCACCAGCGCCTGTCCGGACTTTCCGGAGGAGGAATGCCGTCGGAGGAACGCAGAAATATTCATGAAATCAGGGATTGGAGATGAGACCGTTCGACCCGATGGTGATAGTCTGCAATTGTCCGTTCACATGCGTGATCGTGAGGAGGCCCGGCGTCACGGGTGAACCGAGCCCCTTATTGAACATCACCTCGCTGAAACCGGCGAAGCGGATCGCAACCGGAACGCCGTGAGTTTCATCGAAGCGGAAATTCCTCCCCGCATAATCCGATCCGGCATACAGGATGTAGGAACCGGTCTGGAACTTCACGCCCCACATGCTGTCCCGCTCTCCGAGCATGGCACGGTTCTGCGCTCTGCGCAGCACCTGCACGACATTCTGCGCGTGGGTCTTGAGCGTCTGTCTCTCCTGAAAACTCCCGATGAGCGGCACCGCCGTCACGGCCGCCATGGCGAAAATCGCGAGCACCACGATGAGCTCGAGCGCCGTGAAACCCGGCCGCTTATTGAATGTTCCCCGTAATGTCATAGAGGGGGGTGATGATGGCCATGACGGTGAACCCCACAATCAGGCCGATGAAGATCAGGAGTGCGGGTTCCAGCGCCGTGGTGAAGTCTTTGATGGCGTAGTCCACTTCGCCGCGGTAGTAATCCGAAAGGTAGTCCAGCGTGCCGGAAAGTCCGCCCGTCTCCTCGCCGATGGCGATGAGTGAAATCGTCATGTCGGGGAAGAGGCGGCCGGATTTCTTCAGCCCTTCGGAGAGCGTGTGACCGCTCTCGATGACGGGAAGCGCATCCATCACGGCATGCCGGAAGATGCGGTTCTCCACGGCTTGTGCGGCTGCCGGAATGGCTTCGCGAACGGCTATTCCGCTCTTCAACAGTGTCGCAAGCGTGCCCGAGAGCTGGGCGATCGCCGCCTGCTTCTGCACGGAGCGGATGTAGGGAATCATGAGGAAGAAACGGTGAAGGACGGGCCTGACCGCTTCAAACCGCGTGAGAATGAAGAGTGCGACAATGACCCCCGCGACCCCCGTTGAGAATGAGACGCCGTAGAACTGGAAGAAGCGCGAGACGAAGATGAGAACGCGCGTGGAGAACGGCAACGTGACATCCAGCGATTCGAAGAGCGGCAGGAGTTGCGGCAGCACGAGCGTCCCGATGGAGAGACCCAGTCCCAACACGGCGACGAAGACGAATGTCGGATACATCATGGCGCTGCGTATTTTGCGCCGCAGATCCTGCACGTTGCGAAGGTGCCTCACGAGGGAGTCGATGTTCTCGGTGAGTGTGCCGGAGAGCTCCCCCACCTGCACCAGATTGACCGCAAGCGACGGAAAGGCACGGGGAGCGGTTTCCATGGCTGCCGCCAGCGTCCGTCCGGATTCCACAGTCGCGCGAAGATGATGGATGAGCGTGCGACGTTTGCCGGTTGCGTCATCCTCGAACATCTTCAGCGCCTGCGCCACGGGAACGCCCGCTTTGAGCGTCATGGAGAGGTTGCGCATGAGGGTGATGACCTCCGTGATGCCGATGCTCGCGAAGATGGGAATGTTCATGCGTGATTTATGAACGGATGACACGAATGACTTCCTCGATGGTCGTGATGCCTTGCAGAACTTTCTCCAGTCCGTCATCCGCCATCGTGATCATGCCGTTCCTCACGGCCGCATCGCGGATTTCGGAGGCGTTGGCATGCTTCATGATCATTCCGCGTATCGTGTCATCGATCTTCATGACTTCAAAGATCCCCAGACGTCCCATGTACCCCGTGTGATGGCAGACTTCGCAACCTTTTCCGTGGTACAGGTGCACGTCCTTCTTGTTCTTGATGCGCTCGCCGAGGAGCTCCGTCACGAGCTCTCGATTCTCCATCTTTTCGATCGCCAAACTCTGGCGGCAACGCATGCAGATCTTGCGAACCAGACGCTGCGCGATGATGAGATTCACGGTGGAAGAGATGATAAACGGCTCCACCTTCATGTCGAGAAGACGCGGGATGGCCGTGGCCGCGTCGTTCGTGTGGATGGTGGAGAGAACGAGGTGCCCCGTCATGGCCGCATTGATGGCGATGTCCGCCGTCTCGATGTCGCGGATTTCCCCGACGAGGATGATATTCGGGTCCTGACGGACGATGGAGCGAAGCCCCGTGGCGAACGTAATGCCCGCCTTCTCATTCACCTGAATCTGATTGACGCCGGGGAGGTCGTATTCCACCGGATCCTCGATGGTCGCGATGTTCACGTCCTCACGATTCATGCGGCGCATGAGCGCGTACTGGGTGGTCGTCTTGCCGGAACCGGTGGGTCCGGTCACCAGAATCATGCCCCACGCACGGCGGTGTTCCGCTTCCACGATTTTCTGCGCCTCGCCCACAATCCCGAGTGATTCAAGCGGAATGGCGTTCCCCTGTGATACGAGCAGACGAAGCACCACTTTCTCACCATGCGTGGTGGGCGTGGTGGAAACACGAACGTCGATGCGCTGACCTTCAGGCGTGACGAAGAGCAGTTTTCCGTCCTGCGGCGCGCTGTGCTCGTCAATCGCAAGATTGCTCAGAACCTTGATGCGTGCCACCACATGGTTGTGCACATCCTTCGGGAAGGTCAGATTGCGATGCAGGATGCCGTCCACGCGTTCGCGCACCACGCACTCATCCTGCCACGGCTCGATGTGAATGTCGGAAGCGTTCTGGCGAGCCGCGTGCAGGAGCATCGTCTCCACCAGTTCGATGATGGAGTGATCATCAGTCTTGTCGCGCACCGTCACGGCATGCCGCTCCAGAATCGTCTTGGAGGCCTGTTCCAGATTGTGATCGTAGTGAGAGAGCGCCGTCAGGATCGCCGCTTCCGTGGCAAGATACGGCTGCACATCGAATCCTGATTTTTTAACGATCAGACGCAAAATCTGCAACCGGTCAGGATGAAGGCAGGCGATCTTCACAATGTTTTCTTTGAGATCGAAGGGCACGAGACGTTGTGCCTCCGCGATGCTGCGCGGAAGCATCTTCAGGAGCGCGAAGTCGACGGGAGTATTTTGCAGATCGATGAAGCGCCACCCGTTGATCTGCGCCTTAAGCCGCGCAATCTGGACATCGGTAAGCACGCCTTCCAGCAGAAGCTGATGCTCGATTCCGCGATGATGTGCACGCTCCAACAGCCCCTGCAACATATCTTCCGGCACGATGCTCGCTTTGCGCAGGGCATCCAGAAACAACTGTTCCTCGGTAACGGGAACAGGTGCGGAGTCGGATTCCACGGATACACCGATGGTCGCAGGTTCCTGTGCGGGAGGAGCTTTCATAGGTGTGGGTATTTAGTCAAATTATAGCATAATTTTCCATTTCTATCAAGATCATTGCAGGGCCTCCTCTCCAAAATTCATGGCTGAATCGCTAATCTGCCCACGGTATTCCCCCATTTCCCATGCAGAAAAACCACTCCGTGCTTGCGCCGAATGCGAGTCAAAAGACGAGTCGTCCGGGGTTCACCCTGATTGAACTCATCGTCGTCATCGCGATCATCGCGATCATCGCCGCGACGATCTTCATCGCCATCGATCCGGCCAAGCGTCTTCATGTGGCACGCAACAGCCGTCGCTGGTCCAACGTGGCCGAGATCGCCAAAGCACTCAAGACCTACGAGGCCGACAATGCCTCGCTTCCCGCCAGCATCGACTCCTCTTCCGGCAGCGTTCAGGTCGTCGGAGAGAGCCTCGGTGCCTGCGCAGGCGTGCTCTGCACGGGGCAGACCGTCATCGGCTCGAACTGCGCCGTGAGCGACCTCGATACCGTCCTCCGCGCCTACTGGAAGAAGCCGCCTGTGGATCCCAGCACCGGCTCGGACAACGACACGCGCTACTACGTGAACAAGGACGCCTACGGCATCATCACCGTCGGCTCCTGCGACGCCGAAGGAGAGGGCCTTGGCGGCACCGGAACCGCCCCGACGATCGAAGTGACGCAGTAGTGAGCTATTCACCTGTCATTGAAAAGCCTCCGCAAGGGGGCTTTTTTATTCATACAAAAGCATGTCACCCTGAGCTCGTCGAAGGGCGACATGCGCCGCCATGGTTCGATGGCTCGTCATTGCTCACCACAAGCCTACTCACCATGACAAACGCTCACTTCCCCGCAGGCCCCACCTCGATCCCCATCGCCTTGTTCAGGAGTTCGATGGACGACTCATTGGCATCCTCGATCTGCTTCAGGAATTCCAGTTGCGAAATGTGGAGCGCCCCGCTCTGCCTGGAAAGGAGCAGCTCGATGTACCACTTGTTGATGGTGAGATTGTTCTTGAGTTGCTGCGAGAATGCCAGAAGGAGATCGCGCTCCGCGATGTCCCTGCGGAACTTCGTGCGAGAACGCATCTCATCGCGAAGGATGAGGAATAAGATGCACGCGGTGAGAACGAGAATGGGAATGGTTGTTATCATTTTAATGATATAATAACATATTTTTAGATATAATACAATTTCTCTCTCCGATGAAAGATTTCCCTTTGCTTCCGCATTCCTCCGGAGGTATAGAATATCGTGTTTTCTTCCCCCCTCTCTCCCATGCAGCACATGCACTGGCGGAAATATGCCGCCGAATGTCTCGGAACCGGGACCCTCACGCTGGCCGTGCTGGTTTCCCTCCGCTTTCCCATGGCGATTTCCACACCGCTCATCGCCGCACTCACTCTGGGATTCTTCGTGTATACGATCGGTTCGGTGAGCGGCGCGCATATCAATCCCGCCGTCACGGCCGGATTCTGGAGTGTCGGGAAAATCGAGCCTCCGGAAGCGATGAAATACATGCTCTCTCAGGTGATCGGAGGACTCATCGCGATGTTCGCCTTCACATACGTACTGGGCGATCTGCCCTCAATCAACGCCGCTTCCGTTCCGCTGACCTTCGTCGCGGAAGCCGTCGGAACGTTCCTGTTCCTCATTGGCATTTCCGCGGTCGTTGCGGAGAAAGTTCGACCCGATGCATCGGGAATCGTCATCGGCGGCTCCCTGCTTCTCGGAATCCTCATCGCCTCCGCCGCATCAAACGGTGTTCTGAATCCCGCCGTTGCAATCGGGATCCGTTCGTGGACATGGGCCTACATCACGGGCCCGATCATCGGCGCGATTGCGGGCTGCTGGTTCTCCCGATGGCTCTACAGATAACGGTGCGACAACGCATCAATAATGCCCGGCGGACTTCCGTCGGGCATTTTTTCTCTGAAAGATTTCATGACAGTGATCTCTTTCTCTGAATATTGTGTATTTTGTAATATTATTGTATAATAGTGATTATGAAAACACACACCCTCCTTCGATGGAACGTCCTGTTCCTCGTTTCCGTTCTGGCGTTCAGTCTGGCGGTGCACGCAAGCAGAACGCTTGCCGCCACAAAAACGACGACCGCTCCCGCCAAAGTCGTCTCTTCCAAAATCAAAGGTATCACGCTGGAGAGCATCCCGACAAAGCAGGTGAAGCGGAAGGCCAGTCTCGAACGACAGCATCCGGTCGATTTGAAAATCCGCACATGCGGCGAAGCGGGAATCTGCAAGCCGACGGAGAAACGTGTGATCCTGAGCTCCGATTCATCGGGAAAGATCCTGAGTTCCTACCTGCAGGGATGCCGGTCCATGAAGTGGCTGGAGGGTGAGGTGGTGCTCAAGTGCCCGTCCGATGCGCTCGTCCCGGAAGCACGCACGGAGCGTGTCTTTAAGATGCAGGACATTTTCTCCAACGGACAGATCAATGCCACTGCCGTCCAGCAGCAAATGCTCTTCAAGGGAGCCGGCGTCAAAGTGGCGGTTCTGGATACGGGAATCGATAACCGCCATCCGGAGATGAGCGGGAGAATCGTTGCCACGGCGTCGTTCGTCGTCGACAGCTCCGTCACGGACGTGGTGGGACACGGAACACACGTCGCCGGAATCATCGCCGGACAAGGAGTATCGACACTGACGGACAACAACGGAACGAATCGCGCGCTCGGCGTGAGTCCGGAGGCCACCATCATCGTCGGAAAAATTTGCAACGATGAAGGATACTGCGCGGAGGGAGACATTTCCGCAGGCATCGAATGGGCCGTGGCGCAGGGGGCGAAAGTGATCAACCTGAGCCTCGGCGGAGGAGCCTTCCAGAATGAATGTGATTCCGATCCCCTCGCCCAAAAGGTGAACTGGGCGGTGGATCAGGGTGCGGTGGTGGTGGCCGCCTCCGGCAACGGAGCGGAAGCGAATCCGGGTGTCGCCACTCCCGCCTGCGCATCGAAGGCTCTCGCGGTGGGCGCCGTGGATCAGACGGGCGTCCGCCCCGTGTGGTCCGGCTACGGCACCGCGCTCGACCTCGTGGCACCGGGCCTCTCGATCCTCTCTTCCATCCCCTGTTCCGTGGCGGGCAGTTGTCCCGAAGCCGGATACGGCTGGTGGAGCGGCACGAGCATGGCCACCCCCGCCGTCTCGGGTGTGGTCGCCCTTGTCCGTGGCGCCAATCCGGCGCTCACGGCACAGGAAGTGACGACAATCCTCAAACAAACGGCGTGGGATCTGGGCAATCCCGGCAATGATCCTCTGTACGGATACGGCCGCGTGAATGCCTATCCCGCCGTACGTGCCGCGCTCGATCGCGACGGCGACGGTTCGCTCATCCCGGATGACTGCAATGACCACGATGCCGCGGTGCGGCCGGGGGCCGCCGAGCTTTGCGACGGCATCGACAACAACTGCAACGGCACGACCGATGAAGGATGCACTCCCGCCTCCTCCTCTTCGAGCTCCGTCACCCCGTCGTCCTCGTCCTCCTCCTCTTTCACCACCTCCTCCCGATCGTCCTCCTCCTCTTCCCGGCAATCCAGCTCCTCCTATGAACCCTCCTGCGGGAACGGCGAGCTGGATCCGGGCGAGCAGTGTGAATTCGCGGATCAATGTCCGCCAGAGCAGGACTGCAACTGGGACTGCCAATGTGAGTCACGTCCATCTTCCTCTTCTTCTTCCCGATCATCCGTCTCCTCCGCCCAGCCCGTGTGCGGGAACGGCCTGATGGAGGCAGGTGAGCAGTGTGAGAACGGGTATGCGTGTTATGTTCCGGGGCAGCAGTGCAACAATTATTGTCGGTGTTTCGGCTCCTCCTCTTCTTCTTCCATCTCACCTTATTGCACCAATACTAAAAATACTCATCAGAATCGTATGAATGAGTACAACAACAAACTGAACTCTTCATCGGACAAATGTGATTACAACAAGCAAGACGAGCTGTGGTATCTGTTCCAAAACATTCTATGGCTGTCGAATCTCCATAACCAATACTGCGGATACCCTCTGACCATTCCCGACAGACCTCCTGCGTGCTCCTCTTCAAGCTCATCCAATTGGTGCAATGAACATAAAAATGAATTCAAAAACCTGAGAAGTGACTATCTTCAACTGACAGGAGAGGAAAATTCCGATGCTTTCCGGTCGAGAAAATATTGTCAATTGCCCGACGAGAAGAGAAGGAATGCGGATGCTCTCTGGCGGCAAATGAACGACCTGATCAGGCGACAACCGCAAAATTGCGGCTTCAGCCTGCCTTCCGAATCTCCGACCTCCTGCTCCTCCTCTTCTTTCTCTCAGGGGACGATCTGCGGAAACGGCCGTCAGGAATCAGGCGAAGAATGTGATGACGGAAACCCGGTGAGCGGGGACGGATGCACCGCCGCCTGCCGCATCGAGCGCGGGTGGAACTGCGACATGAATCGCATACCCATCTGCCGGACCGCCTGCGGAGACGGTATCAGAGCGACATCGGAGCCCTGTGATGACGGAAATAATGGGAACGGCGACGGGTGCTCGGCATCCTGCACAAAGGAGAACGGCTGGATATGCTTTGGCGACACTCCCAGCCGGTGCGACGCCGTCTGCGGCGACGGCTTCCTCACGATGAGCGAAATGTGCGATGACTGGAACATGCGCAACGGCGACGGGTGTTCCGCATCCTGCACAAAGGAGGATGGCTGGATCTGCAGCGGCATACCCAGCGTTTGCACCTCTGTCTGCGGCGACGGACGCCTGACGGAGAATCATGAGCAATGTGATGACCGGAATATGCTTGGCGGCGACGGGTGCTCCACATCCTGCACAAAGGAGGATGGCTGGACGTGCAGCGGCATACCCAGCATCTGCCGGACTTCCTGCGGAGACGGCGTCAGGGCGGGACAAGAGGAATGCGATGACGGAAATAGCTGGAGCGGCGACGGCTGCAGCAGCACCTGCCGCACCGAGGCGGGCTGGATATGTGACCGGAGCCGCACTTCCGTCTGCAAAACCGTCTGCGGAGACGGCGTCATGGAGCCGGGAGAGCAGTGCGATGATGGAAATCTCGTGAGCGGAGACGGATGCTCCGCCATCTGTACCATCGAGACCCGCTCATCCTCATCGAGTTTGTCCTCCTCTTACTCCGCTCCCGTCTGCGGGAACACCTTCGTGGAAAACCTGGAAAGTTGCGATGATGGAAACAAAGTGGGCGGCGACGGCTGCTCCTCCGCCTGCAGAGTGGAAAGCGGCTGGAGATGCAGCGGATTCCCCAACACCTGTATCAGGATCGGCCCAAACCAATCAAAAGACTAACGCGGAACAGGATGCATCCGCGGAAACGGGACGGCACCACTCTGTCCCGTTTTTTGAATGCAACGAATCATTGCGCACGGACCTTCCGTTCCTCCACCTGATGGAGCACCCGCCCCGCGTGCGTGGGATACTCCCCCGTCACGCAGGCCATACAAAGCCCGTGACAGTGCCGCGACAGCACCTGCGGCACCGATTCCACGGGCAGGAAGCGGATGGAGTCCACGCCCAATCTGGCTGCGATGAGCGTCAACACCTCTTCCGGCAATTCGCCGGATGTGAGGACGCCGCTGAAATTCAGGCGTGCGATGAGCTCTTTGATCTCCGGGAAGTCGATGCCGTAGAAGCACGGTGCAAGAATGGGCGGACAGGCGATGCGCACATGAATTTCGGACACATGCCCCTCCGCGCGCAGTCTCTTCACGAGTGCGGTCATCGTCGTTCCCCGTACCAGACTGTCATCCACCAGAATCACCTTCCGCCCTCCGAGGAGCTCCGGATGAAGTTTGTATTTCAGCCTCGCTTTCTCCTCGCGCACCACCGGATGCCCCTCGATGAACGTCCGCCCCTCGCGCACTTTCTCAATTCCCATCACGAGCGGGCAACGGGATTCATCCGCATAGCCGTGTGCGGCGGTCTCCGCCGAATCGGGAATCGGCACCACGATCGCGCCGTCCGGCTTCAGCCGCTCCATCCGTGCGAGTTGCCGTCCCCAGGCATCACGCGCACCCGCGACCGGCATCCCGTCGATCGTGGACCTCCGGCGTGCGAAGTACGTCCACTCAAAGAAGCAGCGTGCCTCCGGTCCTTCGCGCATTACATCCTGCAGTTCACATTTCCCGTCCTTGGCGATCAGGAGTTGTCCGGGCCCCACGTCGTGAGTCCGCGCCCCCGGATAGATATCCTCGATGGCGCTGTTCTCCGATGCCATCACCACGATCCTCCCGCCGATGACCGCATAGGAGAGCGGGCGATTCCCCAGCTTGTTGCGATAGCCGTAAAGGTCGCCGTCTTTCCCGAGGAGCGTCACGGTGTAGGACCCGTCGAGTTCATTTTCCAGAGACCGGAAGACCCTGCGCATGTCGCCGCGGCCGGCGAGCCTGATGCCTTCCACAATGAGCTGCTGAATGATTTCGGTATCCACATTCGTCCCGAGTGCGACCCGCCGCTCACGCAGACGGGCCGCCAGGGACGCATAGTTCGCAATGGTCCCGTTGAAACCGAAAGAGAAATCATCGTTCTGGAACGGCTGCGCGCCGATCTCGCTGCGCTCGCCGGAGGTGGCGTACCGCCTGTGCGCGATAGCGGAGGTGCTCCTGCGTCCCGCCAGCAAATCCGCACGCGGGGCCGTGCACTCCTCCGTGTCGTTGCCCTTCACCGTCCAGAGTGCCCCGTCCGTCACTCCCGAAAGTCCCCCTCCCAATTCCCCGCGGTGGATCAGCCGCAGATTCAACGCCGCCGCGTCGGGAACGACGTTCTCTTCGCCCCGAAGATCAGCAATGCCGGCAACGCCGCATTTCTCGTGCATAGGAATGGTGACAGTATCACATTTATTCAATAGATCAATTATTCGCCTTTGAATCGGCCGGACGCCTGACGGAAGCCGATCGTGATGTATTGACGCACGCAAAAATCAGCCTAATCTGTGCGCCATTTCCCCTTTTCCTCCATGTTATTGGACACCCGCACAATCGGCGCCCCCGACCTTGTCCTCCTGCACGAAGCGGACCGGCAACAGGCCGCGACCCCTGCGGAAACCTCCCGTCTCTATGAGCGTTCCGATCATCCGGGGCACGCCGTGCGCGGATGGTTCGATGCGGTGGTGGAACATGTGCACCGGGAACGCTGTGAACATGTCGGGAACACTGGCGGCATCCCCCCAAGGATGGAAGATGTTCAACATGAGATCCGCACCAGAATTCTGAGCGGAGAAAAATTCTCCGTCGCACGTGATTTCCACAACAATGACATCGTGGAATGTATCGCCGTCCCTGCGCCGCAGAGCACCGATCCTTTTGCCAATGAGACATTCCTGAGTGAGGAGGAGGTGCCGGAATTCGCACCAAAGCCGAATGACCGACCTTCCACACGCGTGCAATGAAACAGCCGGAAGAAGTCCGGCCGCAGGATCCCGCGGAGCTTTTGATGGAAGCGACGATCACCGTTGCAGCCACCGGAAAGAGTGCTCCGGTCACGCTGACCGTTCCGGCACGGCTTCACTCGCTGATGAAGGGCGGAAAGGGGCCGGAGGAACGGCAGGATCAATGATCGTGAATGATCGAATCACCCCATGAAGACCATCCCATGAGTGCAAACCCTTTCGCCACCGAGCTCTGCCTCGCCGTTGATCCCTTGCCGATCCCCGCAGAGCTGCGGCGGGATCTGGAGGAGAGACACATGACCTACTGGGAGTACGTCTTTGAGAGCGTCAGGGCCCGAATGTATCAACTGGAGATGGATCTGGACGACGTGACCATTGAGATCGATACGGAGGACGATGCGGAACAACAACGATTCATGACCATCGCCGGTATCCGGAATGATGAAGCCTTTTCCGTCAGAGCTCTTGTCGGGGAATTCTGCGTCGTTGTGGACGACGATTACGAACCCCTGTCTGATACAAGCGATGACCCCGAAGATACCTGGGGGTACGGGAACAACGGAGGGGATGATCAGTGACAGCTCCGCTCCAGCTCAAGCAACACTTTTTTCCGATGCGATCCGCCTGTGTACCTCCCGATGCCTCCGCTTGCGGGAACCACACGGTGACAGGGAAGGAGAACGGGGAGAGGATTTTTCCGCAGTGCCGATCCGACGGCACGGGCGGCCCGCGGATGACCGGCCATGCGCGCCAGTTCCCCGTACGTCACGGTCCGGCCGCAGGGAATATGCCGGAGAGCCTTCCAGACGGCGCGTTGAAACGGCGTTCCCCGTAATTCCGTCGGAACACGGAATACTTTCCGCGATCCGGCAAAGTACTCCGCCATCTGCGTCGCACAGCGACGGAGAAGAACGTTGGATCTTCCGCTCCGTGACGGGCCCCCCGCGAATTGAACCGCTGCGATTCCCCGATCACCGGCACGGAGACGGAGGGGGCCGAGAGGGGTGGACAATGTTGCTTCGGAGAGAGGGGGCATAAATCGGTGCGTAACTTTGACATACTATAATTTATATGCTTATATATCATTCTATGCATCTTCGAGAGTTCCCCGACGATCTCCTTCTGGACGAAAATGCTACCAGAGAAACCGACCCCAACGGAAATCAACACGTGTGGGTTCCCGCCCCGTCGCGGGAGCAGCGCCGCTGGATGCGATTGAGCATCCGGTCCGGAGCAAACATCGAGAGCATCAATGAAGAAATCGCGGCGCTCGCGATCCGCATCCGGGAATACCGTCAGGCGCAGCGAACCATGATGCAAAAACTGCTTCGGAGAACTCCGGAGGATTCCATTGATGCACCGGTCGGAAAAGACGGATCCGCAGTAACGGTGACCGCATCAGGCAGTTCCAAAAAATCACTCCTTGTCTGGGCCAAAAACCGGGGACGGCATCTCGATGCCGAAACGCTGAACGAAGTTTTCCCTGACGCCGCATCTCTTCGCGAATTACGGGATGCATGGATCGTGGAAAGCACCGCCGAAATGCCGCATCCTTCCGGTCACAGGGCCTCTGTTACAGAAGGAACAAATGATAATGACAGGATCATTGATCAATTCGATGCCGGTCAACTGCAGCCGACCACCCCCGATGAGTTGCAGCTTCAGAGCCGGCTGGAACAGGAGGAATCGAATTTCCTGCGATTCGGATCGGATGTTCTGCTGCCGCTCGTCGAAGAAATGCCGGAGGATACCGCCTACCGGCAGAATCTGAAGCAGGGGATGCGAATGCCATTCGAAGTGTTGCGGGCCAATCGCCACAATCCTTTCAGAAATACCGCAACCGTGAAACGTGCGCTCCGGGGCTCAATGATTCATTTCATGGCGGTGATGCAGAGCATGGCAAACCCGCACTCCTTCGGATATGAAATCATCCCGGCCGAGCACCAGCGTTTCGGAGTCGCCGGCTTTGAACCCATGCACAGATCCATGATGCTCCCGATCGTTCCGATGGAATCCAACTGCTTCTTTGAAATGATCAAACTGCACGAACTGGTGCATGTCTTTCAGGCCGGCCAACGCAGAAAACAGATGGGTCTGGAGAAATATTTTCAATTTTATGCCGCGGGAGGCGGTGAGAAGCCCGTCAGCTTTCTCGAAGATGAAGTGCAGGCATACGGACAGGGAATCGAAGGCTTCAATTTGCTGCTTCGCGGCGCAATCAAAGCGAAGGCACTGCGCGAAGAGATCATGGATGCCGATGAGGTATGCCGGGAACTGCATATTCCCGATGCTCTGCATAATGCGCTTGAGATGACGCTGATTTTTGCGAGGGACTACTATGAAAACAACGGGGAGAACGGACAATACCCTCCTGCGTTCGTTCAGCAGGTTCTGAAGATGATGATCTTAGACGGCTACCGGGTTTTCACATTCAGAGGAAACCGGCCGGAATTGATCAGCGCGTAGGGGCCGCCGCCCGTGCATCATGCACCCCGTTCCACCCCCTCGTGGAACTGAACAAATCGCCGTACGAAGCCATCGGAACCGTTTCCATTGATCCGTGCCCGCGCGAGGGCATTCCGGAGGGGCCCGTCGTCCTTTCAAATGGGAGCATCCTTCCCTCCCCCGCATGAACCGCCCATCATCCCACCGCACCCGCACATACTCTCTCGAAACTCTGGAACCCCGCCAGATGCTCTCCGGCATCCCGCAATGGGATGATGTACCGCTCGAACGGAAGGATGTCACGGCGGCAGTGGCGGCAGTCATGCGCGGGACCGGCGAATACCCCATCGCCGTCAGCGACATCCCTTCGCTTCAGGAACAAATGAGGAATAATGATGATTTTCGCCCCCTGACCCAAGCCGCAGGCGGATTCCTGCGTGAGCAGTCGGAGCTGAGAACGGCTGAAGCAAAAACACAGCTGCTTCAGAGTCACATCGGAGAAGAGAGCACACTGAAGGATCGCTTGGGGGAAGACCTGACTCTGAAGCGCACTTTGCTGACCGAGGCGCAGACCCTCCTGCAATCCTGCCGGGTTACGGAGTCCGAATTGAGTGCAGAACAGCAGCGACTCGAAACGCTTGTCACAACCCTTCAGGAGGAACTCCGGCAGATCCCCGGACAAATCACCGCACTGAACCAGCAAATCGCGAAAGACCAGAAAACCCTCTCCACCACCATCACGCAGCATAAGCAGACGGAGAAGACTCTCGTCACACTGCGGAACTCCTATGACAGAACCGTGCAGACGCACGACAGGTTCGCCGCGCTGCTTGTCCGGTATCCGCAGAACAAAACCTATCAGTTTCAACATGTTCTGGCACACCGGAATATGGCAAATCTGGAGCCGCGGATTAAGACCTTTCTGAATACGATTACAAATTGCAGCATCAAGGAAGACGGACTGAATGCATCTTTACTCGCAAACCGGACGGAGGTGAGCCGCTTGAAGGAACGGTATCCCGCCATCCCCGCAGAAATTCAGAGTGCACAGGACCGGAATACGGCAACGCAGGCGGAACTCACGGGAAACCGTGCGGAACAAGCGCGTCTGCAGACGGAAATCGCGGGCAGGCAGTCCGCCGTGGATGCGATATTCGCCGAAGAATCACGAACCTCCGCTCACCTGCAACAGGACATCATCGACCTCGCGGAATTCACAACTCTGGAGACTTCGGAAAGTGCGGATGTACAAGCGATGTACGAAGCGGTGAATATCGCCATTGCGCAGGTGCTTGCGGAGGGCGACCCTGCTCTGCCCGACATCGATCCAGATCCGGTCGTGATCCCGCAGAAAAAGACCGATGCGCCCGCACTCGGCACGGCCGTCCGCGAGAATGAATGGACGAAGCTCTCTCTCCCCACAATCGGCGGAGAGGTGCTGCTGCGCTCATGGCAGGGCGAAGCCACCGGCAGCGTGTCCGTGGAGACCGTGACGGGAGACGCCATCCGCCACACGGTGATCGCCGCGAGCCTCACGACGGATACCGTCAATCAAACGCCGACACTCGCCAATGAACTGGATCTGGTTGCGGGCGTGCAGCCGGATCCCGTCATGGGATTCTCAATCGATCTCACGCGGAATGTGGAAGGTATCGGCAACGTCTTCGTCCGTACGGATAAGATCGTTCCGTACTATCCGGGCAAGCCGCTCGAACGCTTCATCGTCAGCACGCAGGGAACCGTCGCTTCCTCCAGTGTCGCCTATATCGGCCCGACGCTCACGCTTCTTGATCCGGGCAAAGGAAAAGTGGAAGTCGCCTTCACGGACGGCCCGCAGTACCTGCAGTGGATCGATGTCCGCCACTTGGGCGGAGAGACGGGCGGCGTCATCACGATCAAGCGTCCGGACGGATCATCCGGTCAAATCCCGTTCAGTTCCGACGGCCCCGTGATCGTCGATGACACCGTCATGAGCCTTGTGATGCAGCCGAACGGCGGAGCCGGCTACGGGATCAAGTCCCTGCAATGCGCAGAACCGCAGGTGGACGCCGATCCGGCGGCAACGTGGCTTCAGAGCCGCGGGGAACTGGTGGGCATCGATGTCAGCCGCGCGGGAAAGGCCGTGGATCAGGTCTCTCTCCATGTTCTTTCGGATCGTCCATCCAGTCCCCTGACCGCCGTGGCGTACCGCGGCAATGTGAAGATCGCCTCGATGAATGTCGGTCCCGACGGCCTCATCGATTTGGCCGCTTCGCAGGGCATCACGAGCGTCCTCTGCATCCAGTTCGATCCGAATG
>JAQWAC010000068.1 GCA_028707875.1 Candidatus Peribacteraceae bacterium | reverse complement strand
ATTTGTAGTAGCGGTAAGAAAATCATGTATGCAATGAAAGTTCCTCCGAACCATCAATATGGAACATGTTGTTTGTACATCTCAACGAAGTTGAGCACTGAATAATGGAAGGTTGAAGGCAATAATACGAACAAAGATGAGAAGAAGGAAGAATCCAACGAAGCATATTAAAAAACTAAATGACTGATAAGTAAGAATTGATACTTCTCGAATTTTAATATCAATTCCAAAAATTGCAGTCGTATTCCCATACACATCGCGAATAAGAGCAGTGGTTGTAAAATATTTCCCAAATTGATCAGTATGAATGCTAGGTGTTGAATAAGTCGCAGAAATTGCCTGTTCAAAAAATGGATCATATTCGTCATAAAACTGACCCGGATACTGCAGCGCATCCTTCTCATTAATTACTCCGTCACGATTTGCATCGATCTTAGCAGAGGGATCTAGCGAATCTGCATCAGCCACATATTCCCAATACCCCTTCTTCCCTGCTACGGGTCGCATTATCCATGCATACGCAACACGCTCGTTCTTGAATCGGATTACATTTAATTTCTCGATCACCTTCACATATTCGGGCTTTTTAACATCGTCGATTGTGTGCAATTGATCCAGATCCTTCGCGTCAAATTGCATCGCGCCGGTTGCCACGATGGACATTGCCCGTTCACGTTCGCGCTGAAGATTCAGATTGTAGTTGTGTCGCCACATCCCGAATGTGACTGCGAGCGAAATAAGAGCGCACAGACCCAGGATGATGAGCACTGTCTTGGATCGCAGAATCCTCAGAAGCTCGATGAAGAGCGACCGATTGAACGCCGCAAGACGAATGAAGACGAAGAGAAAGAATAAACTGAAAAATATGAAAGCCGCTGCGAATGATTCATTTGTAAGATTTTTGACTTCCTGAACATCGATATCAACACCTAGAATTGCCACTGTTTTTCCTTGGGAATCAAAAATAGGGGCCGTTGCATCGAAATACTCGCCCCACTCATCTTTAACAAAAACAGCAGTTGGTTTCTTGATCACTTCCTGGAAATTCGGATCCTCATATGGATATTCCTGCCCGGGAATGGTCAATTGCTCGCTCTCATCAATGATGCCATTCCCATTCCAATCTTCGTCCGGTGTTCCGTAATTGGCATCTGCCACCACTTCCCATGCAGGATTTTTCATGCCTGTTGGCCGGTAAATAAAGATGTACTTCACATTTTCATTCTGTGATCGGATAAGTTGTAAATGCTTCACAATCTTTTGAAACTCCGGCTTTTTCACATCTTCCGCTGTATGAAGCTGATCGATGTCCCTCACATCGAATTCTATTGCCGCTGTCGCTGCAATGGCCATCGCCTGTTCCCGCACCCTCTCAATATTCAAATTGTAGTTATGGCGATAGAGCCCAAAAGTGATCATTCCCGCCAACACGGCGCTCATGGCAAAGATCGTCAGACTCTTTCGGCTCAGAAGGAACTCCCGGAATGAGGAAGAGAGGCGCGTCCGCAGAGAGATTGCATCCTGCGGGACAACCGGTGTTGCCGCCGCCCCCAATGCGGAACTTCCGTCGGGCGCCGTGCGCCAGAGAATCTCGAACATCTTGCGTTCCGCTGCCGCAAGTTCGGGGTAGTGGAGAAAGCACGCCTGCTTGGCTCCGTGGTTGAAGCATGCGATCGTGCCGTCGATGACGATTTTCTCGAAGTTCAGGGGATAGACGCTCTCCGGCACGAGCACCGTCTTGCGATACTCAAAAGCGTCGCGCCCCTGATAGCGGCGGCCGAGCGATGTTTCCTGCGAGAGGACCCGCGCGAAGATGCCGCGCTTGCGGCGCTCACGGAAGTACTGCACGCGGAAAGCGCAGAGCGGGTCATCCTCCTCTTTGATCAATGCGGGGACAAAGCAGAGCATCTCCTTCTCCCCGAGCAACAGGAGCTTCATATAGGCCTTTTCCACACCTTCATCGCCCTCAAAGTACTCGATCTCCGGCCGCGTCGCCTCCTGCTTCAGAGAGGAGATGAAGGACTCAAAGTCCTTCGCACGACTGTGCATCAGTTTGAGCTTGCCCTCCATGTCCTCCTGCATCCACCGCACGATGGCATCGAGCGACTTAAGCACCACCTTCGGCGTGTCATTCACGATCTCACGGGAGATGATTTTCCGTTGCAGGAGCTTCTTCGTCGCCTGATCCAGCACCCCCGAACTCTTGCCCGTCTTGGCCCCCAATTCACGCAAAGTCATCGCCTCGCCCTCCAGCAGCCGCTTGAGCACCAGGATCTCCGTTACGGAGAATCCGGCATCGGTGAGATACGCCTCGACACTGGCGGGGAGTCCGTTCATGCAACCCTGCACTCTATCGAAAAATAAGGGAATGTAAAGAGTGGGTGACATCAGTTTTTCCGCTTCATGCTGCCATAAAGGAAGTATTTCCTCCCGTTCCACACGCACGTGGAACCGTCGGTTTTGGCTTCGTGGAGCCAATGTTCAAGACTCTGAAAAGGGAATATCGGAACAATCGGAATCTGCGCTCCGCCGGGCGGGGAAAATACCCGCATGAACGAATACTTCGTTTACATCCTCCGGTGTTCCGATGGCAGCCTCTACACAGGCGTGACGAACGACTACCAAACAAGACTTTGGCAACACCAAGCTGGTATTGATCGGCATTGTTACACTTACAAGCGCAGACCGGTGGAACTCGTGTATGTGGGGATCTTCGGGGATATCAATGAGGCGATTTCATGGGAGAAAAAGGTGAAGCGGTGGACCCGAAAAAAGAAGGAAGCACTGATCAAACAGCAATGGGATTGCTTTCCGGAACTCGCAAAGTGCAGAAATGTGACACAACATCTCAAAAATACTACTATTCGACGAATGCGCTACTCCATGAGAAAAAACCTAAGTGTCATCCTGAGCTCTGTCGAAGGATGATACGACTTAGAAAGACACCATGTCATGGTTCGACAGAGCTCACCATGACATGTTTGTTCGTAGTATTTATACCTCTTTTAGTTTTTCATCCTCTCAAACGTCTCAATGGTGATCTCCCCTGCATCGAGCAACTTCTTCGCCTCTTTCTCGAAGGTGCGCATGCCCGCTTCGGCATTCGTCTGCAGCACGGAGGCCAGCTCCTGCACACGATCGTCGCGGATGATATTGGCCACGGCGGGAGTATTGATGAGCACCTCGCGGACGGCGACGCGCCCGCCGTCTTTTTTGGGGAGCAGCGCCTGCGCGATGACCGCCTTGAGCGAGAGGGAGAACTGTGTGCGGATCTGATGCTGCTGGTGCGGCGGGAAGACGTCCACGATGCGGTCGATGGACTGCACGGCATTGGGCGTATGGAGCGTGGCGAAGATCAGGTGCCCCGTCTCCGCGAGCGTCAGGGCCGCGGCTATGGTCTCCAGATCGCGCATCTCGCCCACCATGACGATGTTGGGATCCTGCCTGAGCACGCGCTTGAGCGCCTCAGGGAAGGACGTGAAGTCATCCCCGTACTGCCGCTGGCGGATGACGCATTTGCCCTTGGGGAACAGGAATTCAATGGGATCCTCCAGCGTCACGATGCTCGCGCTGCGCGTCTGATTGATGTACTGGATCATGGAGGCAAGCGAGGTGGACTTGCCCGCGCCCGTGGGACCCGTGAAGAGGATGAGCCCCGACGGGAGCATGCAGAGACTCTTGGCGATGGCATCGAGGTTGAGATCCTCCAGCGAGGGAATGTCCCGCGGAATGATGCGCGCCACGAGGCCGACATTGCCGCGCTCGTAATGGCAGTTCACGCGGAGACGCACGCCCGCATCCACCGCGTACGACACGTCGATTTCGCGTTCTTTTTCAAAGCGTTGCCAGTTTTCATCCCCCAAGATCGTCCGCACGAATTTCGCCGCGGACTCCGCCGAGAGCAACTCCTTACCGGACTCCGTCAGGACGCCGTCGATCCGGAAAAGCACGGGGTGCCCCACGACGATGTGCACATCGGATGCATTCCT
>JAQWAC010000031.1 GCA_028707875.1 Candidatus Peribacteraceae bacterium | reverse complement strand
TGACTCTCGATGAGACCGGTGACATTCTCCTCCGCCCGCACGAAGAGCGCGATCTTGCGATCACGTCCGATGCCGATCTCCAGTCCCACGCGGGACTCAAACCCTTTGAGCGAATGAAGTGCGGCAATGACGGGCTCCATATAGAGCGGGCCGCGCTCGTTTTCCTGTGCCGAGCGGATTTTGAGAAGAACCAGAGACATGAAGTGTGTGAGATGAAGTATCTATGATCGAAGCAGACCGGCAACCAATTCCAGAGCCACCGTATTGTAGGCGTAATCCATGCGCATGGGACCCAAAATTCCGATGATGCCGGCCTCCCCGCGCACCTGATAGCGCGTCACAAGCATGCTGCAACTCTGAATCTGAGGGAGTAAATGTTCATCTCCAATGTAGTAACGAACATCATCCGTGAGCTCCAGACGCGAGAGCACTTTGTGCATGTGTTCTTCCAGCGCCTCGGCCACCCCGCTCGCGAGCTTGGGATCACCCTGAAACTCCGGCTGCTTGAAGACGTTGGAGAGTCCGAGGTAGTACACCTGCGATTTGTGCGGAACCTTGGCAAAAGCGACATCCGGAATCATGTGGGCGAGGAGCGACACGGCCTCATACACCCGCTCCTGATCTTTGCGCTTGAAGTAGTGGTCTTTGAGCGTCTCAAACTTGCGTCGTACCGCGAGCTCATGGCGCGAAGGCTCCAGCAGCTCCCGCGCATACAGTCGGTACCCCTTGGCAGTGGGGACGCGTCCGGCGGACACATGCGGCTGCTCCAGAAATCCCTCGTCCTCCAGATCCACCATCTCACTGCGCAGCGTGGCCGAGGAACAGCAGAAATCCCCCGCTTCCAGCAGACGCTTGCTCCCCACAGGGAGCGCCGTCTCGATGAATTGGTCGATGATGGCCACAAGCAATTTGCTCTGCCGCACGTCCATACGAAGAGTATAGCACTCGCCAGCTCGGAGTGCCACGCAGGAAAGCGTGAACTTCTTACTGCAAAACAGACATTTCTGCTGCGGACGCTTTCTGTAATTGCTTCCGGATACTGAGCGCCCTGTCACAGATGTTCACGAAGGAATCGGCCATGCGCGCCTTCCCCGCGCCCCGATAGAGTATCCCCGCCTCCACCGCCCCGTCGAAGGAACCGAGAACCGCCTGCACCTCGGAAGTATTCGCTCTCTCCGGAATACCGAGAGCAAATCGCATGGATCGTGAGATGCCACTGAGACGTTCGGCACGCTTCACCTGCTCATGCTCCGCAAGAGGAGCGAAAGCAAATTCCGCAACACAGGCATCAAGAGCCCCCGCCTGATCAACAGGGTTATTCCTAAGCGGAAAATCGTAATACGCCAGAGGATCCCACTGAGCTTCGGGCATGGAGAAAGAGTATCACTCGCGGCCCACAAGACAACAAGCTGTTTTTTACTTCTTTCCGGCCGCCATGCGCTTGCGGAAGCGCTCAATGCGGCTTCCCTTCACGTCCGTCTGCTTCTTGCCCGTGTAGACCGGATGGCAGTTGCGGCAGGTTTCCACGTGGAACTCCTTCACCGTAGACGGGATCAGGTAGACCGCGTTGCAGTTGGTGCACGTGGTTGTTGCGTCCTTGAAAACCTCCGGATGGATACCCTTTTTCATAGCGCAAAAATCATACAGATGAGACGGGTGTTTGCAAGGAACAAAGGCAAAAAATCCTGAAATCCAAATGGAAAATTAAAAATGGATAATTGTCCATTATCCATGGCCCATTATCCATCTTACCGCTTACTTCTGAGCCGTCTTCGCCGCCCTCTTCACCCTTCGTTCTTCCTTCTCGATCGCTTCGACCTCTTCCACACGCTGCTCCTCCGCCGCTTCCAGCACCGCCTCTTCCGCCTCTTTGTCATGCATGACCACGCTCATCGTGGCGACCTTGTCCTTGGCATTCAGACGCATGACGATCACCCCCTGCGTGGCACGGCCGAGCGAGGGGATGTCGGAAAGCTGCATGCGGATGGCCTGACCCTGTTTGCTCAGACACAGAAGATCTCCGTCCGCTCCTTCCTCGAGGATGCACCCGCCCACGATGTCGCCTGTCTTGGCTGTGAGCTGCGCCGCCTTCACACCCGTTCCGCTGCGCCCCTGGAAGCGATACTGCTCCACCGGAGTCATCTTGCCGAGTCCGTTCTCCATGACGACGAGCAACTTGGATTTCTTGGGATCGATGATCGCGGATGCCTCCACCAATCTGTCTCCGGCGGAAAGCTTGATGCCGCGGACCCCCGCCGCCGCACGTCCCATCGGACGCACGTCATCTTCCTTGAAGCGGATCGCCTTGCCCTTCTGCGTGAGCAGAATGATTTCATTCTTGCCATCGGTCTCCACCACCCAGCGCAGTTCGTCTCCCGCCGGAACCTTCTGCGCGATGAGACCGGAACGGCGGATGTTATCGAACTCGGCAAGCTCGGTGCGCTTGACCGTTCCCTCGCGGGTCGCGAGGAAGAGGAACTTCTTGCCCTCAGCCTGCGCTCGGAGAATCGCCGTGATGCGCTCCTCGGGCTGCAACTGGAGCAGATTCACGATCGCCTGCCCCTTGGCCACCCTGCTCCCCTGCGGAAGCTCATACGCCGGCAGCTTGAAGACGCGTCCCGTGTTCGTGAAGAACAGGAGATCGTCATGGTTCATCACGTGAAGGAGCGACAGAATTTCATCATCGTCCTTGGTTGTCATGCCTTTCACCCCCTTGCCGCCGCGTTGCTGGGCGCGGAACTGCATCGGGCTCAAGCGCTTTACATAGCCCGTCTCCGTGAGTGTGACGATCATCGGCGCATTCGGAATCGTGTCTTTGGCGGAGAACTCTCCCACATCGTGCTTCACGATCGTGGTCCGGCGCGTGTCGCCGTAGGCGTTCTTCACATCCTCCATATCCGACTTCAGAATCTTATCGATCTTCTTGGGATCCTTCAGGATCGCCTCGCACTCTGCGATGAATTTCTTTTTCTCGGCCAATTCATCCTCAATTTTCTTGCGCTCCAATCCGGCCAGCGTCTGCAGGCGCATCTGGAGAATCGCATCCGCCTGAATTTCGCTGAGCTTGAACTTCTTCACGAGGTTCTCCTTCGCAATCTCCTTCGTCTCGCTCTTCTTGATGGTCGCGATGACCTTATCGATGTCATTGAGCGCAATGGAGAGACCTTCGAGAATATGAGCGCGCTCCTTCGCGCGGTCGCGGTCGAACGTGACGCGCTTGCGCACCACCACGCGGCGGTGATCGATGAAAATCTGGAGGATTTCCTGCAGATTGAGCAGGCGCGGCTGCAATCCGTCCGCCAGCGCGATCATGTTGTACCCGAAACTCGTCTGCAAATCGGTATGTTTGAAGAGCTGGTTGAGAACCTTCTGCGGGTAGCTGTCCTTCTTGAGTTCGATGATGAGGCGGATGCCCGTGCGATCGGATTCGTCACGGATATCGGAGATGCCCTCGATGATCTTGTCCTGCACCAGTCCCGCCATTTTCTCGATCATGGAGGACTTGTTGACCTGATACGGGATCTCGGAAATGCGGATGTGGTAGCGGCCTTCCTTGGTTTCCTCGATCTCTGCTTTGGCACGCACGATCACCGATCCTCGACCCGTGAGGTACGCCTGCTTGATCGCCTCTTTGTTGTAGACGATGCCGCCGGTCGGGAAATCGGGGCCCTGCACGAACTCCAGAAGATCCTCCACCGTCGACTGCGGATGATCGAGCAGGTGCTCGGTGGCATCCACGATCTCGGTCAGGTTGTGCGGGGGGATATTCGTCGCCATACCGACGGCGATACCGACGGTTCCGTTGAGCAGCAGATTCGGGATCTTGGCGGGAAGCACCGTCGGCTCCTTGCGCGTCGCATCGTAGTTGCTCATGAAATCGACCGTTTCCTTCTCAATATCCTGCAGCAGCTCATCGGCTATCTTGGCCATTTTGGCCTCCGTGTAACGCATGGCCGCCGCGCCATCCCCGTCGATGGACCCGAAGTTTCCCTGTCCGTGCACGATCGGATAGCGCATGGAGAAATCCTGCGCCATGCGCACGAGCGCCTCGTACACTGCGCTGTCACCGTGGGGGTGGTACTTTCCGAGCACGTCTCCCACCACGAGCGCACATTTGCGGAATTTGGCGGAAGAACGGAGGCCGAGTTCGGACATGGAGAAGAGAATGCGACGGTGCACGGGCTTGAGACCGTCGCGCGCATCGGGGAGCGCACGTGCAACGATGACGCTCATCGCGTAATCCAGATAACTCGTCTCCATCTCCGTCACGACCGGCCGCGGGGCAACCTTCCCGATATTGGTCAGGGTCAGCAAATTCTGCATGGGGAGTTTGTTCGCCGCCGGAGTCTCCTCAGAAGCCGCCTCCGCCTCCGGAGCGGGAACGTCCTTCTTCTCATTCTTTTCGCTCTTATCGTTCTTTTCGGGTTTCTTGGACATGGGAAAACATCGGTGAAATGAAGCGAAGAAATGATACAGAGTTTTCCCAAGGATGGAAGAGGGGGAAGCCGGGAAAAATGAAAATGCACCAGCGTACCAATTGGCGATTGACGATCAGCGTTTAGTGCTTCGTATTGAGTGGTTCATCGCTAGCCGCATCGCCCCTCCGACTATCCCTTTGACATCTTAGACCTAAGACAAAGGGGAGGGAGCGGGCATAGAATGCAGGAAGCTGCTACGCTGATAGCGAAATGTTATTCATCGTTGCAACCCCCATCGGCAACCTCGGGGACATCACCCTCCGCGCCATCGAAACACTGAAGAAGTGCGGGGCGATCGTCTGTGAAGACACACGCGTGACAGGCAACCTCCTGAAACAGTTGACTATCGAGAAGAAGGAACTCATCAGCTTCCATGGTCACACCACACCGGAGAAAGTGGATGCCATCATCAGGAGACTGGAGCGGGGTGAGAATCTCGCATTGGTAAGCGATGCCGGCACACCGGGAATTTCGGACCCCGGATTCGCCCTCGTCTCCAGGGCACGGGCACACAAAATCCCGATGGAAGTCATCCCCGGCCCCTCGGCCTTCCTCGCGGCCCTGAGCGCAAGCGGGCTCCCAATCCACACATTCGTTTACTTCGGCTTCCTGCCGCTGAAGAAAGGAAGAAAGTCGCTGCTCGCGTCCTTCAAGGACGAGGAACGCACGATCGTGTTCTACGAATCGGTGCATCGCATTGAGCGGTCCCTGCTGGAAATCGCCGAGGCACTCAGGGAACAGCCGTCCCGTGAAATCGTCATCGGGCGGGAACTTACCAAGATGCACGAGGAAATCATCAGCACCACCGTGGCCGATCTCCCTGCGGTTGCGCAGGCGATGATGAAGAAGGGGGAATTTGTGGTGATCATCGGGCCGAAGGACGGAAATGCCAACGACCTTGTGAGTATGCCAGAACTCTGATTGAGTACTCCCCCGTGAAATCCCCTCTTCTCCGGTGGCTTATCCGACTCTGCGGACTTCCGGTATGTTGCACCGTCGTTCTTTTTGTCCCTCCGCCGGTCCATGCGGCAAGCGGACAACCACTCACACGCACGATCCCTATTCTGACGTACCACTATCTGGAGGCGGTGCAGGACGGGAAGGACAAGCTGCGCGTCAGACTTTCGATGAGTCCGGATGCCTTCGAGGAACAGTTGCAGGCACTGGCGGAGAAGAAGTACCGGACCATCTTCGTGCGCGAGATTCCGGCCATCCTGAACGGATCGGGTGCCGTCTCCCTGAAGCGCATCGCACTGACGTTCGACGACGGCTACGAGGATTTCTACATCAATGCATTCCCGCTCCTGAAGAAATACAACGTGAAAGCAACAGTCTATGTGGTGAATGACTTCATCGGAAAGCCCGATTACCTCACAGAAGGAGAGATCAGAGTGCTCCTCTCTTCCGGTCTGGTGGAGATCGGTTGCCATACGCTCCATCATGCGGACCTGACGAAAATCCCTCTCGATCAGGCGCGGTCGGAAATTGCGGATGCCAAACGTCAGTATGAAAAAAGTTCGCCAGACGGATGGATACCTTCGCCTATCCGTATGGAGAGTTCACGCGGAAAATTGCCGCACTCGCGCAGCAGGCTCGCTTCACGGCAGCTGTCACGACGCAGACGGGATTCCTTCATTCGGGCAAGAACATCTTCGCACTGAAGCGGATTCCCGCCGGATTGTTCACCGGCACGCGAAAGTGGAAAACAATCGGGGATACTCCTTAACCTTAACCTTTCTCACGGCAACACGCTCTTCGGATTGATGTTCGTCCCGCTTTCAATGACTTCGAAGTGCAAATGCGGACCGGTGGTCGTGGGACCGGATCCGTGCACCCCCACCGCTCCACCGCTCATCCCGATGAGATCGCCCTGATGCACATCCTGACCGGTGGCGACCGCAATCTTGGAGAGGTGCCCGTAGAGCGTGGCGTAGCCGCCGCGATGCCCCACAAGAACGTAGGAATACCCGCGTGCCCCGCCGTCATGCGCGAGGAAGACCACGCCCTCCGCCGCGGCAAAAACCGGCGACCCCTGATCGATCGCGATATCCATGCCGAGGTGCGGAATCCCGAAGTGCTCCTGATACGCGGGGTCCATGAATCCGGCGGAAATGGGACTGTATGCCGGCCATGAGAACTGCGGAGCCGCGGGAATTGCGGAATGATCGATCGTTCCCGGCGTGAGGAGCCCTTTCTCAATCAATTCGCGCTCGATGCGCGCCCGGATTTTGGCATCGATGCGCGCGAGTGCATTCTGCATCTTCAACACCTGCTCATGCACTTCCTGCACCGTTTGGCGAATGTTTTTGAGTTGCTCATCGGTCGCCGTGAGTGATCTGACGGTGCGATCGTACGCAAGAAGCTCCGACCGGGTGTCTTTCAGGAGAACGTTGTGGCGGCCCATGAGCGCATCCAGCTCTTCCTGACCTTTCAGAATATCCGTCATCGCCGTGAGCGCTCCGCGCGCCGTCCCGCGAAGCTGATCCTCTTCGGTGATGGTGCCGAGTGTCGCGACCGTCATCCGGCGGAGGAGCACCCCCTCCCCCTCGAACGAGGGATCCGTCACCGCCATATAGCGCAAAAGGGCGGTGACATCGCCTTTCTTTTCACGAAGCAGCGCCTCCAGCTTCCCGGAATCGGTATCGGAAAAACCGAACGTGCGCCTGAGATCCTCCATGCGCCCCTTGAGCGCCGCAATCTGAAGGCGCAAGGAACGCTTCTCCTTCATCACGGTGAGGACACGCTCGGCATTCACCTTCACCTGCGCCTCCAGACGTTTCCTGTAGAGCGGAAGATTCTTCTTAAGCCGGTACTCCTGTTGCGCATCCTCGAGCGCGCCGCGGAACGCACGCTCGGCATCGATCCGCTCCTCGGAGAGAACGAAGGCAAAGGTGGCGAGCGGCAGAAGTCCCGCGAGAAGAACCGTGACCGTGGCGACGCGATTGGCGATGTACATTTCTCTCTTATTATAGCGGAAAAAGGCAAGTGAAGGAACCTGCCGATCGGGACGGATTCTGCGGATTATTCGCCCTCATCCGACTTCCTCTTACGCAAGCGGATCATGAGGAAGACCAGAAGAATGATACCGAAGAAAATCCCGAAGACCCACAAGAGCCAGAAGAAGGAAGAACCGGCAGGAGCCGCCGTCGGAACACTGACGACTGACGATGCAGGAATAAAGAAAGGGGCGGAAGCAACGGAGGAGGTTGATGATGCGGACAAAAACGAGGACTCCTCGGAGAAGGAAGAGGAAAACGGCAGAAGCATCTCGACGGTGCAGAGGCGGGAACAACCGTCAAAGTCAGAAATATTACCGTCATCACACTGCTCCCCCTGCTCCACAAAACCGTTGCCACAAATGGAGAGAGGGATCACGGGAGACGGAGAAACGGAAGAGGACGGTGCAGCGGCATACTCGTTTTCACACACACTGGAACACCCGTCGCCGTCATAATAATTGCCGTCGTCGCATTCCTCGGAAAACACGCGAATGCCGTCGCCGCAAACGGTGAGACAGGTGGAGGGGGAACCAAAGCAGCCGTATCCCGTTTCCAGCATGCAGGAAACGTCACAGCCGTCGCCATTCACGGCATTCTCGTCATCACACATTTCTCCCGTCTCCTGAATACCATTGCCGCAGACAGCAACGCGGATCGGGATGGAAGAAACGGATCGTTGAGTTTCCTGAGAGGAAGAAACGGGCGACACCCACTCGATGCATCGGCATCGGGAACATGCACCCACGAAGCAGGAAATGCCTACATCGCATTCTTCGCCCGCTTCCAGCATGCCGTTACCGCAGACGGGGGGCGGGAGAGCAACGGATACGGAGGAAGAGCTGACGTAAATGGATGATGAGGAGGAGGGGGAGGAAGAAAGAGAGGAAAAATCGAATGGTTGTTCGGTGCAGCGGCATCCGATACCGCAGATGCCTGACGTGCAGGGATGATCCACCTCACATTGCTCCGCTCCTTCCAGAATGCCGTCGCCGCAAAAAGCACGGGAGGAGACCGAAGATTGAACGGAAGAGAAAGAGAAAAATTTCCGGCAAAGACACCCGGTGCAGAAGGACATCGCAGGACACGCCCGAATCCTTTCCTCACATTCCTCACCCGTTTCCAGCTCCCCGTTGCCACAAACAGGCCGTCGAATGACCGACGAAGAAGAACTTTGAATGACAATGGACGAGGAAAAGGAGGAAGACTCGATAGAACAGAAAGAGGAACAGCCGTCGCCGTTCGACAGGTTTCCGTCATCGCACTGCTCGGGAGACACGATGATGCCGTCGCCGCAGGAGAGAGTGCATACGCTGGGAACACCGGAACAGGACCAGCCATACTCCACGAGACACCGAGCGGAACAACCGTCGTTCGACGCAGTGTTTCCGTCATCGCAGGACTCCCTCCCTGCGATACGGATGCCGTCTCCGCAGGACACGGAACAACGGCTGGGTGTTCCGAAACACTGCCATCCGGCATCAATCGTGCAGATGCTGCAGCCGTCTGAGGAAATATGATTGACGTCATCACACTCTTCAGGGGGCACCGTGATGCCGTCTCCGCAGGAGAGAGCGCATGTGCTGGGAGCGCCAAAACAGTTCCAGCCGTAGTCCACTGTGCAAGCGTCGGAACAACCGTCCCCATTTAGAGAATTGCCGTCATCGCAGGACTCCCTTCCTGCGATAATGATGGCGTCTCCGCAGATGGCGGAGCATCGGGGTGGCGCATCCGGCGTGCAAAGGAATCCCTCTTCGATGTCGCAGGCGGGAGAACAGCCGTCGCCGCTCACTGCATTCGCATCATCGCACTGTTCCATCGGTTCGAGAATACCGTTGCCGCAAATCCGGTTGCATCGGCTGGGCATGCCGGAGCATTCCCACCCTGTTTCCGTCAGACAATCCGCACATCCGTCATTCGACTGTGAATTTGCATCGTCGCACTGCTCCGGAACATTCACAATGCCGTTCCCGCAGGTTTTCGCGCAGACGCTCGGGGATCCTGTGCACACCCATCCCGATTCCACGGTGCAGGTGGTAGAGCATCCGTCGCCGCTGAATTGGTTATTGTCATCACATTTCTCCGGTGTCTCAATTTTGCCGTTGCCACAGCGCCAGCAAGCCGAAGGAAAGGGCCTCCATTTGATACAAACAAACGCATCGTCATATTCAAGGCATCTGTACGGGGTTACATTTTCACATGTGTAACCGAATTCAATCGTGCACATTGCCGTGCATCCGTCGTTATCGATGCTATTGCCATCGTCGCACTCTTCGGGCGTTCGCCAAATTCCGTCGCCACACCGCGTGCCGATCGACGATGAGGAAAAGGAGGAAGATACGGAGGATATTGATGATATGCAAGCGCCATTCAAGCACTGAACCGGGCAGGAATGTTCCGCATATGACACGATATTTCCATCGCAGAATGCTTCGCGCAGACGATGATCATCCAGACACAAATCATTGGCTGATCCGGTTGTTCCGGATAGGGTGACTGAGCCATATCGATTGAAGTCAGGTCCGCCATCACTGTCCTGACATGTTGTACTGGCGCAGATTCCATCCTGACAATGCTCCGGACAACGTACCGTCACATACGCCACGGTAGGTATGGAGTTATGACTGGAACACACTGCCTCCTGCAAGACCTGCGAATCGGCACAGACGTCGACGGCCGGCGGCAATCCACTGATGACGGCCGTGCCGCGGACCGTGGGGTTGATCCCCCCGGGGACGGATCCGTCGGCGTCACTGTCCGTGCACACGACAAGAGAAGAAGAGGCTGAAGAAGAGGCAAAAGAGGAAGGGCGGGGGGAAGAAGACGAGAAGAAGTCGGCGTCCACACACGTCGCATAGGATTCGTATTGATCGCGATACATGCGGCAGAAGTCGCCATCCCGACCGCCTCTGTGGTCATCGGAACAGGCGACAGAAACGGTGTACGCCGTATTTTTATACTGATCGCAAACCCAAACACTGATGGTGGTGTTCCCCTCACACTGATCGTAATGTTTGGTAATACTGCAGTCCTCCGCCTGCACGGTAACACCGAATCCCTTTGTAAGACATTGTGGCCTGCAACTGCGAGAAGAAACGGACGAACGAGAAGACACGCTCGAGGTAATTCTCACGCAAGTATTGCCATCGGGGGGACAGGTCTCTCCGGCGAGACAGGGCTCGAACCGCGCACCAACATGTCCCGGATCATCCGGCATATCACAGTAGTGTTTCCAAACACCTCCAATCAGGCAATGATTGTCATTGATCTGTATTGAGCACTGCTCGGTTCCGATGACGGTGCCATATCGTCCTTGGTTGCAGTAATACGCACAGGAGGATTGGGAATACTGACTGACGAGAACGCCTGCAGGCAAACGGAGTGAACGCACTCCCGCGATTGTGAAAGCGACGACAAGCAGGATGAATGCACCGAAGAACACCGCCGTCTTATGTATTGCACGCACCTGCATGAGTCATGCATCAGTCTACTCCTGATTATAAGCGGCACAATTCAGCGCTCATCGACATTGCCATCACCGTCCATGCACACTCACGATTCCCTCATACGTAAGAAAAACCGCACAATGGGAATCATGAGGAGACCGAAGAGAATCCCCAGAAGAATGAGCAGCCACGGTGAGAATGCTTCTGCAGAAGAGGAGGAAGGCGGCTCTTCGGCAAACATGCCGATGTCACGCGAGGAAACAGCGGACATCGGGGGCGAGGAGACCATTTCCGTCGAGGAAGAGAATGAGGATGAGAAAGAGGAAGAGGAAGAGGAAAACGGGCTCTCCATGACACATCCGGACGAGCACCCGTCGCCGTTGAAGATATTCCCGTCGTCACACTCTTCTCCCGTCTCCCACAGTCCGTTGCCGCACACGGGAGACGGAGGAGCGGGCTCGATGGTCGGAGCAAAGCGTTCCGTCTCGCACACGGAGGAGCATCCGTCCCCCTCCCGATTGTTCCCATCATCACACTGCTCGGGAGGCAGCAGGAGGCCGTCTCCGCAAACGGTCAGGCAAACGGATGGGGAACCTCTGCACGCATATCCCGTCTGAAACGCACATGTTTCCGTACAGCCATCCCCTTCCCTCCGGTTTCCGTCATCACAACTCTCCCCCTCTTCCACAAGCCCATTGCCACATTCTCCACGCACAACCGATACCGAAGAAGCTGCGGTCTTGGATGAAGAAGAAGAGGAGGACGGAACAGCGATAAAGATGCACCGGCAGGAGGAACATACGCCCGTGAAACAGGGGACGGTGACTTCGCACTCCTCCGTGCCTTCCAGCATTTTATTGCCGCAGACGGGAGGCAGGGGCGTAAGAATGGAAGATGTGGAGGAAGAGAAGGAAGAAGAAGAAAGAGGAACCGCCAATGACGAAGAAGAGGAAGCGTAGATTCCAAGGAGGCATTGGCATGTGGCACCGCAAATTCCCTCCGAACAAGGGAAGCCGTTTTCGCATTGTTCCGACGGTTCGAGGATGCCGTTGCCACATTGACTTTGCCGCGAGGAAGAAGATGACCTGAGTCCGGCAAAGAATGGCATGCATTGGCACGTGACAGTCTCGCAGATCATGTACTGCGGACACGGAGACCCGCGTTCACACTGCTCAGCTCCTTCCTTCTTGCCGTCACCGCAGAGCGAATACACACCGGAGACAGAGGAAGAGAAAGAAAATGAGAATGAGGATGGGGATGAGGAAGAAACGGAGGAACGGGAGGACTGAATGACTGTATCCGTTCTGCAGAGGTGATTGCATCCGTCCCCGTCCGCAAGGTTACCGTCATCACACTGTTCATTGTCGGCAACAATCCCGTCTCCGCAGAGCGTGGAGCAGACGGAAGGAACACCGATGCAAATCCATCCGATTTCCCTCTCACAGGCAGCCGAGCAGCCGTCATCATTTTCATTATTGCCATCGTCACATTTTTCGTTGCCCGTCAGTCTTCCGTCGCCACACCCCGTCACGCAGATACTGGGCGACCCCACGCACGACCACCCGAGCTCGATGCCGCACGTGGAGGAACAGCCGTCGCCACCGGTTATATTCCGGTCATCGCAAGCTTCGGAGAATTCAACGATTCCATTCCCGCATTTATGGCAGGCACTCGGTGCGCCGATGCACGTCCAACTTGCATCAATGGCACACGCGGTGCAGCCGTCACCATTTTTCGCATTACCGTCATCACACTGTTCATTCTTCTGAATGATGCCGTTCCCGCAAATACCCGCACAGACGCTTGGTGTTCCGGAGCACGTCCAGCCGGCCTCCACCAAGCACTGGATGGAGCATCCGTCGTTATTCGTTTTGTTCCCATCATCACAACGTTCCCCGCTCTCTATTCTCCCGTTCCCACATCGGTAACAGACGCTGGGCTTGCCGGAACACGCGTATCCCTGTTCCAAAGTACAGAGTGAGGAACACCCGTCGTCATTCAGCGTATTACTGTCATCACAGGTCTCACTTAATTCCATCACTCCGTTGCCACATTTGCTGCAAACGGTGGGCACGCCGTTGCACTGCCATCCGGGATCAATCGTCGTGCAGTTGCTGCAACCGTCACCCGCGAGCGTATTCCCGTCGTCGCATGCTTCATTCCATTCAATGGTACCGTTCCCGCAGACACCCCCGCATACATTCGGTGTTGCGATGGTGCACGAACATCCCGACTCCACACGACAACGGGAGGTACAACAATCATAGTCGACGGAATTTCCATCATCACACTGCTCTGTTCCTTCCCTTTTTCCATTGCCGCACTTCTGGCAGACCGTCGGAGTGGTTCCCGCGCATGTCCAGCCGGCTTCCTGCGTGCAGAGAGACGTGCACCCGTCGCCATTCCGCACATTGCTGTCGTCGCAGGCCTCCGGACCGACCTTGATGCCGTCACCGCAAGTCGTGCGGCAGACGCTCGGTTCGCCGGAACAGGTCCATCCCGACTCCACAGTACAGGAGACACAGCCGTCCGCGCTTGCAGGATTGCCGTCATCGCAGGGCTCCCGTTCACTGATGACGATACCGTCCCCGCAGACCGTACTGCACTGGCTCACATCCATCGTACGGGCATCGCGAACGCGCATGCAGGTCCACCCGCGCTCAATCCTGCAACTTGCGGAGCAGCCATCACCGCTGAGCGGCGGATTCCTCCCCTCATCGCACTGCTCGCCGCCTTCCATGTACGTATCGCCGCATACGGGCGTGCAGACGCTCGGCTCTCCCGTGCACGTCCAGCCGTAGTGCACCATGCAGGCGTAGCATCCGTCGTAGAGATTGGAATTGGCATCGTCACAAGCCTCTTCGCCATCCAGTCTCCCGTTCCCGCAAAGCGAGGAGGGATCCGGCGGGGGATCCTGCTTCTTCATGAGAACGGCATCAATCTTGTACGTCGTGGAGGCGGTACCGGTCGGGGAGAGCGCAACCCGGAAGAAGGAAGGAGTGTAGTCATATCCCAAGGTAAACGTCTTGATTTTTCTCCACCGCACCCCCTTATAAGTAAACGTCGCCGTCGGATCTTCTGTGCACTGCTGGAACGGGTCCGCTCCATTGGAATTTTGATACGTGCAGCGGAGCGGCTGTCCGCTCATCACTTCGCTGATGTAGAACTCGTACGTTCCGCGGACGTTGAGCGGAAACGTCCACGCAAAGTACCCTCCGGTCTCATGTGGAAACCGATAGTAATTGCCACCGAATGCGTTGGCGTCACTGAGATCGGTTGGTTGAGCCGGCGGATAGAATTGGAACCAGTTGGGCAAGTTGTATTTCACAGTGAGCACGGGGCGGGAATCTACGATCACGGGTTCCATCCCCCGGGAGTTCCCGCTCGTTTCACATCTGCAGAAGAGATCATCACAGATGGAATCCGTTGAACAGTTGTAATCCGCTTCGCACTCCTCACTTGAATCAAGGACATTGTTGCGGCATGCCTCGGAGATAAGGGGGTAAGTGGAAAAGGAGGACGAGGACGAGCTTAAGGGACCGAATGGATCCACGCACTCGCAAGCATCATTGCAGAGGATTCCCTGAGAACAGCACATGTTCACTTCGCAGGTCTCGCCGGATTCGACGATGCCGTTGCCGCACTGCCGCTGCGGCTGCACCTGCGCGAGAAGATTGGTGGACTGCGGGACTGCGGAGAACGTGGGCGTACACAGGCAATTGGAACAACGGTATGTCGGACAGGGCGCCTGCACGCAGACGATCGATCCGCAGTCGCTCTGCTGTTCACACTGCTCATTCCCTTCAATGAAACCGTTGCCGCAGACCGGGTCCGGTGCGGAAGACTCCGATGAAGAGGAGACTGGGACACAGGTACAGTCGCTCAGAGAACATGTATCGCCCCACGGGCAGCAGACGTTCACTTCACAACTCTCCCCGGCATCCAGAACGTGGTTCCCGCAGAGTCCCGTTCCGCGGCTGGAGTAACTCCACTGAGACTGCGAAGAGGAAGAGACGGTATACGAACAGATGCGCGCCTGAGGGAAGCGGATGATCTGACTGTTGATTTGATTCCTGAGCACCGTCCGCGCGATGGCGGAAGCAGCACGCAAGAACGTATTCATGCAGCCGCCGACTTCAAAGGCGATCGTGATCTCGTCTGATATTTCGTACGGCCCCAGGCTCATGAGTTGGCAGAGAATGACGTTCGGACCGTCGATCGCACAACCAGGCGTGGTGAGCGAAGTATCCAGCAGAGGATACGTGCCGTTGTGGGAGAGCGTCAGACGCACCTGTGTCGCGGTCTCACTCGTCATGTTCTTCACTCTGAAGGTATGGACCATGACATTTCCCAGCGTCGGATGGGCAGGGCCGTCCGCCTGCATGATAACCAGGGCGAGAGGTTGCGGAGGAACCTCGCGCCTGCAGACGCAATCAATGCAAATGGAGCCCGGATTAGTACATGCGCTCAGAATGGTATTCTCGCACTGTTCCGATCCGACCATTCTGCCATCTCCACAAACTTCGTAGGGCGTGCGGCATTCACAGTGATCGCAGGTTTGCATTCCGGGGCACTGGACCAAATCCGGTTCGCATTGTTCCCCAAGGTCAAGAACATTGTTCCCGCAGAGGGCCGTCATGACGCACTGGCAGGACTGACAGGAATGCTCTGAGGGGCACTGAGCCACTCCCTGTTCGCACTGTTCGCCCAGCTCCATAACCCCGTTACCGCATCCGTAGAAGATGGCCGTTTGGGAAGTCTGCTGACGAAGGACGCCGCCTCTCAGAAAAACGGCGGAAAGCAGAATAACGCAGCCAGCGAGAATCCCTGCCGGTAACAAGCGTTTGGAAGCCATCTCGCGAATCCCTCCAATGATATACCGAACACCGGAGACCGCAATTCCGGATTTTGAAGCGTCACTCCGCGGAAGAGCGCCTCCGAAGGATGAAAGTCACCGCAACCGTGTTCAGCAGAATAAACGTAATTGCTCCTCCCGCAATCCACGGCCACAGGGGGCGGGCGGGCGTCGGGGCAACGGTCTCCTCCGGTTCCGGCATCAGGAGTGCGGAAGAAGACGAAGAGGAGGAACGGACGGAGGAGGATTCGGAAGAGAAGGAGGAAGAGGAGGAGACAATGATGAGAGGGCTTTCCCTGAAGCAGAAGTGATCGCAGCCATCGGAGTCAAAGCGATTGCCGTCATCACATTGTTCGCCCAAATCGGTGAGACCGTTCCCGCAGAGAGAGGTGTCGATGAAAGAGGCGGAATCGGATGAGAAAGAAGACTCTGGGGCGGCGGCATATTCCGTCTCGCACACGGAAGAGCATCCGTCCCCGTCCTCCATGTTGCCGTCATCACATTCCTCGGGAGGAATGCGCACCCCGTCGCCGCAGATGGGCAGGCACAGAGAAGGTTGCCCGTTACAGACAAAGTCCGCTTCCATCTGACAGTCCGAAGAACATCCGTCGTGAAGAGCAACATTGCCGTCGTCGCACTGCTCTCCCCCTTCGATGAGACCGTCGCCGCAGGCGGCCGGAGTCGTGTTCTCGGAAGAAGAGGAAAAAGCAACACATGTGCACCGGGGAGTGCAGATCCCCGCAGGACACCAGATGCCTGCTTCGCACTCCTCACCCTCCTCCAGCATGCCGTTGCCGCACTCGGGGGGGATATAGGCGACGAAGAGGGAGGAAGAGGAGGAAGAGAAATCAGCGGAGGAGGGTGTGGAGGAGGATGCCGTGACGGAGAGAGAGGAAGAGGAGGAAGAGAAGAGAGAGGTAGTGCACGTGCACTGCAGCGTGCAGGTGCCGAAAGGACATGCGAAGCCGTTCTCACATTGCTCCTGTC
>JAQWAC010000067.1 GCA_028707875.1 Candidatus Peribacteraceae bacterium | reverse complement strand
GTAGAGCTCCGCCGTCTCCTCACGCAGAGTCACCCGTTTCTCCCTGGGCAGGAAGTGCGCCGTCTCCAGATTGTGCAGGCGGTCGGCAAGCTTGATGAGCAGGACGTACGGATAGCGCGCATTGGCCTCCGTCATTTGACGAATGTAGCGCGCCTCACGATCCGCATCCGTGCTCTTGCCCGTTCGCCTGGGCCGCGAGAGGGCGAGAACGACATCGGCGACCTCCTGTCCGAACGCACCGGAAATTTCCTTGTGGCAGGCACAGCCGTCCTCAATCGTGTCGTGGAGGAGGGAGGCGACGTAGGCGTTGTGCGGGAGGTCGGGACTCGTGGTGAGGAGGATCTGCAGGACGGCGAGCGGGTGCGAGAGAAACGCGCGCCCGTCCAGCCTCTTCTGCCCGTGGTGGGCACGACGGGCGAAGGCAATGGCTTCCCGGAAGAAAAGGTACTGTCCCATGGTGAGGGGGGCTGCGGGGCGGAGTTGCGGCTCCACAGGGTCGAAGTGGACCGTGAAGAGTGCGCAATTGGAGGGCCGGAGGTGGCGGAGGGAGGAATCCAGTGAATCAGTATGGAACATGTGAGGGGCGTGCATAGTAACGGCTGAAAAAGAGAAAGAAAGCAATTTTGGTTTACCGCTTGTACAAGCCATTTGACAGGTTCCATGCGCAAGTGGAACGAGCTGGGGAAACGACGTTAAAAGCAAGGAGGAATACCTGACGTCGGCTTCCTTCTTTCGGAAGGAATGATTAGGGTGTGCGGTTTTCTGTGAGCGGAATCAGATCATCTCACTCCGTCCACCGGAAGGTATTGAAGATCTGCTCCGCGAGTTCCGGGTTATCGGTGACTTGGGAGATGCAGATGAGGACACGCTTACTATTCTTCTCACTACAGAGGACGTAAGCAGCGGTTGCGGGTTTAACGGGGTAGCAGGGCACGCCATTCCTTTCTTCCGGGATACGCATGTCGGGATCATCGGGCCATTTGGAAAATCGGAAATCGACTTCGCCCCAAACTAATACATCATTGTTTCGTTTCTCGTTGATTATTGGCTTGCTGACACCAAGGTCATCACATTTATCTATTGCAGCAGGTGAGAATACTTCAATGGAGAAATCATTACTTTGGCGTTTTGTTGTGCTTTTGTCGTAGGTGATATATGCCCAAGAGTCATCTGGCCGGTGGATTTTTTCTTGAATGAGAGGCGGAACAGCAAGTCCGAGTTCACTCGTCCCGACTTTGGTCCATCCAATTGGTATGATAGGCTCCTCAGGGGCTAGTGCTACGCACCCAGTTAAAATTAATACTGCCGCTAATTGAACCACCTTCTTCATTCTGCAAGCCAAGAATAATCTTGCCATAGTAATCTACGGTTATCCGCATCCCTGAACCAGCTGTTTTTCTCAGAATCCCATTGAAGCCATCGTTCTACATCATTATCCCATCCAACTCGCCTTCTGTCTGAAATATTCTCAGTCCAAGCTGCCCACACATTATCCAGTCCAGAATCGGCAGCTTCTCTGGAGAAGATCACACTTTGTTCTGCTATCACCCACTCATCGATCACATCGTCCCACGTGACAGTCGGGTTCTTCGTCAGTGAGCCGGGATGATCTGGATTTGGAACTTCGTCCGGTCCCATGGCGTAGGTGCGGATACCAAGTCTCGTGAGAACATTTGCCATATTCACCTCCCCAAAAATGGCATCAGTAGCCTCAAAATGCAAATGAGCCTTCATTGTGCCGTCAGTTCCACCCTCCTTCCCCTCAGAGAGCTTTCCGACATATCCCAAGAGGGCACCTGCTTGTAATTGCTGACCAATACTGACTTTGCACCAGTTCCCGTCCTTCACCGGTCCGTCGAATGTTCCGGGTTTCTCGGGATTTTGCTCTCTGACACGAATGAAGTATTCCGTACCATTTTCTCCCGACTCTGTCTCCATTGGCATGTGGAGATACTTCGAGCGCCAAGTTTTCTCTTTTCCATTGATCGTCATGGTGTGGAGGATTGTCACTCCACCGTTATTCTCATCAATGGATTCAATCGTTCCATCGGCAACTGCGAACACCAGTTTTCCGTAATCGGTGTCTTTGCCGGTGTTGAGATTGAAATCGATTGCATTGAGCGTACGCCCGGCAATATGGTATGGAGAGCCAAGAGTTTGTTCCCATGTACCTGCTGATTGATCGATCGGCAGGCGGGAAGCTATTTGCGTTAGGATCACATTCTCTCTCTCCCTTCGTTCCCTGTTTTCCAGCGTATCCGGCAACGTGGACAAATCCTGAACGGGGGTCTCGTTCGCTTCAAATATCTCACCATGTCCATTTTGGACGAACACGGCTTTCAGATTGTTCACAAGCTCTGCCTGCGCTGTCGCCTGATTGGCAACGGTGGGCGGAAGATCCGCAGCGTCGAGTATACGGTCCCATGGAATGTCGATTTCTTCGCTCGCCAAACGAATGTAGTTGTAGAAAGAGTCGAAATCGGGGTCGAAGGCGATACTGCGGGCCTCTTGTCCTGTGGGATGTGTGGCCATTAGATTCGCATGAGGGAGCAATCGCTGTACAAAGCCAACGAAGATCTTTCCCCAACCGGAAGACAAGTTCACTCCTTCCGGGATGAAGCCTGATGGGCGATAGAGCGGAATGTTACCTCCATCAATGATGGTTCCGCTCTCAGGATCCCAAATAAACTTGGAAGAATCATCTCCGCCGATTCCCAAATCCTCATTCTCTTCGAGCTTCTCCGTAATCTCCTCCGCAATCTTTTCCTCTTCTTCTTCCTTCTTCTCAAGTTCGGCGGCTTTTTCCGCATCGGCAAGGGCCGCAACACGCATGATCTCCGCTTCGGTTGCATTGCGATAGGCAACGATTCTTCCATCCGTTGAATGTGCGATGACATCATAAATCCTCGCCGCAATCCGCACTCCCCGTCCTTCCGTCATGATGAATGCCCGCTGCTCGTCCGTGTAGCCTCCGTCCCCGTGCGGCGGCCGCACCTGCTTGCTCGCGATGGAGGATTGCCCATCGGGTCCGAGGACCTCCAGCGTGGCGCGGTCGTTCACCTGCTGAAGGGTCACATTCACGGAAAGCGCTTTGTTCGCAAGGCCGTTGAGGGTCGTGGTGAATTCCTTCACGACGGGATCGGCGGCCGTGCCCGTCTGCCCGATGTGGATCCGTGCGGTCACCTGCCCGCTCCCGAGGCCGTCATTCATCACCTGATAATACATATTCACCGTTCCGCCCGCCCCGGCATGTTCATTCTCCGAGGAGACGCAGGCCGGCATGTCTCCCCATCCCTCGGCCGGGCCGACGGGTCTTACCACGAGGACGGAAGTCTTCAGATCCATATCCGTCGACGGCATGACCTCGACAGTGGAGACGCCGGAGGTGATCGCAATGTCGAATGTTCCGCTCCCGCCCATGACATCGACGATGTACCGCGGTGCTCCCGGCAGGAGCAGAATGCCATTCCCGACGGCCTGCCAATGGGTGGAAGGCACGGGCTTGAGCCCCGTCGGGGTGACGTACATGACGGAGCTGATGCCGACGGATCCGTTTGTGGAGAGCGGCTTGTGCAGGGTGTAGGAGGCGGGATCGTGTGCCCCGCCGTTGTAGAAAAGCATGCTGCCGTTCACCGAATTCGCATAGCCTCCGCGGTTGAACGACACGCCCGCCTTCTGGGCCACATCGACGAAGTTGAAGGTTTCATTGTCGGAGACCGTGGAACTGTGGAATGCGACATCGGGATTCTCGAGCGGAGTCAGACCCGTGGAGGGCGGAGCGACGGAGGGATCCAGCGCCCGCACGTTGAGACCGGTGATCGTGAGCGTCGCATTCGGATCGGACTGGATGCAGAGGACGCTCGTGATGCCCTGCGCATCGGCGAAATCGATGAGGCCGTCGGGACCGACATTCATCGAGGCGATCTTCACATTGCCGCGGTACGCCACGGCGGTCAGGGGACTGGATGGACGATCCGAAAGAACATGGAGCGAGACCTGATCCACGGCCTTTCCCGCGCGGCTGACATCGATGCCCACCAGTTCCCCGCG
>JAQWAC010000066.1 GCA_028707875.1 Candidatus Peribacteraceae bacterium | reverse complement strand
ATCGCGGGGATATGACGGAAATTAATATGGTTGGTCGGCTCGTCCAGAATCAGGAGCGTCGGTTTCTGCAGATGGAACCGCGCGAAGCAGAGCAGGCCTTTCTGTCCTTCGGAGAGCGCTTCCGCCCTGGTCTGAATTTTGTCTCCGGGGAGCAGGAAGCGGGCGGCGACTTCGTAAATGCGCTGATGGTTCGGAATTTCCATTTCGTCCGCAAGAATGTCGTAGACGGTCTTTTCCATCGGCAGTCCGGAGAAGTCCTGCCGGTAATAGCCGACTTTGACGCCATGCGCGATGACAGCGCCCTTCTCTCTTCCTTCGGCCATGGCTTCCAGAAGGGAGCTCTTGCCGATGCCGTTGGGTCCGGTGATGAGCAGGCGGTCCCGCCGGCGCACGGTCAATTCCACCTTCTTTCTCTTCGGTTCATGATTCTTCATCACCGTGACCGCGGAGATCTTCACGAGAGGCTTGGGGAATTCCGTCGCATCGATCGTGAAGGACGGAAGGGTTTTCTCCTCGCGGCGCACTTCCACTTTTTGTTCCTCGTCCTCCTCCACCGCCGCGCGCATCTTGCTCGCGAGCTTGCGCATCTTGCCTCCCTTATGCGAGAAGAAGTTGATCTTCTCCTTCCGGTCCAGAATGTCTTTTTCCATGCGGGCGTTCTGCGATTGCTCACGTTCGATCTGCTCCCGGATCCTCTCGACGACGTCGAAATAATCGCCCTCGTATTGCGTGATCTTGTGCGTGAATCCGTCGAGGTGGAGCACGCCGTGCGTGAAGCAATTGAGGAAGTTCGCATCGTGTGAGATGACAACGCAGGTCTTGTCGTAATTGACGAGGAACTGCGTCAGATGGTCGATGCCCTGCGCGTCCAGATTGTTCGTCGGCTCGTCGAGCAGCAGCAGATCAGGCTCGGTTATCAGGGCGAATGCAAGGAGCAGTCTGGCTTTCTGGCCGCCGGAGAACTCGCGGAGTTTCTTGTCGGCGGGTGCCTTCACGTGCACCGCATCCGTCACCTTCGCGATGTGTCTGGGCAGATCATACTTCTTCTCACGGAATCCTCCGGCAAAGAATTCCAGCGTCGTCTTCTCCATGTCCGCGGGGGCGATCACCTGCTTCGCGATGCCGATGGTCGCTCCGTGCTTCGTATGAATGGCTCCCTCCTGCGGCTTGAGGGCTCCCGTGATGAGTTTGAAGATCGTGCTCTTCCCCGCGCCGTTCTGTCCCACGATGGTCAGCTTGGCATGCTCGCGCAGGGAAAAATTCACGTCCGAGAGGATGGGTTTGCGCGGTTCGTAGTGGAAAGAGAGGTCCTGAAACCGGAGGATGACATCGCCGTGATCCATGAAGAAAGAAAATGGAAAAGACGCGGGATTGTACGATGGGGGAGTGTGTTTTGACAGAAATTACAGAAGAGAATGGCTCGACGTGCCGGACGGATGCGAACAGGCAAGACAATTCTCAATTACAGATAAATCCGAATCTCCGCTGCAAGCGGTCATTCACTCTGCCCAACATTTTCAGGTCATTCCGGAACCATTTCATCACCCGGTCGCACGTACGGACCTGGAAGGGGGTTGACGGTTTGTCGCCCGCGAGCGGGTCTGCGGCAGCATGGGGAGATGAACTGCTGCCGCCGCGATCGGTGAGCATGCTCGGCGGAGTGTGGCATTTACTGCCGCGACAACCTCCTGCCGGGGTTGAATTGCCGTCGGAATTTGATGTGGAGGAAGATGCGGGCGTTCCAAAAAGACCAAACGAGGAAAATTTTGTCGTGCTGCACGTGAGGGTATTCGCGCCGGTGTCCTGACTGCACGTGAGCTCTTCCCATGAGGTGGAATCGGAGCCGTAGCGATACACGCCGAGTGATGTTTCCTCCAGACCGGAAACGTCCGAGTCGGAATAGTGGAAGGTGACAGTCAGGGATTTGTCGAAGGTTGTGGCACGTGTGGAGTCCGGGCAGTACGCCGAAAGGTCGAATGCGCTCACGATGTCTTCACGACCGGATGGAGCTCCAAGCTCCGTTTTTACGGGAGTGGGCGTCAGTGCTTACATTTGGAACTGCGCTCCCGTGGGACAGGTTGAATTGGAAGCGATATATCCGGAAGGAACGCTGAGAGAAACGGTGCTCGGCGAGAGAACAATACTGCCGGTGGAGCCGTTTGCATTGGCAATAATGTTTGAGCCGGTACCCGACGTAACGGTTGCATCACCCCTGCAGCCGAGGGTGGTGAATGTTCGGTCACTTGATGTTCCGCTATTGGATCCGCCGTCCGTGGATATAACCGCGTAGTGATAGATGGTGCAGGCGAGAAGCCCCGTCAGTGCTTTGGAATGCAAACTCTTTCGCGGTGACGTATCGGTCTCAGTGGTGTTCGTTCCATACGAAGAAGTGAGTCCGTACTTCACTTTTGTGGAACCTGTCTCGGTTGTGCTCCAGGTAATGGTGGCTCCGGTGGACGAGATGGAGTTTGCTGAAATGGAAACAGGTACGGGCGGGTTACGTTCGGTGACCGTCACGTTCACCGTAATGGTATCGGTGCCGCCGTCCACGTCGGATGCCTGCACCGTGAAACTGTCGCTGCCGTTGAAGTCGGTGTCCGGCGTATAACCGATCGCTTTGCTGTCACCTTCTCCGCTTGCGGAAGCCGTTCCATGAGAGGCTGCACCGGAAATACTCCAGGAGATGCTCTGGTCTTCCGCATCCGTGGCACTAAGCGTAAGAGCAAACGCAACGGGGTTGGAGTTTTGATCCATCGTTACTCCCGTACTTGTTCCCTGTGTGATCACCGGAGCCGTATTGGTTGCCGAAAAGCTGATGTTCCGAAAGGTGAAGTTGCTGTCGTTGTGACCATCATTCACTTTAAATTTAATGGTTCGGGTTGTGGTATCGGGCGAGGCGTTGCTGTTTGCATAGCGCACGGAACGCAAAGCCGTTCGGTAGTTTGCAGTCGTTGCCACGCCCGTGAGGACAAGCGTCCCCGTACCGTAGGAGCCGACGATGCCGTTTTGATTCGTGAATATCAGGGAATCTTCGGTGCCCTTGTAGCCGCTGCTGATCACCACCGATCCGCTCGACATCGTTGTGTTATCAACATCGGTGATGGTGAGGCCGTTATCCACGACCGCCGATGCCGTACCGTTGATGTAGGAGAGCTCGGGGCGTGTTGTGGCGGGGAACAAGGACGCTTGCGGGATGATTTGCGTGCTCTGTCCCGTGTACGCCCAGGAGAGTCTTGCAACTTCGCCGCCTCCACGCTCATAGAATTCCATGATGACGTCATAACTTGTTCCCTCAGTAAGGCTTACGGGAGAAGCCGTATCGACGGTGTCGCCGTGGAGCGTCCAGTTATCAATGATCTGCGTTCCGTCTATCCACAGACGGACGCCGTCGTCACTTACGGTGCTGAATGTCACATTCCCCGTAATGGGGGACTTCACTTGCCCCGTCCATCGTACGCTGAAGTTTTCTTCATTTAAGCCCGGGACGTTGAAGTTATTGCCAAAATTAATCGTGGAATCGATGCGGTTATAGGTGGTCCCGGTAAGATCCCAGCTGTTGATGAAGTACGTGGCCGCCAGTCCTATGCCGGTATCGCCGCTCACAGTTTGCATGATCGGCGTGTCGTTGACTGCGGTGATGGGGATGGTTGCGGTCGAGGCACCGGAGTTGATACTTTCGTTCTGCACGTCCACCACAACGTACTGAAACGTCGCATTGGTGTCGCGATTGGAATCCGGACGGAAGCGAAAATCGATTGTGTCGGTCGAAAGGCTCAGCGTTGTTCCGGCGGCTCCGAGCGTGATGGTACCGCCTCCGCTGTCCCAAAGTGTTCCGCCGCTCACGGAAAGGATGCGGATTTTGCTCGGGGTTCCTCCGTCCGCGTCGCTGAGTGTTGAAACAATGAGCCGTATGTTTGCCGATTCCGGCTGAACGGCGTCCTCCGTAATGCTCACCGCTGTTTCATCCGATGGTTTTACGACCGTGGCGTTTCCGCCCGCGCTTGGCGCCGCTGCGTATGTTGTAAGAGTATAGAACAGAAGACCTGTTCCCAGTATTGCCGAAGTCCATCGCCTA
>JAQWAC010000030.1 GCA_028707875.1 Candidatus Peribacteraceae bacterium | reverse complement strand
CATGCGATTCCGTCTGAATGCGTGCGCGACGTTCGTTGCAACGCTCTTCGGGTGTGAGGCCGGCGGGGAGTGAGCGGAGATCCATGGATGAGATTTCATTCATATTCTACAGCTGGGGTTCATGAACCCCAGCTATGGGAGAAGGGTTGAGCCGGGTCCAATCTTCGTTTCGTAAATTGTGCATCCTTTCTGTTCATGTGCAAAGGCAAGAACGTGCGATTTGGCCTCGTCTGTACAAAGGAGGTGGACTGTTGGTCCCGCATCCATCGTGAAGAGGACGGGGAGGTGCTCTTTCGTCCGGAGATCCTTGATCGCAGCGACGATCCGGTGCGTGTCCGCGGTCAGATATTTCAACGATGGCGTACTCGTCTCCATCACATGATGCATATCGAGTGCATCTTCCTCAGTAACGCGCTGCAGTTTTTCAAAATCTCTCTTCAGGACGGCATCGACGCACTCCGGCTGTCGCTTCCTGCGGATATCTTCGACACGTTGTTCATAGAAAGGGCTCGTGGAAGCCAAAGCATGACCTTCGGTCGAGCCGACTTTTTTCTCGTCATGCGAGGGGATAATCACAATATCGTGGAGCAGCCAGTGATCTTCGGGCGCGATCTGAATGGCAGCGGAACTTCCGATCTCCTTTCCTTCGCCTGCCTTCAGTGCACTGAAGCCGCCGTAGATGCTCCGTGCCGCCGAACCTGATCCCAAGCGCGCGAGCACGCTCACTTGCTCGTCGGTCAGAGTGATCTGCTCGCGGACAAGCCCTGCAATCGCTTTTGCAAGACAGCTGAAGACCGCTGCGGAAGAAGCGAGCCCCACGGAAGGGGGAATATGTGAGCGGATTGTGAGCACAAGCTTCTCAGGAAGAACTTCGGATTCGTCGAGTGTCGCAAGATACCTGCGGCACAGCGCGAGCGTCTTCTGCCAGCGGGATACTTGATTCTCAGTCAGTGTTTTTGCCCGTCCGTCGGAATCGAACGAATGAATCGCGAGGCGGTCACCTGTTTCCAGCGTGATTTCCACGGTCGGATGATCGAGGGTCATGGAGAGGGAGTCAGCCATCGGGAGGCGGAGTTCCTCGTTACGATTGCCCCAGTATTTGATAAGGGCGATATTCGGCGTGGAGCGGGCGGTCGGCACGAAGTGAGGGTGTAGGGGATAGGGGGTAGGGCGTAGGAAAATTACGGATTGAGAGCAGCAGACAGGGGAAGGAGAGCATACCCGTTCCTGCGCACCACGGGCGTAATCAGATCCGGATTCTTATGGATGGCAAGCACCATGCCGCCCCCGCCCGTTTTTCCTCCCGCTCCGGTGACTTTGGCGGCTCCGCCCAGTCGTTCGATGTCCGCAATCATCGTCTGAATGGCCTTGGGTACCACTCCGAGTGCCGCTTGAGCGCGATGATGATCCCTGAAGACCGTGCGGCTATCTTCGCCCTTTCTGAGCCGTTCCGTGCACTGACCGATCGTCTTGATCGCCTGCCTGATCCGCGGGTCATCGGCCTTTTCTTTCACCATGGCCACGAGCTCAGGGGTCGTTTCCTTCGGCTTGCCGGTATCGATCAGCACGGCGTGACGGGGATCGAGGATTTTTTCCTTCAGCGGAATCGGGGTTTGCCCTTTCCGGAAGTAAATCGGGCAACTCTGCCAGATCACGGCGAAGTCGATGCCGCTGTGGCCCGTGTTCAACTCATTCTCCACGGCCAGTGCCTCGGCTTCTTTCCCTTTCCCGATGAGGACGCGGCTCACGGCAATGACGAGCGCGGTGGAGGAGCCGAGGCCTTTCTGCAGCGGAAGCTGATTCATGACGGTCAGTGTTCCGCGGAAGGGCGAGCGACCCTGTTCCAGCAGTCCCGTGATGCGACGCAGGTATAAATCCCACTCGGCATTCCCTTTGATCCCCAGCCACTTGATATCCAGATGATCCTTCTTTGCATCCTCGACGAATGTTGCACGGATGCCTAGGGGTGCGGGGAGTGCGAGGCCCGGCTCGCCAAATACAACAGCATATTCGCCTGAAACAATAATCTTCCCCGGTGCGAATGAAGTGTGTCTCATACAAATAATTCATCGCGAAGCGCGGGTCTCGTGGGCTCCCGCGCTGGAGCGATTCCATTAAGGGAAAGGATGGATCGTGGAAGGAAAACCGCAGGTTTGCCTTCCACGCAAGCGTATTCACCACTGATAATTATTTTGCCGGGGGCGAAGGAGGTGTGCCTCATGCTCCGAAGCGTCGCTGACGTTCGTTGAAATCTTCAACCGCCTTCGCCAGATCCTCCGCGGTGAAGTCGGGAAAGTACTTCTTGCAGAATTCCCACTCGGCGTAGGCGGATTGCCACAGGAAGAAGTTACTCGTCCGCTGTTCGCCGGAGGTCCGTACGATGAGGTCGATGTCGGGAAGCTCGGGATGGTCCAGATGATGACGGATATTTTCCTCCGTAGGATCTTCGCCCTTCAATTTTGCAATGGCACGCGTCACTTCGTCTTTTCCGCCGTAGTCCACGGCCAGATGGAGCGTGAATGAGGTCTGGTCTTTTGTCTCTTCCTCCACTTCCGTCAGCAGCTTCACAAGCGACGGCGGGAGGCGGTCACGGCGACCGGAGTGCCGGAAGCGAGTTTTCTTCTCCACAAAGCTTTTTCTCTCTTTCGCGAGATAACGTTCGAGCAGGCTCATCAGTTCCGCAATTTCCTTCGGGTCACGCTTCCAGTTCTCGGTGGAGAAGCACCAGACGGTCAGGGTCGAGACGTCGGGGCTCTGCAGACACCAGTCGGTGAGCGACCGGAAGTTCTCGATGGCTTGCTCGTGCCCTTTCCACGGACGGAGCGCGCGCTTCTTCGCCCAACGTCTGTTCCCGTCGGGGATGATCGCCACGTGAAGAGACTTCTTGGCCGACGGAGAGGGGACGTCAGGCACGGGCGAGGGGGCTTTTGAGAATGATCGCGAGTCCCAGATAGAACCATGGGGCGAATTCGAGCGGGGCGCGGCGCATTTCGCTCTCCAATTCCTTCAGACTCAGCCACTTCCACTCAGCCACTTCCTTCGGATCGGGGGAGAGCGACGCATCGCCCGTGAGGTGACCCGCGAGGAGCGTGTCGTACTCATATTCGCTTCCGCGCTTGCCCGGATCCTCCGCGCGGTACACGAAGGATGGGCCCTTTTGCAGTGCGCATGTGAATCCGAATTCCTCTTTGAGTCTCTGCTCGCCCGCCGCCACAACTTCTTCTCCTTCTCTCAGGTGGCTGCAGCACGTATTCGCCCAGATGAGCGGGAAGAGCGGCTTCTCTTTGCTTCGTTTCTGGATGAGCAGTTCCGCTCCGTTGTTCCGGAAGACGAATACGGAGAAAGCACGGTGCAGCTTCCCTTTTCCGGCATGCGCTTCGGCGCGTTCGGCGTTTCCTGTGATCGTGCCGTCATCGGTGCAGAGAAGAACTGAGGACATCGGGAACAGCATGGCGTCCATGCGAGTCTTTCGGCAAGTGAAATCGATCGTCAATCAGGTCATTTTTCCCTATACTTATTTCGTGTCAGGACGGATCAATGCCGCTCGATTGCTTACAGGGCTTCCGCCCCGTTCGCAAAAGAAGGTGCGTGAGGTATTGGCGTTTGCAGAGTGTCACCTCTCGGGAATGGATCGCCGCAGCGGCGATTCCTATGCGCGGCACGGACTGGAAGTGGCCTTGGCCCTCCGAGAAGCGACGAATGATGCAACGCTTCTATCCGTGGCTTTGCTTCACGATGTCCCGCTTCATCCGGATGGGGATGTTCTGCTGCGACAATCGCCTCTTTCCCCTGCGGAACAGAGGCTGGCGCTCCGGATGCATCACCTGCGCAGACTGCATATCGATGAGAATACGAAAGATCTGGATGCGTTCCTTGCCGCTTTCTCCGCAGATGAGCGCCTGATTCTTCTGCGAATGGTGCATCGTCTCAATGACGTGCGTCACCTGCGGGTTTTTTCCGTTTCTCTGCGTCGTCGTATCGCCCATGAGACACTTCACATGTATACCGCTGTTGCGGGGAGGCTGGGAATGCACGCATGGCGTACGGAAATGGAGGATATTTGCTTCAGGTTTCTGCATCCGCGCATTGCCCGGAGTCTGGAACGCAAATTCGCCGCATACCGGTCCCTTGACCGGGCCTGCCTTCGGCATGTCGGATCCTTTCTTCGCAGGAAAATGAGAAAACACGGTTTGCAGTGCGTAGTGGGGTTCCGCATCAAGGGGCACTATTCCACCTACCGTAAAATGATCCTCAAGGATCGAAGATTCGAGGAGCTCACGGATCGTCTGGCGCTTCGTATCATCGTGGAGAATTCGATGGATTGCTATAAGACTCTTGCCATCGTGCATGGCATCATGCACCCCATTCCCGGCAAACTCAAAGACTACATCGGTGCGCCTAAAGAGAACGGGTACCGGTCGATCCATACTGTGGTCTTTCCGCTTCGCGGTGTCAGCGAGCAGCCGATCGAGATCCAGATTCGAACAGGCGCAATGCATCGAATATGCGAGTTCGGACTGGCGGCGCACGGAGAGTACAAGAATCTTTTGTATACGCTGGATGCGGGGCCTGCTCGTGTGGATCTGTTGCGTAATCTTGAGAGTTTGCGGGAAGAGGCGCGCTCTCCGGGTCAGTTTGAGCAAGTCTTGCGTCATTATTTTCGCGATGATCATCTCGTGGTTTTTGATTCATCGAATAATCTCTTTCATCTGAAAAGTCCTGCGACGGCCTTGGATTTTGTTGCGTTCTCTTCCTCGCGGGAGATCTCATGTTTGAAGCAGATTCGTGTGAATGGGAGAAAACTTCCGTTTGGTACTCTCCTCAAAAGCGGGGATACGGTGGAAGCGTCGTTCGGCGGCAGTCGCACGATCATGTCCACGTGGAGCTCTTATTGCAGGCATCACTTGACACAGAAAAGAATTCGAGCGGCGCTCAGAGGTTCCTAACCTTCCGTGTGCTACACTGTCGGCTCCTTTCCAATATTTTGTATGCGTTCCATTCGCAGATTGGTTTCCTCTGCAGCTCTGGCGGCCACGATGTTTGCCATAATGCCGCAGATCTCCTTTGCCCTCGTTTTCAAAGATGTCTTCAGTACCACTCCCAATGCGCGTGCCATTGAGGCACTGAAGGATCGTGCCGTGATCGAGGGATACGGCGACGGAACATTTCGTCCTTTTGCGACGGTCAATCGTGCGGAGTTCCTGAAGATCGTGCTCGGCAGCCGCGGCGGAACATTCGCGGGGAGCAACTGTTTCCCGGATGTCGGGACGGAGTGGTTTGCGCCCTACGTCTGTACGGCGAAGAAGGAGGACATTGTGGGCGGTTATCCGGACGGGACCTTCAGGCCCGAGCAGACCATCAACTTCGTGGAGGCGAGCAAGATCCTTTCTCTTGCCTTCAAGCAGAAGGTACAGGGCTCTTCTTCCGATTGGTACGAGCCGTACGTGCGGGCGCTCGATTCCTCCAAGGCGATCCCGGCATCCATGATCGGTCTCGAGCACATGGTCACCCGGGGGGAGATGGCGGAGATGATGTGGCGGCTCACGGAAGGCGTCACGGATCAGCCGTCACTCGGATATATGAATGTGAAGTATCCGACGCTCAAAGTGAACATGGCGGCCGATGCGCCGCAACAAGCAAAGAGTTGCGCCGATCTCCAGTCTTTTGCGCAGGAATCGCGCTCGTCGGGTGGCACGTATGATGATGGCGTTTTTCTGATGCGGCAGGGGGTGATGCCTGTTCCTTCGATGGCGACATCCGGTGCCAAAGCGGAGAACGCCATGGATTCGTCCTATTCACAGACGAACGTGCAGGTGGAGGGTGTGGACGAGTCGGACATCGTAAAGACGGACGGCACCCACCTCTACATCATGCAGGGCGACGAGGTGCGTATTGTGAAGGCGTTGCCGCCCAATCAAATGACCATTGTGAGCACCATTGATCTTACCGATTCCATTTACTCGCCGTCCGAACTCTATCTTGACGGGAACCGGCTCATCGTCCTCGGGTCCGGTTACCGCGAGCCGCCCTACCGCATCATGCAGAAGATGATGCCGAGTCTCTATCCGTACCAGCCGAGCGTCCAGCGGACGCAGGTGAAAATTTATGATATTGCGGATCGCAGCAATCCCAAGTTGGACCGTTCGGTGGAGTTCGACGGCACGCTCACGTCCAGCCGCCGCATCAATGACCGTCTTTACCTCGTGATGAATCAGAACCTGCCGTGGGTCTATGACCCCAAGCCGGTTCCGCTGGAGAGCGATGTGCTTCCGCAATTCAAAGATTCCGCGCTCGGTACGACTGACCAGTCCGTCACCCGCTGCGCGAACGTCGTCATTCTTCCGCCCGTTCCGCGCCCGCAGTACCTGATCGTCGCGGTGGTGCCCACCCGCAGCGCGACGGCGGAAGTGAAGAAGGAGGTGATTCTGGGGTCCGCGGATACCGTCTACGCCTCCACGGAGAATCTCTACATCGCTTCCGGCGAGAGAATGTACGGGTGGCGCGGCGGCATGGGGACATCCGAGGAGAAAACGAATCTTTATCGCTTCGCTTTCACGTCCGACGGTGTTGCACTCAAGGCGCAGGGAAGCGTTCCCGGTCACATCCTCAATCAGTTCTCCATGGATGAACACGAGCAGAGTTTCCGGATCGCGACGACAAAAGGACAATCGTGGGACAGCGCGAACCCGTCCACGAACAACCTCTACGTCCTGAATTTTGATTTGCAGCAGGTGGGTTCGGTGGAGGGGATCGCGCCGGGAGAACAGATTTACTCCGTGCGTTTCCTCGGTGACCGGACCTACATGGTGACGTTCAAGAAGATCGATCCGTTCTTCGTGCTCGATACGAGTGATCCGCGCAATCCCAGGATTCTCGGCAAGCTGAAAATTCCGGGCTACAGCGATTACCTGCATCCTTTTGATGCGACGCACATCATCGGGTTCGGCAAAGACGCGGTTGATTCCAAGGATGGCAGCTTCTCGTGGTATCAGGGTATGAAGGTCGCGCTCTTCGATGTCACCGATCCGGCGGATCCCCAGGAAATGAGCAAAGTGACGATCGGGGATCGCGGGACGGACAGTCCGCTCCTCCAGAATCACAAGGCGTTGCTCTTCGAGGGTGACCGGCATCTGATGGCGTTTCCGGTGAGCGTGGCAAAGATCTCCGATGCTCAGAAGTCTCTGGGCTCGTGGGATTTTCCCCAGTACGGTGAGACGGTCTTCCAGGGGGCGTACGTGTACACCATCGATTTGAAGAACGGGATCACGCTCCGGGGCACCGTGACGCACTACACGGCCGATGATCTCCTGAAGGCGGGGAGTTCCTTCTACGGCAAGAATGTGGACCGTATCGTGCGCATCGGCGATTCCCTCTTCACCATCGGACAGGACGGGGTGAAGAGCGTGAGCGAGGATACGGTTGTGGAGGAGGGAAAGATCAATTTCTAGAGGGTCTTCGTTACCACCCAGCAGGGACACGACATGTCGTGTCCCTGCTGCAATTCGATGGAATGTTCAATCCTCGTAAGCGAGCAAGCGTGTCTTATATGGATGCAGAGCCTCTTCAATCGCTCCGCGAATGTTCAATGCCGTCTCCGTTGTCACACGTTCCAAATCCGCGACGGTCATGGCCAGCCGGTGGCCTTCGAACGGGTCGCCTTCTTTGTTCGTGAGGTTGGCGATGTTCACGCCGTACGCCGCGACAATGCCCGTCACCTTTGCGAGGGCGCCTCTCACGCTCTCGTGCATGAGAGACATGCGTGTGAACGGAATGTGTTCATGGCCGTTCCCGTTCGTGTCACTGTCCGCCTCCCGCTCGTCGATGCCGACGTGCGGCAGCGTATGTCCCGGAACGTTGTCCGGATTGACGATGGCCTGCTGGGCGAATTCAATGACCCTCTGTGCCGCCTCCAAGCCGAGCTGTTCTTCCGTGTAATCGTCGGAGCCCGCGACGTGACAAGAGCCCGTGAAATGGGGATGATCCACAAGAGTTGCGAGCGCGGGGTCCAGGTCAAACATTGCACCCTCTTCTTTGCGGAAAACATCCGCTCCGTAGAACACACCTCTCTCCTGCATCGCTTCGATGATCGCTTCCGTATCCACCACCCCGCCGCGCGCGGTATTCACGACGATCGCTTCCGGCTTCAGGAGGGCGATGAGCTCGCGCGTGAGCACCGGCTTCTTCCCGTCCACATGGATGGAAAGCGCATCGGCTCTGCGTACTAGTTCCTCGAGGCTGACCTTGCCGGGCAGATCGCGTTTGTCGGTGAAGATCACGTCCTTGAAGTGCGGAGCGGCCATTGCATGCAGCTTCCCCCCGATACTTCCGTGACCCACGATGCCGAGCGTCATGGTCTTTGTGTTCATGGGCTTCGCTTCCGGACGTTTCTTTCCCCATTGATGTTGCTTGAGCAATTGTCCGTTGGTGTGCATCCTTCGCACAAGCATGAGGAGGAGTGTGAGGGCGTGCTGTGCCACCGGTTCCGCACTCGGACCCGGCGTGCTGACGGTGACAATTCCTCTTCTTGAAGCCCGTGGCTTGTCGATATTGTCGTGGCCCACTCCTGCACGGGCAACGATTTCAATGTTTGGATGTCTTTCGTCGAAGTGCCGATCCTCCAGAAATTGTGATTGCTTGTCACTTCGGATGAGCACTCCGCGCGCACGAAGGGCGTCACGCGTGACTTCCATGCCCGCCGCCTGCGTCAATTTTTCTACGGCAGCGGGACTGGTGACGTCGCGCGGTTCAACGGGGAACGGGACGATTGCCCCGTCGGGGGCAATGTCGCCGCGGTATGGTCGTTTTTCCATGGGATAGAAGGGGAAGAGAAATAAAATGCAAAAAAACACCCCCGGTCTTTCGGGGGCGGCAACGGCGAGCGTCTCAGTTTTCAGCTCATACCATGCAGCCCCCGTTCCAAGAGGAACAAGAGGAGACAGGAGAGCAGGAGAGGACGTACGCTGAATTCACGCCTCCACTATTCTCTCTGCTCGTGCGATTGTCAAAATAAACGGAAAACGGGCTCCAATGCAGGAATGTTATTGTTTCTGAGGTTCTGCTTTCCCGCGTGAGCAGGCGACTCTGATCGCCTCGCACCATGATTTGGCTGCCCGGACGGACCGGTGAACATGGTGTTTCTTCAGGTTGTACTCCTGCCATCCCAGAAGTGTTGATGCGATGAGGAGCGGGAAGAGATAGTAGATGCCTCGGTAGGCGAGGAGCACGCCGAGAACTTCGGTCGTGGGGGCGGCGGTGGGCAGCAGATGGACGATCGTTGCCTCGAAGATGCCGAATCCTCCGGGGGAATGGCTGATGATCCCCGCGACGTGCGCCAGCATGAAGATGACGACGAAGACGGGGAAGGAGGCCCGCACTTCATGAGGGAGAAGCACGAAGAGGATACTGGAGGCGATGATCCAGTCGGTGATGGCGAGCGAGAGTTGCAGGAGGCTCATGGGGAAGGACGGCAGCGCGATATTCCGTCCAAAGAGCCGCACGCCTTTCCCTCTCCAAGCGAGGATGAGATAGCCGGCGCTGATCACAAGGAAGAGCACTCCGACGACATCCGGCCATTCCGGGAAGACCGTTGTTCCGGGCATAACAAGCGGTTCCCAGAGGAGCGCAATGCCGGTGAGCGTGAGGAAACCGAGGCTGAATGTGAGGAGGAAAAGGAGGATCACCTTTCCGATTTCCTTCGTGGAGAAGCCCAGAGTCGAATAGAGACGGTACCGGACGGCACCTCCGCCGAAGGCGCCCGCGTTGTAGTGGAACGCGTAGCCGATGAAGGAGGGGATGGCGATTTTTTTATAGGGGATCGAACGGCCTGCGTAGCGGGCGGCGAGAATATCAAAACCGGCGAGCAGGATGTAATTGAACAGCGTGAGACCTAGCGCCATCCAGATGCGGTAGTTCGGCAAATCCTTGATGCTCCGGATGATGTCGCTGTAGTGGTGTCTTCCGAGAGAGCGGTGAATCGCCCAGAGAGCGATGGCGAAAACGATAATGCCGAGAACGAAGCCGAGAGGGTGGAGTATCTTCCTGCGGTCCATATGTCCGCACGAGAATACTGGAAACGGCGCTTCGTGTCAGCGGGCTGACGAAGGCATCTTCGCTATAGTGCAGTAGCGAGTGACGAAAAATCCGCTAAACGGGCCTCTTTCCTGATGCGCATGGTCTCGATTTGACTCTCCAGAGCGCTGATGTGCTCCTGTGCCGCCAGCGCCTCAGTCCTATCACTCTGCAAGAGTCTTTCATACTGAGATCGCATGGATTTGATGAATGTTTCAAAGAAGACAATGTCCTCGGTCAATTGTTCAAGTTCCTTCCGCTCGCGTTCGATCAATGGTGCGAATTGAGCGCGCATGGAAGCGTACTTTTGCGTCAGCAGGGTCATTTGTTCCTGTAGGGGACATGCCTGCGGATCGTCCGTGCCCAAGAGGCTTCCGATTTGTCCGCGTACGGATGCGATTTCTTTTTCCAGTACGTTGATATGCTCCTGCAGTTTGCGCGCCTCGCTTCCGCGCGTCTCAAATTGGAATTGCCGCTCGTCGATCCTTCTGCGTTTCTGCTTATCACTTTCCTTGTTGGTCGTTTGCCTGTCTTCCGCAAGGTCGATTGTCGAATAGACGATTTTTTCACGGAGGGAGAGGAAACATTCATCCGTTCCCTGCAAGTCGTGCTCGTCTTTCTCGGCCGCGAGTGCAATACCTTCCGTGAGGAGCGCCCCTCCGCCGGCAATGTGCGGAATGAATTTTTCCGGAAGGGTTGCACGAATCTTTTTTAAAGTCTCCAATTGTTCCGTTCTCTCCATTTTTGCGAAATTTTTACGTTGCGCGCTTGATGGGAGGCCATACTGAATGAGGGTTTTTTCGCTGTCGAAATTGAGCATTTTCTGCAGTTCGGCGCTCGAGGAAATTTCTTGCTGGAAGGATGTGATGATCTCGTCGATCATCGGTTGTGAGATCGGAGAATTTCCTTTCAAATAGAGCACGAACTCGTCTCCTCCGGTGGCCATCGGAATAACGTCGATTCCACGATCTGCAAGGCGTTTTCGTGTGGGCCCTTGCGGGTTGATCAGGATGCGCACGACACCTTGCAGAAAGCGCGTCGTCTCGGCATGCGATGTGCAATCTTTGAACGACCGGAGTCCGTCCACGTCGAACATGATGATCCCGAATTTCTGGAGATCTTCCCGCGTGGGATTATTGGCCATTTTCATGCGCAAATCGAAGCGGAACATGTTGGTTCCATAGGTTGCCGCATGAATCTGATGTTCGGCAGTGGAGAGTGTTGATTCGTACCAGTTCTCTGCGAAAATTTGTGCAGTGGTATCTTTCCGTATTATATTCATTTCCTCAGCCAATCGTGCAGCCGACCATTTTTCCGTGTCAGCTTGCTCAAGCAGTTTGTGGAGTTCGACGGCGATTAGAGCCTGTTTTGCTTTCAATGTCGTTGCCCCCAGAATCAGATCCCTCATACCGGCCTGAATGCGTTCCTCATCGGAACGTCCCTCCGATGCTGCTGCATGAAGTTCCTTCAGGCGGGCGAACACCTGTTCAAGGATTTGCGATTGCTGCTCGGATTGCTGGTCATTGGCTTCGAGCATGAAAGGGGACAAGGAAACGCCGGCAAATGCCGGTTATGGAAGTAATGATAAAATATTCTAATTCAGATAAATGTCAACTAACTTCCGCACTTCCCTATGAGAAAAGTGCACGCGCGATGATAATTCTTCCGTCTTAAGAAATCATTAAGGTTGTTCCTGTATCATCACTTCATGACTGCGATTATCCGTGCAGACGGCGTCACGAGGAAATTCCGCGACTTCACCGCTGTCGATCATGCGTCGTTCACCGTGGAGCACGGGGAGATTTTCGCGTTCCTCGGGCCCAACGGTGCCGGCAAGACCACGACGATCAAAATGCTCACGACATTGCTTCATCCCACGAGCGGTACCATCGAGATCGACGGACACAACCCGGTGACGGAGCAGAATGAGGTCCGGAAATCCTTCGGGATCGTCTTTCAGGATCCCAGCGTGGACGACGAACTTACTGCTTACGAGAATATGGAGCTGCATGGGGTTCTCTACGGTATTCCCCGGAAGCTTCGTCGCGATCGGATCGACCAACTGTTGGAGATTGTGGAGCTGTCTGATCGCAGGAACAGTCTTATGAAGGAGTTCTCCGGCGGCATGAAGCGACGTTTGGAAATTGCGCGCGGCCTACTCCATCATCCGAAGGTCCTCTTCCTTGACGAACCGACGATCGGGCTCGATCCGCAGACCCGCAATCACCTGTGGGCGTACGTGCAGAAGTTGAACAAGGAGGAGGGGATCACCGTCTTTCTCACGACGCACTACATGGAGGAGGCCGACCGCGTTGCGAACACCATCGCGGTGATCGATCACGGCAGGATCATCGAGCGCGGCACGTCGCAGGAGCTCAAGGAACGAACAAAGACCGCGAGTCTGGAAGAGGCCTTCCTGGCGCTCACGGGTCACGAGATTCGCGAGGAGCAACTGGATGCCCACGATCAATTCCGCAACCGCATGCGACAGAAGCGTCGCTGATTCCCATCATCATCATGAACGTCATCTACGTCCTCTGGCTCCGGCAACTCAAGCGCTACCTGCGGTCGCGTGCCCGCCTGATCGGATCGCTCGGACAGCCGCTCCTCTTTCTCTTTGCATTCGGCTTCGGCTTCGGGCCGATGTACGCCAAGGCCGGCGGCGGTAATTACATGCAATTTCTTGCACCGGGGGTCATCTGCATGGCGATCCTCTTCACGGCGGTCTTTATGGGGATTGAGATCATCTGGGATCGTCAGTTCGGGTTCCTGAAGGAGACACTCGTCGCACCAGTCTCGCGCATGAACATCATGCTGGGCCGCACGCTCGGCGGAGCCACCGTCGCGACGATTCAGGGGGTCATTGTCTTCCTGATCGCTCTTCTGGCGGGGTTCCGGCCGGAGTACTGGTATTCCGTCGTGTTCGCGCTTCCCGTGATGTTCCTCATTGCCGTGCTCTTCACTGCGTTCGGAACGGGCGTCGCCTCCGTGATGTCGGATTTCCACGGCTTCCAGCTCGTGATGAACTTCCTCGTGATGCCGCTCTTCTTTCTCTCGGGTGCGCTCTTTCCTCTCAATGATCTTTCGAAAGTGATCAACGCAATCGTGCGCATCGATCCGCTGACGTACGGTGTGGACGCGCTGCGTGGCGTGTTCCTCGGGACTTCTCATCTGGGTTTGGGGCCGGATATTCTTGTTCTCTCGCTCGTCACGGTGTTGTTTCTGATCATCGGAAGCCACCTCTTTTCGAAGATTGAGGTTTAAAGGAACGACAACTCTTTGTATTCACCGTCCATTGACGGAGGGCATATTCCTTTCCAAGATGGGAGTGTTCTTCCCCCTTTTCAATATGGAATTCGGACTCATTATGCTCGGCTTATGGCCCCTGCTCTTTTCGATTATCGTCATACTCCTGGTCTGTATTCGCCAGATCAACCAGTACGAGCGCGGCGTGGTGTTCACCATGGGGAAGTTCAGCCGCATCTGGCAACCGGGCTGGAAGATTCTCATCCCCGTATTTCAGAAACTGGTGCGGGTGGATGTCCGTGTGAAGGCGGTGGATGTGCCGGATCAGGAGGCTATCACCAAGGATAACATCCCGCTGCGTATCAATGCGGTGATCTACTATCGTGTGGCCGATGCCGCCAAGGCCATCATTGAGGTGGAGGATTACTTCAATGCGGTCAGCCAGCTGGCACAGACCACCATGCGCAATGCCGTGGGCGAAGTGAAGCTGGATCAATTGCTCACGCAGAAAAAGGAGGTGAGCGAGGGCATCAAGCAGGTGGTGGACCGCGTATCGGATGAATGGGGTGTAGACGTGCAGTCGGTGGAGCTGAAAGACATCGTGCTCCCGGACAATTTGAAGCGCACCATTGCCAAAGTGGCCGAGGCGGAGCGTGAGAGGCAGGCGGTGATCATCAGCTCCGAAGGGGAGCTTGCCGCGTCGCAGAACGTGGCCAAAGCGGCGGAGACGCTGTCCGGATCGCCCGGCGCCCTTCATCTGCGCACGTTGCAGAGCATCAATGATCTCTCCTCGGACGAATCCAATACGACGGTGTGGATGGTCCCTGTGGAAGCGTTGCGTGCGCTGGAAGCTTTGGCGAAGAAGTAAATACATTGTGATATTCGAGAAGAGGCCATCACCGGAAGGTGATGGTCTCATTTGCATTTTCAGGATATTCGATTCAGCGTCGACTGTCCCATACCGCCTTCACGCGCATGAGTTCCGCAATGGCGTTGCACGCTTCAGGCCTGATGGCAGGGTAATTACAGGTGAATCCCCGATACGAATCGCCGGCGATTTCCGCTGTCATCGTCTCATCGGCAAGCCGTCGTTCATCGGGGTTGAGTCCCTGTTGGGGGGCTTCTTTGCCTTCCGGAGAGGGAAACTGCAGACTGATGCATGCATCGTATGCTTCCTGCGGGGTGGCGAGTCCTGTCGACATAGGGGGAGTGGGAAATGGGGTGTCTCTTTCCATCAGAACACTGATTCAGTCAACGATTTTCCATTTCTTGTGGAAATGCTGTTCCTAGGGGATTTGCATGGATTCCTTGAGGGTGGCGCGTTACACTCCCCCTCTAATTTATGGAACAACGTGATGTCCTCCTCGTCGGCAGCGGAGCCCGTGAACATGCGATTGCGGATGCCCTCACGCGTGAGGGGAATGCGGAACTGCATGCTGCGATGCAGGTGGTGAATCCCGGAATCCTCGCGCTCTCGCGCACCACGCATCCTTCCGAGAGCGATGCGCAGGGGATTACTGCATTCGGCCGGAGTGCCGGCGCGGATTTTGCGGTGGTCGGTCCGGAGAAGCCGTTGGAAGCCGGTCTGGTGGATGCTTTGGAAGAGGCGGGTATTCCGTGCGCGTCACCCACACGGGGCGCGGCGCGGATTGAGACGAACAAGATCTTCATGCGGCAGCTCCTTGGCCGCTATGGCATTCCCGGGCAGGTCGAACATCTGGAGACATCCCTTCTCTCACAGGCGCTGGCATTCTGCGAGCAGCATCAGTGGCAGGTTGCCGTGAAGCCGATCGGTCTCACGTCGGGGAAAGGAGTGCGCGTATGGGGAGATCACCTGCATACGCCGGAGGAAGTGAAGCAGTACATCACACAGGTGCTCAGAACACGCATGAGCGGATATGACGAAGTGCTCATCGAGGAACTCCTGCGGGGGCAGGAGTACACCATTCACTTCTTCAGCGACGGCACACATGCCGTGGCGTCGCCTGCGGTGCAGGATCACAAGCGTGCATTTGACGGCGACCAGGGGCCGAACACGGGAGGGATGGGATCATACTCGGATGCGAATGGCCGGTTGCCCTTTCTCTCTCAACAGGAATATGAGACATCCGTTTCCATCGGGCAGCAGGTCATTGCAGCTCTGAACGAGGAGGGAGTGCCGTTCAAGGGCGTGCTCTACGGGCAGTTCATGCTTACGGCAAAGGGGCCGCAGATCGTCGAGATCAATGCGCGGTTCGGCGATCCCGAAGCAATCAATACGCTGATGGTCCTTCGCTCCAATTACGCGGATCTCTGTATGGCCATGATTCACGGCGGAATCCGGGAGGACATGGCTTCCTTCGATGACAAGGCGACGGTGGTGCAGTACGTGGTGCCTCAGGGGTACGGGTCCGCTCCGCGTGCAGGCGAAGATGTGCTGATCGATGAGCCTGTAATTCGCGAGATCGGCGCATCGATCTTCTATGCATCATGCAATCTTCTCGGCGCGGCGAAGGGAAAGACCAGAGTCCGGACAACGGCATCGCGGACGCTCGCTCTGGCCGCGACAGGGTCGTCCCTTGAAGACGCGCGCAAACGGACGATGGAGGCGCTTCAATTCGTTACCGGCAATGTCTTCCACAGAACCGATATCGCATCGGAAGAATCATTGCGGGCGAAGGTTGCCCAGATACAGGCTCTCCGGGGTTCCCGATAACGGTTTGAGAGAATTTTTTCAAAAACGAAGATTGATCCTTCTCCGTGCTCTATTGCCTTTACAAATGTTTCTTCGCAAACGCTCGTCCGGAGTGTGATTTGAGGTAATGTTCAAATGCCTGTGCCTTGGATAGATTATCAAATGCAATGTAGGTCATGAGTTTCCATGGTTTGAATTTGTTTGTATGGATGCTTCGGCCATCATTGTGTTCGAGAAATCTTCGTTGGAGATCGTCGGTGATACCGACATATTTCCGCGTAGGGGAGATGGTTGATTTCAAAAGATAGACGAAGTGCATGTACTCAGTATGCTCGGCTCTTCTTCCATTTCATCCATCAATGTTGTGGGCATTCAGCTTTGCCTGTCGGTTATTGGCTTCAGACACTTATCAGATAAGTTCCACTGCTCAACGGAACGCCCGGCTTCGACCGGCTTCGCTGTGCTACGCCGTGTCTTCGCTGCGGCATCCTGATATTTCTCAGGAAAGCAGATGTGACAATCCCGGCGGAGTTCGATGAGCGGGGCGAATCGAACGGAGACGGATGGAGCGGGTGAGCGGAATCGAACCGCCCTTCCCAGCTTGGAAGGCTGGTGTAATAGCCACTATACGACACCCGCAGGCTGAAGAAACAAAGGAACGAAAGGAAACAGAAGAAGCAGGGGATTGCTTCGCGGTAAGCATAGTGAGAACCATGAATCTTGTGAAGGCGATCAGGTCTCTTTGTGGTGGGAAGCCTGCATGATGCGTTCCGGTGAGGGTTTCTTCCACGGATGGCAGGAGAGGATACGTTTGAACAGCAGGAATCCTCCGACGACTGCGCCGCGTTCCGCAACCATGCGTTTGCCGTATTCCGAGCAGGTGGGTGCATGACGACAGTAGCCGTAGCGGTACAGGTGCCTCAGGGGGCCGTGATCGGGAGAGAGCGTGTGTTGATACAACGTGATCACCATCACGATCGTCTTGCGCGGGAGGAGCCAAAGGAAAAAGAGGGGATTGCGCATCGGTGGAGGATGCCGCTAGTGTAGAACGTACGTTCTCCACTTCCCATGATTCAAGCCAGCGATCTTCTCTTCGGACTGCAGGTGGCAGTTGCGGTCATGCTGCTCGTGGTGCTCTATCACGTGATCTTCATCGTTGTGGATCTCCGCAAGATTCTTCGGCGCGTGGAAGATATCACGAAGGAGCTGGAAGATGTCCTCATGAAGCCGCTCTCCATGGTGGATCGCATTTTGCAGTGGGTGATCGACATGGTCGAATCAGCGCAGAAGAAAGAGCACCATGCGAAGAAGCATGTGGAGGTTGAGAAATAGGGGATAGGGCGTAGGGTCTTTCTGTTCTTCAAAGAACCGACTGTTCGTCCACGAACACCCTGACGAAGAGGCGACGGACTATTTCGTAGGAAGCCTCGAAGAGTTCGGAGAGGAGTCCGTTCAGGCGGCGGATGCGCGCGTAGAGTTTGTTCAGCTTGAAGGCCGCTCCCGGCTTGCCTGTGGCGGGGATGGAGCGGATCTGGCGGCGCAGGGCGCGCACCTCGACGATGATTTTCTGCGAGAGTTTTTCCTGCATCACGTTCTGGGGCGGCAGATTGGCAATCGCCTGATCGCGCGGTGAAACCTGCTTGGCTTTCCGGCCTTTTTGTTTGGCTCCTGCGCTCCC
>JAQWAC010000065.1 GCA_028707875.1 Candidatus Peribacteraceae bacterium | reverse complement strand
GGAGCTTCGCGCAGGGGATGGAGGGGCTGAAGATGCACGGCCTCATCGAAGTGCTCCGCGATGAAGTTCTGGCGAAGAAGAAACCCATCCTCGGCATTTGTCTGGGAATGCAGCTCTTTGCCTCGGCGGGGTTCGAACATGTCCCTACCAGGGGGCTCGGATTCGTTCCTGGCAGAGTGATCAAACTCGATACGGGAACTTCCGGACTCCGTCTTCCGCATATCGGCTGGAATGACGTGCATCTCACCGATGCACATTCCATCGGCAAGAGGTTCGATCATCAGCCGGTCTTCTACTTCGTGCACAGTTATCATGTGGTGCCCGACGATCCTCAGGTGATTGCCGGCGTCTGCGAGTACGGCCAACCATTCGCGGCGCTGATTGAGCAGGGCAACGTTTTCGGCGCGCAGTTCCATCCCGAGAAGAGCCATCAGGACGGCATGCAGATCTTTGCCAATTTCCTCGGCCTCTGATCATGTTGCACCCCCGCCTCATTCCCGTGCTCCTCCTGAAGAATGGCATTCTGGTGCGCAGCCGCACCTTTACGTTTCACCAGCATACGGGTGATCCGCTGGGGCAGGTGGAACGCTTCACCGCGTGGAAAGCCGATGAACTCATCTATCTGGACATCAACCGCGACGATACGCACGACTTCCGCGAGACCATGAGCGTCATCGGGACCACGAGCTCGCACAAGGACATTCCCGCGACGATGACGAACAATTTTCTCGACATCATCCGCTCGGTCTCGGAGCGGTGCATGATTCCGCTCACGGTGGGAGGCAAAATCCGCACACTGGAGGACATCCGTCTGCGCCTGTCGCACGGGGCGGACAAAGTGAGCATCAATACGCAGGCGCTGGCAGATCCTTCGTTCATCACCGCCGCGGCGCAGGCATTCGGCAATCAGTGCATCGTCGTCTGCGTGGACGTGAAAGCGAATCCGGAGAAAGGGACGCACGAGGTCCATGCTCACTTCGGGAAAGACGCCACGGGGCTTTCCGCCGTGGAGTGGTGCAAGGAAGCGGAGAAGCGCGGAGCAGGGGAAATCCTTCTCCAGTCGATCGATCGGGACGGGACGGGGCAGGGATATGATCTCCCGCTCATCCGCAGCGTCGCTGAAGCGGTCTCGATCCCCGTCATTGCACTGGGGGGAGCGGGGACATTCCGGCATTTTGTCGAAGGGCTCACGGAAGGCCATGCATCGGCCGTGGCGGCGGCCAATATCTTCCATTTCACGGAGCAGAGCGTGATCAATGCCAAGAAACAAATGCGTGCTTCCGGCATTGATGTCCGTCTCTAGGCGTGAGGGCCACCTACGGTGTCCCTCCCGTGAACCCACCCTTCCCTCAGCGGTTGCGCTCCAGGCGGGCTAAGCCCGCCTTCGCGCGTTATTTTTGAAATATCTTTCATGGGTGAGTTTCCGACTTCATTACTGGGAGGCCCGGAAAATTTGGGGTAGCATCAGTCGGAATTTCCATTCCGTATGCGGTATTGTTCGCGTTGTACCTATCCGATCATCGCCGTGAATCTCTCGATGAATGACGAGGGAGTGTGCAGCGGATGCGTGGTGCAGGAGGAAAAAGAGAAATTGGACTGGAAAGCGCGGGAAAATGAGTTCAGGGAATTGATGGAATCGTACAGGAGCAAGGACGAAGGCAATTACGATTGCATCGTTCCGGTGAGCGGCGGCAAAGACAGCCACTTTCAGGTGTGGTACATCACGCAGGTACTGAAGATGAAGCCGCTTCTTGTGACGTACTACACACACAACTATACGGAGACGGGAGAGGCGAATCTCCGCAACATCAGCCGCGTCTTCGGGGCGGATCATCTGATCTTCACGCCCAGTCTGAAGACGATCGGCAAAATGAATCTGGCCACGTTCAAAAAAACCGGCGACATGAGCTGGCACTTTCACTGCGGCGTGTGGACGACGCCCTTTCAGGTGGCGGTGCGGTACAACATTCCGTTGATCGTCTACGGGGAACACGGCTTTCTGGATCTGGCGGGGCAATACAGCTTTTCCGATCGGCCGGAATTCACGATGCGCGACCGCAAGGAGCACTATCTGCGCGGGTATGACTGGCAGGACTTCGTGGGAATGGAAGGGCTAACCGCAGGCGATCTGCAGTGGGCCAGGTTCCCGGGTGATGCGGAGATCGAACGGACGGGTGCGCGCGGCGTGTTCATGGGCGTGTATGTCTATTGGGACGGGAACAAGAATGCCGAGGAGATGAAGAAGTTCGGTTTCCGGGAAAATCCGGAACCGTATGAACGCACTTACCGGCGCTCCTCCAACGTGGATGACATTCACGAGAACGGCATCAAGGACTGGCTCAAGTTCGTGAAGTTCGGTTACGGTCGCTGCACCGATCACACCTCCAAGGACATCCGGCTCGGCATCATGACGCGGGAAAAAGGCATGGAGCTCGTGAAGCGGTACGATCACGTGATTCCGGAGAAATCACTGCAGCATTTTCTCACCATGACCGGCATGAGCCGCGATGAGTTCTTCCGTATTTCGGATACATTCCGCGATCCGCGGGTCTGGCGGATCGAAAAAGGTCAGTGGTGGAAGGACAATGTGTGGGGCGAGGCAAGTGCGTACGGCGAAGTGAAGCTCCCCAAAGAAGCGTGGGGGAAATATGAAAAGAAACAGAGGTAATAGAAGAAATATACGAAAGAGAGGACTCAGATTTAGAGGTACTGTCCGGCATCAACTTTGATGATCTGGCCGGTGATGTGTTTGGCGGCGTCGGAGCAGAGAAAAGCCACGACGGGTGCGATGTCTTCCGGTTTGCCCAGTCGCTTGATGGCGCATTCGGAGAGCACGAGGTCGCGCATGGACTGTGAAGTGTCAACTTGCGAAGGCGTTTCGATGAAGCCGGGGGCGACAAGGTTCACGTTGATGTTGGTCTCGCCCATTTCCAGCGCCGCGGCTTTGACGAGCCCCACCAGTCCGGCCTTCGCCGCGTTGTAACTGGCGGTGAACTTGCGACCCCGCAGTCCGTTGATCGAACCGATACACACGATCTTGCCCTCCCGCTGTTTCATGAGGATCGGGGCGGCGGCGTGGATGTAGTTGAATGCGCCTTTCAGACAGACGTCGACCACTCCATCCCAGTCCGCTTCGGACAGTTCCCAGAGGAGCCCCTTGCGGGCGTATCCCGCGTTGCAGACGAGCATGTGCAGCCCGCCGAAGTGCTCCTGCACCATCTTCACGATTGCGTGTGCCCGCGCAAAATCCGCCGCGTCAGCCTGCACCGCCATGGCCATGCGGCCCATGGCCTTGAGTTCTTTGACGAGCGCCTCCGCATCCGTGCGATGCTCGACGTACGTGAAAGCGACGTCATGACCGGCATGGGCGAGCGTTCGCACGATTTCCGCGCCGAGCCCGCGCGATCCCGCCGTGACCAGTGCAACCTTTGCCGCCATGGGGGCATGATATCACTTCAGGCAGAGGCATTTTCATTTTCCTCTCCGTTTTGCCTCCAGCGCGATCCCGAGCGCTATAGTCGCTTCCTGCAGATTTCCCTGCGGCTGCACGTTTTTCCGCACGCAATCGAGGAAGTGCCGGAGCTCGTCCAGATACATCCGGTTCAGATCGTACGCGGCGGGTTCCTTGAATGTTCGGAGGGTTTTTCCTTCCGGATTGGAGAGGGTCACCCTCTTTTCCCCGATATCCCACGCAATCGTTCCCGCCGTGCCCTCGATGCGGCAGAAGCGTCGGTAGCCGGGCTCCATGAAACTCAGGTGCACGGAACCGATCGCTCCGGTTTCATGTTGCAGGATGAGATCCGCGGTTCCCTCCACGGGGATCCCCAGAGATGTCGCCGGTTGCAGTACGGCATCACGGAGCGTCGCCGGACCCAGGTACCACAGGGCAAGATCGAGCTCATGAATGCAATCCAGAATGGCACCGCCCTGCTCCGGATCCGCGCTGTAACTTTTGCGATAATCCTGTTGGGGTCTCCAGTCCGGGAGGAACGAGCCGGTAAAGACGGTGGCATGGGTGACGGTGCCGATCGCTCCTTCCTCCAGAAGTTTTTTGACCGTCGCGGGTCCGAAGTGGAAGCGCATGTCGCAGCCGACCATGCAGATGAGGTCGCGCTTCGTCGCTTCCTTTCGCAGGTCATCGATACCCTTCTCCGTGTGCGAGAGAGGTTTCTCGATGAAGAGATGTGCGCCCGTCCTGGCTGCGGCAAGCGCCTGCGGCACGTGCAGTCCGGTGGGGGAACAGACGAAGACGATAGCCGGTTTC
>JAQWAC010000029.1 GCA_028707875.1 Candidatus Peribacteraceae bacterium | reverse complement strand
ATTTGCTGAAAATCATTGTGGTTCGGCGGGCGCACCGTGACAGAAAAATCGAAGCTCTTACACAACCACATCCTGCTTCCCCGCAATCTTATTCGCCATGCGCGCAGCGAGGAACAGCACATCACTCAGGCGATTGAGGAAGAGGAGCGTCGCCGTAGGGACGGGACCATCCTCTTTGAGGGCCACGCACCAGCGTTCGGTACGCCGGCAGATGACGCGCGCCTGATGGAGAAGGGCCGCGAGCCGCGAGCCGCCGGGAAGAATGAAGCGCGTGAGCGGCGGAAGTTCCGCCTCCAGACTCACACCCCACTTCTCCAGTGCCTGCACCATTTCCTCCGTGAGACGCGAGGGCGAAGAGGGGGAAGCAAGGTCGGCGCCGACGGTGAAGAGCGTGCGCTGAATGCGCTCGAGGGAACTGCGGAGTTCGGGGGGCATCTGTTCCTCGGCGAGTACGAGACCCAGACACGCATTGAGTTCATCCACGCTCCCCACGGCAAACATGCGCACGGAAGATTTGGAGATTCTGCTTCCGCCGATGAGATCCGTCGAGCCGTCATCCCCTCTCCCCGTGGAAATGGAAGGTCGCGTCATGAGGATGCAGTGTACCCCTTCTGTCCGGAAGGATGAAAAACTAAATCACCTCGCCGATGGCGAGCGTAAAACGCTTTTCCCGTATTCTCTCAATCAACCGTTGAATGCCGGCTGCTTCATCCTTATAGATCTTATGAGCCAATACCGCGTTCAAAACCCTCATCACGCATTTCCCTCCCCGCTCCGTGGGATCACCGGCATGTTGAAGGTGGTGGACGTAATAATCAAAAAGTCGTATGCAGGAGGCAAGCAGGTTCCGGCTCTCCTCCTCCAGCTCATCCGGAGACGGCCGATCCGTTTCCCGGTACGCCAGAAGCTCGCTGAGCGCAGCCTTCACGTCCATCACCACATAGAGCAATGGCTCCTCATTGCAGAAACAACTCATGAAGGCCGCAACGGCCCTCTCCATGCGTGGCGATGTCACCAGACGACGTCGCGCATCCATCTGCCAAAAGAACTCCTGACGCAGTAAGCCGACGATCTCATGAATGAGAGCGGCCTCGGGATGATGTATCTCCCGGAAGGCAGCTTCGATCTTGGCAAGGTTGTCCCTCAGCCCGAAGGCACGCTGCTGGTCCTCGTGGGAAATATCTATGGGAGCCATAGGAGGGGGAGCCTATGCCCGGAGAAACCGCTGTGCAAGGCCGGGAACCGCGATGATCAGGAAACGAGTGCAATCACGGATTCATGGGCCTTCTTCACCTCCTCCTCCGTGAGCGTCCGGTCCTTGGCACGATAGGTGCAACGCACGGTCAGGTTGTACCGGCCTTTCTCCAATGAAGATCCGTCGTACAGATCGGCAACCGCCACTTCCTCGAGCATCGGCGAACTTGAGCGGATCTTCCGGAGGAGCTCCCCCGTCGAACGGGAAGCATCCAATGTCACCGTGAGATCGTAGGTGATCGCGGGGAATTGCGAGACGGGCTGCATGACCGTTGCCGGAGCACTCTGGCTGAGAAGGGATGTCAGATCGAGGAGCGCCGCAGCCGCTCTGCCCGGCAGATCGAACGCTGCAGCGACTTGTGAATGCACCTCAAAAACCATGCCCACCGCTTTCCCGCCGACGAGAATATCCGCGCTGCGACCCGGATGACCGAACGGAATCTTCTCCGTCGCCCGGATTTCAAAATCGAGTCCGCTCCCGCGGAGTTCCTCAAGGATGACCTGTTTGAGCTCCAGAAAAGGAGTCTCCTTCAGTTTCCCGCTTCTGCGCTCCGCAAGGAGCAGCCCGCACTCCAGCCATTCGCCCTCACGCTGATTGAAGACATGAGCACATTCGAATGTTCTGAGTTTATCTTCCACCGAGAGCATGTTCCGTCCCGCATGTTCCAGCAGGCGCGGCAACGTGCTCGTCTGCATCAGACTGAGTTCCTCGCCGAGCGCATTCTCCACCTCAATCGCATCATGCGGATCCAAACGGCAGGCCTTCAGAAGGTCCGGCCCGATGAGCGAAAGAGGCAGTACCTCGATGAATCCCGCTTCCTTCAGATCATCACGAAGCGCATGCACGCGCTGGTCGCGCGGCGGCGGTTCCAGAGTGGCTGCGGGAAGAGCCGACGGAATCCTGTCATACCCGAAGATCCGTCCCACTTCCTCCGCCAGATCGTGCGGACCCGTAATGTCTTTGACGCGCCAGAGCGGAGGAGTGACGCTGCTGCGTGCGACGCGGAAGCCGAGATCGGTGAGAATCTTTTTTGAAACCTTTTCCGCAATGTCGATACCAAGAACGTTACCGGCATCCTTGTGGGAAAACCTGATCGGTTTCGCCGTGCCATCGGATCCCCACGACTGCAGGCGCGATGTGATCTGCGCCCCCGGAACAAGGGAGAGGAAGAGCTCGAGTGCACGGAACAGACCCCGCTCCGCCATGACGGGCGGCACGCCTTTCTCGTAAATCGTCGCGGCGTCCGTACGATGCCCCGTCCCGATGACCGCCGTGCGAATGGCGACGGGATCCACCACGGGACTGTGAAGATAAATGGAGCGGGTGGAATTTTTCGTGGAACTCCGAAGTCCGCCCATGATGCCCATCAGGTCGAAAATGCCGTGATCATCGCTCATGACGACCGACCCCGCCGGCAACACGCGTGATACGTCATCCAGCGTGACGATCTTCTCGCCCTCCTCCGCCGCACGAATGTGGATGGCCCCCTTCAGATCGGCGATATCAAAACTGTGAAGCGGCATTCCGAGCTCCACGGTCACGTAATTCGTGATATCAATCGGGAGATTCAGGGAGCGCATCCCCACGGCCTCCAGCCGCCGTTTCATCCAGACGGGCGTCTCTCCGGACGCCGCGATGGAAAGCGTGCAGCCGCAATACCGCGACACAAGCTTCTTCTGTTCGAGAACCGTTTCGAACGGCAGCGCCGTCTTCGGGAACATCAATTTTTTCGCCTTCGGAACCTTCTTCCATGTCGCGAGGCCCAACGCCACGCACTCACGTGCGAATCCGATATGCGAGAAGAGATCGGGGCGGTTGGTGATCGCATGATTGTCGATATGCAGCACCGTATCATTGAGTCCCAGATACTCGCGCAGACTCCTGCCGACTCCGTCGTCCCCGTCGCCCAGATCCACGATCGAATGACCGGTGCAATCCGGAAAGAGACCGTCAATCCCCAGTTCTTCCGCGGCACAGATCATCCCCTCGCTCTCCTCGCCGCGCACCTTCGCCTTCTGAAGCGTGACCATTTCCTCCCCGTGCCACTTCACCTGCGCGCCGATGTGCGCGAATGCCACGCGCATCCCCGGACGCAGATTGGTTCCGCCGCAGACCACGCGCTTCGTCCCCTGATCCGTTGCGACGTCACAGAGCGAGAGCCGGTCGGCGTTCGGATGCTTGGCAAGTGTGAGGATTTTCCCCACGCAACAATGATCCAGCATTCCTCCGCGGACCTCCACTTCCTCCACTTCGGCCGAGGAAGCGGTAAGACGACGGGCGATCGTCTGCGGATCATGTTCTTTCCATGTGATGAACTCCGAGAGCCATTCGAGTGAGATCTTCATGGGGGAAGAATACCGCAAGCTCTTGAAGGAGGGTACTCAATGACATGAGAACATGAACCTTCCTCCTTTGAAATTGTCAAAAGAAGCCGTCACCGCTACGTTTCTACCGTCTTACGACCATTCCTCCTCCCTTTTCCTTATGAAAAACTCATGTTCTTCGGCTTGCGCCGCCATGAACTGGATTGTCTGCCTCGTCCTCTTTCTCACAACTCTGGCCTCCCTCGCAGGAGTCTATCAGGTGCTCTTTGGAGGAGGTGGAGCGACCTTCGGCAGCTCCAACGGTTCGCTGGCACTGATCGCTCTTGCCATCAACCTGATGCTTTGGTCCAAAACCATGTGTCGGTGTCTGTGCAGCTGCGAGCAGTAAAGACGGGGAACTCGCTTCCCCTTCCACATATTCCATTGGTAAAGTGACTCCACACGGAGAGGTCGCATAGTGGCCTAGTGCGCGCGCTTGGAAAGCGCGTAGACCTGAAAGGGTCTCGGGGGTTCGAATCCCCCCCTCTCCGCCATTCGACTCGCGCCCCTGGCGCTCGCTCATGGTCCTCGGCCTTCGGCCTCGGGCCATTCTTCTTCAGCCGGGGAAGTCGAATGACAGTGAGCGAAGCTCACCAAATCCCCCCTCCCCCTTTCCCGAAACCCCTGTACACTGTCACGGATGTTTCCCTTCATCTCATGAAAAAAATCATCCTCTCCTTCCTCGCCGGTATCATTGTCACCGCAGGGGGGATATTCGTCTATCAGAAAGCTCAGGAGGATACGTGGTTGTGCCAGAACGGACAGTGGGTGAAGCACGGCAATCCCACAAACCCCATGCCGATCGGGAAGTGTGGTGCGGCAGGATCATCCGGCGCCTCTTCGCTGAAGCCCGTGCAATCAAGCAGTGCAAAGCAATCTGTTGCCTCTCTTCCTGCTTCAAAGGGCGCGACAACATCGAAGGCCGCCACAAAAACATTCACCGCGGCGGACTTTGAAATCACCTACCCCGACTGGGCTCCGCTGCCCCCCACCGCCATTCTGGAACCGGCCAACACCAAAGTGGGGGTCCGGAACGCGGGCTGCGGCTTCATCGTCACGGTGCGGCAGCTCCCCGCAGGGGATCAATTCAAGCCGTTCATCGAGAAGCTCATTGCGGAACAGGTGAAGGCATCCAATGTGACGATCCTCAAGAAAGAACTCGGCGATGCGATGATGCACGTGGAAGGGGAGTTCCCGGTCGGGGCCCGCTGGGCCTCCACCAGCCAGTATGGCTACCTCACGAAAGGGCGGCAGCTTTACTCAGTCGTCTTCGCTTCGGAGAAGAGTGTCTTCGCCACCGCCTGCACCCCCTTCGTCAAAGCGACGATCGCAAGCATAAAAGTGAAATAGCTTGAGTCACTCTGCTCTGTTTTTCGGCTCGCTGAAGGGCAGCCCGAGTGCATCGTAGATGTCTTTCTCCTCGCGTGAGGCAATGAGCTTTCCGCCTTCAAAGAGACCGTATTCATTGAGCTTCCAGCCGCGCTGAATGGCGCGCTTGCGAAGGGTGATATTGTGTTCCTTGGATCCGGTGAAGTAGAGGAGCGCCGCCCCCCACTGATCGCGCTCCACCAATCGCACATCCACCCGGATACCCGATGTGAGATCGAAGGAAAGTTTCTTGTCGCCATGGGCGACCACATCGCGAACGATCGGCAATTCCGCGATGGCATCGGATACTTCTTTTGCGGACGTGGTCACCACGAGCACGTCGATATCCCCCACCGTCTCCTTCCCGCGACGGAATGATCCGGCCACCTCGCACTTTTCCACGCCCGTTACGGAGCGGATCTTTGCCAATAACTTCGCCACATCATCGATGAGTTCCGTGCGCGGGAAGCGCCGGTTCCGCTCCGAGACCCGACCCGCATTCTCCAGAATCTTCCGCTGCATGATTTCGGAAAAACCGGGCAAGCCGTTGAGCTTCCCTTCTTTCGCCGCTTTGATGAGATCGGCAACGGATTGAATGCCAAGCTCCGTCTGCAGGACACGCGCACGCTTGGGTCCCAGCCCCTCCACTTCCATGAGCGCCGGTGAAATCCCGCCCTGCGCCATGAGCAGCTTGTCGAGCGCACTGATCCGCCCCGTCTTCAGGTACTCCTGAATCTTTTTCGCGATGCTCTCTCCGATCCCCGGAAGATCCTCCAGCTCTTTGAGCCCCTTGTACGTGGAAATATCTTGCGGAAGATCCTCGAGTTCTTTGGCGGCGCGCCGGTAGGCCGCAGGCTTGAAAGCCACGCCCTGCTCCTCGAGCAACGCGGCGATCTGACGTAGGAGCATGGCGATGCGCACGTTGTTCTCCATATCAATCATTCTACCCCATTGAAACAATAACCGATGTTCTGCCTCTTTTTAGCTTGCCGGTCCCCACATCCAGATGGACATGAGGACCGGCGCGCTGACAGACGAGGAGCTCATGCCTCTTGCGAGGCACGGTCTGCGATTTGGAGGGAGCCCTCCACGAGGACCACTTCCCCATTGCGCACACAATGGTGATTTCCGGCGCGTTTGCGCTTCATTTCACCACCGCACTTGGGGCAGGTAACCGGTTGGTTACCAATCATCTTGCCCGTGTCGGACTTCCTCTCGCGGAACACAGCATCCATCATTGCAACACTCCTCTCAACTGACAGCACCTTCTGCCTTCCGATCCATTCATACCTTGCGGCATGGGCTTTCCTTCAAGGAAAGCCCGGAAGACAGAACATCGATCATCAAAAAAATGTGAAAGATCAATGACGAGAAATCCGCTTCAATAATTTTAAACGCCGACCGGAATCAGACAGGGGATGCCTGACTCCGGTCGTTTTCGCACAGAATGTGCGAGGGTGGAACCCAGTATGGGCTAGGTTCCGAAAAGCGGAGGCCCTCTTCTGTTAGCGAGGGGTACGATGCCGATAGTGACTCGGCCTACGCAGCCGAGTCTTGGAGAGACCCAAACATTCAGCCCGGACCTTCCCGTGACAATTGTCCTTGCCAGGACAATCCCGGCAGAGCAATTTCGCCCCACCCCGCTGACCGAGAACAAACTGCAGCATAGCAAAGCCTCCAACTACCCCAAGTGTCACTGGTGGGTCACGACTCCTGTAACCGCTTTGGTCCTAAACCAATGACGTTCTTGAAGCAGGTTTCTCATCACTCATGCGATGATTCCAAGGAACAGACAAGCGACCCTCGTATCCGGATGTGAGGGTGCGATTCGGTTCAACCGACTTCCTTACGCGCCCCTTTCCGTATAAGAACGGAGGGCATAAAAGGACGGAAAAGGAAGGTACTTCGTCATACCGGCACGTAGGGTAGACTTGACATTACGTCATGTCAATACAGTCCTGTCAAAACCTAGTCCTAAAGCTGTTTCTGCTCATTTTCTTGGCTTTCTGATCACAATTTTTTGGGGGTCTGGAAGCCGTGCTAGCATCGCTCACTTATGAACGAGTATTACGTTTATATCTTTCGATGTGCCGACGGGAGCTACTACACAGGAGTCACCAATGACTACCTGCACCGACTTTGGCAGCATCAGGAAGGCATCGATCCTCATTGCTACACGTTCCGGAGAAGACCTGTGACACTCGTGTACGTGGGAATCTTCGGAGACATTAACGAGGCAATTTCGTGGGAGAAAAAGGTAAAGAGGTGGAGCAGGAAAAAGAAGGAAGCCCTCATTCAAAACAATTCCGATGCCCTCCACAAACTTGCGGAATGCAGAAACGAGAGCCACTCCAAAAACAGAGACGCATTGCCGTCCCTCGTCTCCGCTCGGGATGACAATGCTTAGTTAGTGAAAAATACCAAGTATGTCATGGTGCAGTAAGCCTGAGGTGACAATACTTTGTTATCGGTAAATACAAGCATGTCATGGTGAGCGGAGACGAACCATGACATGTGCTCTTATGTTCCCTCTTCCCAACTCGCAAGATACTTCACTTGTTCCGGCGTGAGCACATCAATGGAAAGGCCCATCGCCGTGAGCTGCAGCTGCGCGATCTCCTGATCGATCTCCGGCGGGAGCGTGATGACATCCGACGAAAGCTTCCCGCGATGCTTCACAAGGTACTCGCATGCGAGCGCCTGTCCGCAGAAGGAGAGACTCATCACCTCGCTCGGATGCCCCTCGGCGGACGCCAGATTCACAAGCCTGCCCTCACCCGCTACAAAGACGATCTTGCCGGACTTCAGAAGATACTCATCCAGATAGTGCCGCACGCGGCGCTTGCGCTTGGCGTTCTTCTCTAGCGAGGACATGTCGATCTCGTGATCGAAGTGTCCGGAGTTCGCAAGGATCGCGCCGTCCTTCATTTTTTCAATGTGCTCCATGCGAATGACGTGAATGTCTCCCGTCACGGTGATGAAGAGATCGCCCAGCGGAGCCGCCTGCGCAATGGGCATCACGCGATGTCCGTCCATCGCCGCCTGCAGCGCGGGGAACGATGCCACTTCCGTCACGATCACCTGCGCCCCGTGCCCCTTGGCGCGCACGGCGACTCCCTTGCCGCAGCTGCCATAGCCCAGCACCACGACCGTCTTCCCCGCCAGAAGCATGTTGGTGGAACGCAGAACGCCGTCGAGCGTGGACTGTCCCGTCCCGTAGTAGTTGTCCATGAGGTGTTTCGTCTTGTTGTCGTTCACCGCGATCATGGGGATTTTCAGCGCGCCGGCTTTCTTCATCGAGTGCAGACGCTGAATGCCCGTCGTCGTCTCCTCGCACCCTCCCAGCATTTTGGGGAGCAGGTGCGCATGCTTCTTGTGCGCCTCCGTCACCAGATCGCAGCCGTCATCGATCGTGAGATCGGGCTCCGTCTGCAGAACCGCCGTGAGGAACTTGTAATAATCCTCCGTGGATTCGCCTTTGTACGCCCACACGAGCACGTTCTTCTCCTTCGCCAGCGCCGCCGCGACGTCATCCTGCGTGCTGAGCGGGTTGCACCCCGTGATGGCGACCTTCGCGCCGCCCGCGACGAGCGTGCGGACAAGGACGCCGGTCTCCTTGGTGACATGCAACGCCATGCCGATCGTGAGCCCCTTGAAGGGTTGCTGCTTCGCGAAGCGCTCCCGGATGGTGAGAAGTGCGCTCATGTGCCGCTCTGCGATCTCAAGATTGAGACGCCCCTGTTCGGCGAGGGTGGGATCTTTAATGTACGACATCGGTATGCAGTATGCCGTATTCCGTATCAGGCATGAAGGACGAACACAGGATTTTCGCACATTACTTTTCATGCCCCATACTGAATACGCAATACCAAATACCTTCCAACACCAAAACTGCAACACTTACCGGAGATGAGGAAGCATCGATTTATAGGCCTGCTGCGCTCTCATCCACACCTCCTCCGTATCCAGCCGATCGAGGAGCGTGCCCTCCTGTTCCACCACAAAGGAACCGAGAGAGGAACCGAGCTTCGCCGCATCGCTGAGTGACCATCCCGCCGCCATACCGACAAGCAATCCTCCGCGGAAGGCATCTCCCGCCCCCGTCGGATTCACCACGCGATCCGCTTTACATGCAGGCAGGTCGACATGTTTGCCTTTCTCATAGAGAGAGAGCCCTTCTCCTCCTCGCGTCACGATGAGGAACGGCAAATCGCAGGCAAGAGCGCTCTCGTCTTTCTTCAGGCGATGCTGAACCAATTGCGACTCAAAGTCATTCACCACCATGCCGGCACACGACTTCAGATTGCGCCGGAGTTCGTCATCGGAAAATCCGTGCACCTGCTGCCCCGGATCGAAAAGATAGGGGATACGCTCCTTCACGCACCATGCGATGGCCTCCGTCATCTGCGGAATCGAGCGGGCACTGACGATCGCATGGGAAACATTCCCCCGTTCACCGGAAAAATCCGGCCATGTGCCCAGACTGTCCGCACCGGGATGGAAGAAGGAAATCTGTCGTGCGGCATCGTCGGTGGCGATGATCGCCGTCGCGGTCACCGCATCGGTGCGCTGCTCGATGAAAGCGGTATCAATGCCACGCTCGCGCAGCAGCGAAAGATAGGCACCTCCGTCCTCTCCCACCGTCCCCACAAGGAGCGGATCGCCGCCGAGCAGCGCGATATTCCACGCAATATTGGATGCCGTGCCGCCGTGATGCCGCTTGAAGTGCGGCGTGACGAACGACACCGAAAGCGCATTGAGATCCTTTCCTTTGAGCGCATCGGCAAAGGACCCGCCGCCGGAAAGGAGGACGTCGTACGCAATGGAACCGGTGACGAAAATTCTGCGGGAAGGCATGGCATCACCATTGTAGAGACACGCCGTCGGCATGTCTCTACAAGAGTATAATTTTATGAAAAAACCTGACATTTTCATGACACAATCGCTACACTGGCCGCACGTGAAAATTGCGATTATCGGAACCGGCTATGTCGGACTCGTCTCCGCCGCGTGCTTCGCGGAACTGGGGCATGAAGTTATCGGCGTGGACATTGATGAAGCGAAGGTGAAGAAACTGAAAGCGGGACAGAGCCCCATCTACGAACCGGGGCTGGAGGAGCTGCTCATCCGCAACCTGCAGAGCGGCCGCCTCTCTTTCACGACCGAACTGAACGAGGCGCTCCCGACGGTCTCCGTGCTTTTCTGCGCCGTCGCCACTCCGCCGAACAAGGACTACACCGCGGATCTGCGCGCCGTCTTTGCCGTGTGCGACAGTGTCGCCGAGAATATCGATCACGACCTCGTCTTCGTGAATAAGTCCACGGTCCCCGTGGGCACGGGCAAGGAGTGTGAGAAGCGCATCCATGCGATCCTCGGGAAGCGCAACATCCGGATTCAGATTCCCGTCATCAGCAATCCCGAATTTCTCCGCGAAGGAACTGCCGTGCAGGACACGCTCCACCCCGATCGCATCGTCGTGGGGGCGAACGGGGACGAATACGCAAAGAAAGCGATGGAGGAGCTCTATGCCCCGCTGGTCCGCACCGAAAAGCCGCTCGTCTTCATGACCCGCGAGAGCGCGGAGATCGTGAAGTACGCATCGAATTCCTTCCTCGCCACGAAGATCTCCTTCATCAACATGCTCACGGAGCTCTGCGAGGTGACGGGCGGGAGCATCCGCGACGTCGCCAAGGGGATGGGACTGGACGAACGCATCGGTCCGCGCTTCCTGCATGCCGGAATCGGCTACGGCGGGAGCTGCTTCCCCAAGGATGTGAAGGCGCTCATGGCCGTCGGGAAGAAACACAATGTCCCCATGCCCATCGTGAAGGCCACGCATGACGTGAATGACCGCCAACGCGAGCGGTTCTTCCAGATGCTCGTCAATACGCTGCCCGAAAAAGCGACCATCGGCGTGTGGGGGCTCGCCTTCAAGCCGAACACCGATGACATGCGCGAGGCACCGAGTCTGGATCTCCTTCCGATGCTGGTGGAGACCGGCCACACCGTGCGCGTCTTCGATCCCGTGGCCATGGAGAACTCGAAGAAGATCTTCCCGAAGGAAGTGGAGTACATGAACACCCCGATGGAAGCGGCCAAAGAAGCCGACGCCGTCATCCTCCTGACCGAATGGGACGTCTTCCGCGGCATCGACCTCAAAGAACTCAAAGCCCAGATGCGCGGCCGCGCACTCTTCGACGGACGCAACGTCTTCCTGCCCGACGAGGTGCGGGGAGCGGGATTGCAGTACTTCGGGATCGGGGTGAAGTGAAAAAACAACAAAGAAACAAATAACACGCCGGCCCTCTGCTACACTTTCCCCTGATGAAAATCCTCCTTACCGGTTCCGCCGGCTTCATCGGCTTCCACACGGCCAAAGCGCTCCTCGCGCGCGGCGATAACGTGATCGGGCTCGATAACTTCAATCCGTACTACGATCCCAAGCTGAAGGAGGATCGTAATGCGCAGCTTCTCAAAGAAAAGAACTTCACCCTCGTTCGCGGCGACATCACGGACCGCAAGACGGTCGCAAAGGCGATGAGGGGCGTCGATCGCGTGTGCCACCTCGCGGCACTGGCAGGCGTGCGTTATTCCTTCGAACATCCGGAGGAATACATCGCCAACAACATTCAGGGATTCTTCGAGGTCATTGACGAAGTGAAGAAGCAGGAAATCCCCGGCTTGGTCTATGCCTCCTCAAGTTCCGTCTACGGAGACAATACGAAGTTCCCCCTGTCCGAGGGCGACCGAACGGACAGTCAGCTCTCGCTCTACGGCCAGAACAAGAAGGACAACGAACTCATGGCTCACACCTATCATCATCTGTACGGCTTCCCCGTGACGGGGCTGCGCTTCTTCACGGTTTACGGCCCGTGGGGCCGTCCGGATATGGCACTGTTCCTCTTCACGGACGCGATTCTTCATGATCGTCCGATCAACGTGTTCGGTCAGGGAAAAATGCAGCGTGATTTCACCTTCGTGGAGGATATCGTCGCCGGCATCGTGGCCTCCGTCGATAAGAACTATCCGGAGGAGGTCTTCAACCTCGGCTGCGGCCGCAAGGAGGAACTCATGACCTATATTGCGACGGTGGAGAAAGCTTGCGGGAAGGAGGCGAAGAAGAACTTCCTGCCCATGCATCCGGGCGACGTTACGGTCACGGATGCGGATATCTCCAAAGCACGGAAGATGCTCGGCTTCGAGCCGAAAACGATGATCGAGCAGGGGGTACCGAGATTCGTGGAGTGGTACCGGAAGTACTACGGAGTATAAAGAAACGTAGGACTAAAAAGCTGCTTGCTGACCGGCTAACCGGCTATTTTTTCCATGCCGCCAGCGTCCTCATCCACACCTCCACAGGCAACCCCGGCAGAATGCGCCAGTTCTTTCTCCATCGCACCTCCGGACAATCTGCCAGACAGATGACGGCGCGCGAGGAATCGATGAGTCGCGGACCGTAACGCCGCACCGTGAGCGAACTCTCGTACTGCCACTCATGCCCGAACGGTCCCGCAATGAGGATCATCCCTTCGGTCACGCGATTTGCCGCGAGCGTCTGCATGGTGACGCGTGCGGGGGAACGATCGAAGGAAGGAAGCGAACGTGGAACGATGAAGGCGGAAAAGAAAATGGTGAGAACCAACGTGATTGCGGGCATCCGGAGTAAACGCGGATGCGCGGCGACCCCCGCGATGAAGAGCGGCGTGAAGAGAATGCAGTAATACGGCCGGAACGAAACGGTGATGAATGCCGCGACGAGGAGCAGGCTCAGCACAAGCGACCATCTGCGCGAGGACACCATGCCGATCGTCCCGAGGATGCTCAGAACCACACTCCCCCCGACGATCCACAACCGGCCCGTTCCCCGCAGAGCATCGAAGAGCGTTCCCGCTCCTGCGTTCTGCTCTCCGGCTGTCACCATGCTCGCAACCGCGAAAGGGTTCGTTGCCGAGTAGATCACAAGGAGAAGAACCGGCCCGGCAATGCAGAGAAGTTTCTTCCCGAGAGGAAGCCGCATGCGCCAGAAGACAGTGAAAACAATCGGTACGAACAGAATCGCCTGATAGGCCGTGAAGAGGGACGCGAGCCAGAGGAGAGCGATCCAGCCCGCCATGTCCTCCGAATCCTCATCCTGCTGCAGGAGCAACCGGCAGAAAACGAGCGCGAAGAGCGCCGTCGCCGGCGCCATGAGAATCTGACCGGCCAGTGTGAAAACGGCAGCGGAGAGGATCCACAAACATCCGAGTGCAAATCGCTCCGTGTGCTCCCGATCCGGCAGGAAGGAAATCACAAACCATACGGCCTGCAGAAGGAGCGTCGCAAACATGAGCCGCCAGAAGAATTCCTGACCCGGCAAAAACCGCGTGATTCCGACGATACCGCGGAGCAGCGGCGGGTGCGGATAGGGAATGTTCAGGAGATACTTCGCCTCATCGGTCGTGACGCCGTGGGACATCGCAACGATCACAAGTGTGACCGCGAGAACTTCGAGGCCGATTATGGTCAGGATGCGTCGCATGGATACCAGTTGAAGTAATTGAGTTTCACACGAATGCATTTGGATGGAGCCGAAAAGCGCCCGTGCGGATGGTAGAGAAGTTCGATCCGGTCACGCTCGATCCACCGGAACGTCAGATCGGAAACAAGCCATCCTTCCTGGGTGTTGAGCGACTGAATCGCCTGCCGCGTCCGCTCACGAACGGCCGGATCGAGGACGAGCAATCGCAGGTTCCAGGCACGCCAGAGGAGAACCGCCCCGCAGAGAAGGCAGAGAACGCAGATGACCCACGATGCGCGTGTGTTCCGCCTGAGCATTGCGCCGAAGAAGGAAAGGAGGAAAGCGCCGTGGACACGGACCGAAAGTTTGCTCCTGCCTTTGAGACGTGGCGCGAACGTGTAGGGAATTTCGCTTATCGGGACGTTCTTCGGGAGACGAACAAGAAGATCGAAGAGAATCTTGAAGCCGCGCGGCTTCAGCCCCGCCGTCGTCCTTTCAAATAATGAGCGATCAATTGCGAAGAAGCCGCTCAGAGGGTCGCGCACGCCGATGTGACAGAGCGCCATGACCATTCTCGTCGCCGTGCGGCTGAGAAGCTTGCGACGCTCATTCCACTGCCCCGTGCTTCCGCCGGGCATGTAGCGTGTCGCAACGGCCATGCCTCTCTGCGATCGCACCGTTTCATAGAGCTGTCTCAATAGCGCACTGTCATGCTGTCCGTCGGCATCCATGACGGCCAGAACTTCTCCGCGCGCCGCCCTGAAGCCCGTCATCACCGCGGAAGAGAGTCCCCGCTCCCCCTGACGCCTGATGACTTTGAGCGACGGATACCGGGTAACCAATTCCTGCGCACGCCGCCATGTGCCGTCCGGGGAATCGTCGTCAACGACGATGATTTCATGCGGAATCCCCGCGAGCACCTCCTGAAGTTTCGGCAGGAGGAGCGGGAGGTTTTCCGCTTCGTTATACGTCGGAAGCACAAGCGACAACATCCCGTACAGTGTAACCGATCGGATCAAGGGGAGGAGAAAAGAAATGAGGAATTAGGCCTTTTCCTTTTCTCATACGGCATGAAGGCGCTACCATCCGCTTCGCATGAAGATCCTCGTCACCGGAAGCAGCGGCACCATCGGAACGCGCCTGTGCGAAAAACTCATGGAAAACGGGCATGAGGTGAAAGGTTTCGACTGGAAACCCAATAAATGGCAGCCCGCTGTGCAAAAAATCACCACCCAGATCGATCTGCGTGATCTGGAAAAGCTGAAAACTGTCGGAAAAGTGCCGGCCGATATTCTCGTCCATCTTGCCGCCAATGCGCGCGTTTACGATCTGGTGGAACAGCCGGAGCTGGCACGCGACAATATGCTCACGGTCTTCAATGCGCTGGAATATGCCCGTCTGAACGGCATCAAGCGCTTTGTATTCGCTTCGTCGCGCGAAACCTACGGCAACAGCGGCGCGACACGCTACTCCGAAGACATGGTGCGCGTGGAGCACTGCGAGAGCGCCTACACGGCCAGCAAGATCGCCGGGGAAGCACTCGTGGAATCGTATAAACGTTGTTACGGCATCGATACGGTCATCCTCCGCTTCTCCAACGTGTACGGGATGTACGACGATTCCGACCGCGTCGTACCGCTCTTCATCCGGCGGGCGCGGAAGAACGAAGCCCTGACGATCTTCGGCAAAGACAAGAGTCTGGACTTCACCTACATCGACGATACCGTCGCGGGCATCATGCTCATTCTGGAGAAATTCGATCAGGCGAAGAACGATACGTACAACATCGCGTTTGGAAAAGCCGCCACAATCGTGGAGCTTGCGGAGCTTCTGAAAAAACTCCTGAACAGTTCTTCCACCCTTGAGATCAAACCCTCCCGCACCGGCGAAGTCACCAACTACACGGCGGATATCACGAAGGCAGCATCAAAGATCGGCTTCGCACCGAAAATTCCCTTCGAGGAAGGGGTGAGGAAGGCGGTGGAGTGGTATAAAAAGGCAATTTGACATAAAATATATATTATGATTTAATTTACCAGTGTCGGATAAGACGCAGAGTCTCGGCCAACAAGCTTTTGACAAATTCTGCCGGGGCGAAGGTCTCACGCCTTCGGAATCCGAAGCATTGGGAAAAGAAAAGGGAATATCTGTCGAACCGACCGCGAATGCAGTGAGAGCTGAACTTGCGGCGACGGTACAAACGCAGCGAAAACCGGAGGCGGCGGAGGGGGAACATGCAAAGTTGCGCAGCGCGGTGGACGAGGCGGTGGAGCGAAACATCGTGCGCGAAGAAGTGTTCGCGGGACCGGATGGTTCGCGCGATTTCTACCTGCTCTCCTCCTCTCATTACGGCAACAATGATTTTGATCCGGACCGGACGCCCGAGGACACGAAGATGTCACACGCGCAACTGTTCCAACTTGCCCACCTTCTTCACAAACGCGGATTGCGAAGCCCCATCTTCGTGGAGGGACGATGTTTCCGGCACGGATACGCCAACCGCACACTGGAGGTTGCGCAGCAGGAGGGAATGGACATCATGAGCCCGCAAATGCAGCAACAGCTCGCCGAAAAGCCCGAAGAGCTCATTGACCTGATGAACCGGCACCAGCGCTTGCGCAAGGCTCGCGGTATGACAGCTCCGAACTTTTTCCTCTACACGGCTTACCCGCATATCGCCGGCGGCCATCAGGAACAATCCGAGGTGATTGCAAAACGATTCACCGAAGTGTGGATGCCGTGGATGGAACAATTCAATGCAAAGTACCTGCCGGTCCTGCAACAAAAACAGGACGGGGAATCCGGCACCAAAAGACGCATGGAAATCCAAAGAGGATGGGACAAACAACGGGCCTGCCTGAAGATCGGGGAGAAATGGTACTACGCGGAAGACGTGGCTCAGGACTGCGAATGGTATCTGCAATTTAGCAGAGAGCTCGCACAATTCGACAAAATGCGCGAAGCGGACGTGACTGATCTCATGCTGAACACCCGTCCCGACCTTGTCCCGATGTGCTCGTACGGACTGGCGCACACCTTCCGCATCAAACAACTTCTTAAGTCACTCACCCCCTGCTCCATTCACGTGCTTACGCCCCTTGCCTCAACTCATTTGGATCATCTTCGCTCATCGGAATCCGAATATATGACCTTCAACGGTCTTTCGAATGCCGACTTCGCGAGAAAACTTCAACAAGCCACACGCTCTGTTCCGCCGCCCCGTCATTGAGGAATCACTCAGCCGCCTCTTTCGTCTCGTGGTAGACCATCTCCACGTTCACTTCCCAAATATTGAGATCGTCTTCCTGTCCCGCAAGGATGTTATCCACCGCGTGCATCGCCGTGAGCATGCTGTGATCCTGATTGTTGTAGCGGTGCATGCCGTTGCGGCCGATGAGGAAGAGATTGGGGATCGTCCGGACATAATCGCGCACCACATGGAGCTGGTCGTAGCTGCCGAAGTATGCCGGATACGCCTTGGGGACCCGGAGGACGCATGCATCCAGCACATCCTCGCGCCGGAGAAAGTGGATCTTCTCCATTTCGCCGATCCCGAAGTCGATGAGCTCCTGATCCGGCTTGATCCAGAGATCCCCTCCTTCATTCACGAAGTATTCGAGTCCGATCCATGTCGTGTTCTTCCTGTCCGCGACCAGATACGGACTCCAGTTGTTGAAAATCTGCACACGCCCGACCCGCACTCCTCTTTCCTGAATGTAAATCCAGTTATCGGGAACGGCACTCTCAATCCTGCGCCCGTCCTGCACGTGCAATTTCTTCAGGAGCAGTCCCACCGTGATGAAATCGCGGTACGGGAGCCCCTCGGCCACCTCCACCACCCGCATCGGGGGATGCGGCGTCATCATGCCGATGAGATGTTTGATCGGCATGGACGAGAAAAAGAAATCGCAGGGGATGATCTCCTCGCGCCCCGTGCGCACGTCCTCCACCGTCACCGAGACCGCCTTCCCGTTCTCCAGATGAACACCGGCGACACGCGTCTGCATGCGCACTTCCCCGCCGCATTGCCGAACCTGCTCCGCCACCGTCTCCCACATATGCCCCGGACCATACTTGGGATAGTAAAAACGCGTGATGAGCGTCGTCTCGCGCTCCTGCTGTGACTTCTTGAAATCGCTGGAGAGGAGGTCTTTCACCGCATGGACAAGGGCTCTCCGGAGCGACAGCCCCTTCACCCGTTGCGCACCCCAGTCCGAACGGATTTGGCCGCAGGGAATCCCCCAAACCTTCTCCGTGTAATCCATGAAGAATGTTTCATACAAACGTTTGCCGAAACGATTGATGAAGAAGGCATCGAGATATGTCTCGTCTTTGATGCGGAACATCCGGGCCTTGATGTAACTCATGCCGATAAGGAACGTATTGAGAAGTCCGAGGCGGAACGCCACCGAGACCGTGATGGAGATCGGATAGGGAAAGAAGTGCTTGCGATGGTAGATGCGGCTCAGGCGCGGCCGTTGGAGCATCACCTGATCCTCTTTTTCCGGATCGGGCGCGGGAAAATGGACGATTCGCCCCCTCCCCTTTCTC
>JAQWAC010000064.1 GCA_028707875.1 Candidatus Peribacteraceae bacterium | reverse complement strand
ATAGAGTGTTAGCCCAAAGATTATGTGCACTGCTATTTGAGATTTCTGATGCGAGTGATCTATCCGTTGCATATGCAATTCAATTACTTTATTCCCGCTTAGGGAATTTTCCTGCGATTAGTAATTGTAAAGTTTTTCAAGAACATTCTGTTTTGGAAGACTTGTCTGGCAATTTATCTTCTCTAGATTTTGATCCTGAAATTATCGCAAACTTATTGCGGGAGAAAGATGCTGCCAAATACGCCGTGAAAATAGATACGACCCCGATATATTTAAATGACGAACAGCTTAGGATTGTTTCACAGCTTGAAACAAAAACACTTGTGAGTTTTTCTGCACCCACTTCATTCGGAAAGTCATTTATCATACGTAATTTTATCGCGAAGAAGTTTGCTGACTTACAACTACATCGTTGCCTTGTATTGGTTCCATCAAAATCTCTGATTGATGGATTTTTTGAGGATTTTTTGGCACTAAAGAATACTTATAACCTCCCATATTCGATTCGTACACATGTTCGTTCGATTGAAGATCTCCCCGAGAACTGCATATTTATCTTAACTCAAGAACGGCTTTCATTTTTACTTTCGAAGTACCCAGAAATAGTGAGAAGCTTTCAAATTATTTATTGCGACGAGGCGCATTCAATATCAAAAGGCTATCGGGGATTCCTGTTGAGAAAAGTTCTCCAACAGAGCATCGATCTGTGCCAGAGAAACGCTAAATATATATTCAGTTCCCCATTAATCAAGAATCCCCAATATTACAGAGAGAGGCTCTTCAGCAATTTGTTAGCCGAAAATGATACATACCATGAAGTAATCAACTTCGCGCCAGTGGAGAGGATGTTATATCTTATTCAAGCTCAGAATGAGGAATGCAAATACTTTCTCTGCTCCCAAGCTCAAGCAATCGATTTGCAGCAGGAAAATGTTATCAAGCAGCTAAGAATTTCTCCGGTTACTATCGCTGATGATTCTGAGATCAAAAGCAATATAGAAATAGTCCTTAATAGCGGTGTGAAAGGAGGAACAATCCTATATACAACTGGCAAAACAGTTGCTCATCGCTATGCATATTATTTGGCAGAATCCCTATCTGAAAACCAAGTCATAGATGCAGAGAGGCTTCGCGATTTGGATCAGTATATCAACACCCACTTTCATCGAGGATTTGGAATTATTTCATTATTGAAACGAGGTGTTGGAATTCATCATGGAGCAATTCCGGTGGGACTCAGACGTGAGATTGTAAAATTATTTGAAGAAGGATTGTTACAATACCTTGTCTGCACTTCTACATTATTGGAGGGAGTGAATCTGCCTGCAAAAAATATATTCTTATTCTCCAATAAGCACTACGGGAATGCTGAGCATGACCAATTATCGTTTTGGAATTTAGTAGGACGTGCGGGTCGCCTGAAATATGATCTTTCAGGAAATGTATTTTGCATAGCAAGAAACAGAGATGAATACGACGAACTACTGACTCATCAAGGGAATATTGAAATTACAGAACCTGAATTGCAGGCCACAGAGAAAACTCGTCGTAACTATGCCCTCGAAACCTTAAAAAGCTATAACAACCGTGATTATGTTAGATCTACAGATAGAGACTCAATTGAATATTTTCTTTTCGAATTACTCACTGCGGAAAATTCTCAAGCGGTCTTTGACCGTTCAACTTTGGCACAGCACAGAAAGCGTAATGAAATTCTTGGCCGAATTAACACTTTTAAGTCGGAGATTAACATCAATCAAGCCTTACTAAATAATAATCCAGGAATCGATCCACGTGCTCAAAACGATCTTTGGCGATATCTAAGAAGAAAGTGCGATGAGGCCGGAATTGGCCGTTTTCATGAAGTGTTATTTTCTCCAGTTTATAATCCTTTCACGCTAAACGGTGATCAGTTGGGCGTGATTCTAGGAATTTGCAGCCAGCACCTCCATTTCCCGAAACAACCAGACAGAGTTGATAGTACTGCAAATCGTATGGTTCGTTGGCTCCATGAGTCTACAATTGGAGAATTTATAAACACTTACGTTCCATGGATTAGAACCGAGGAAGGTCTGAGTGAAATAGAGCGTCGAATGACAATCTTGGACAAAATGATTAACTATATGAGTAAACTTGAAAGAGAAGTTTCGTTCGAAGGACCCAAGTTTCTCAAGTGTTTTTATGATATTGCAATTTCGGTATTCATCGAAAAGGGAGGGGTAATGCCGGATATAGAAGATAAAATCGACGGCTTTTTGTTTTCGCTCGAAGCAGGGCTATCACATCCTGTAACTCGTATGTTGTATGAAAAGGGGGTATCTCGATCTGTTGCTATAAGCGTGAAAAATTCATTGCCTTCTGGCCATATCGAATTGGAATATTTCAAGAGACCACAGACTAAATCAAACTTAGAAAGTACTTTAACAAAACTTGAGTTTCAGGAGCTATATGCCCATATAGATAATTGAGCTAAGCAAAACTTAGAGACTCAATATGAACTTCCTTTACGATTTGGAATATCCTTCTTAGTTCTGAAAAGATCCATGGTAGGGAGCCAATTTTGCGCGGCAAAATTGGCGGAGGAGGCTGGACGAGAAGCCTGTGGTGAGCGAGCCCCGCAGGGGCGAGACGAATCCAAGTCCAGCCGGGGAAGCCAATTGACAAATGTTTATAAATATTTACAATTGTATTATTATGTCATTTCTTGATCAGTATCTCGACGAGCTTCTCGATACTCCTATACCTCTCAAGAGTATCCACTCTTTCGTTGATTCTCCTACTACATCCGAGGCAGGAAAGAACGACCCACTTGCAGAGATCTTCAGCCAGCTTTTGCCAGACGCTCAAGAAGTGCTAGCCAATAGAAATCAAAACATTCGAGATATTGCTGGCTGGTTTCGAACACAATTCGGCGAAGTATTTACCATTCGGCAAATCGATTGGGGACTTCTCCGAAAGAGATATGGCGACCGCAGTGTGATAGGCATTTGTTATGAAGTTACCCAGGCAATCGCTTCAATATTCGTTGAGAAGCTGTCACGAAATGACCCCGCCGCTCTCAATCTAATTTCTCACGAAGCAAATGAGGATCAAAAAGAATTACCGCCGGACCTACAATCCGAAAATCCCGACCTTGGTCTCTACGTCAGTAGTTTCATCTCCAAACGAATTTATCCCTTGTAAGCAGGCTGCAATGATCTAGCCAATAAGACACATACTTCTAATGACATTGGCCGCTCGAATCCCTTCCAGTACGCCGAGCCATTGTTTTTGTGGCTTGATAAAGCCATAACGAAATTGGGGCAAGCTGGACAATCGAACATCCATTTTTTGCTATTATCACAACATGGACCGAGAAACATTTCATAGGAAATGGTACTACAGAATTCTCCATCTGATCTTCTGGAGCTCTCTCGTTTCTCTTGCGGGAGGATTGATACTCTTGGGTCTTACTGAAGATGACATTCCGGCAGCGGGGTTCTTTTGGGCAGGGGTTGTCATTCTTGTTTACTGGCTGGCGAGGAGAACATTGTATGCGATTCTGTTTGGAGACCCAATGTTTCGGAGAAGGCATACACGGTAATAATGCGTGCTGTTCGAATCCCATCCAGCACGTCGAGCCATTATTTTCGTTTCCTAGATAAGCCAAACTCAAATAGAGGCAAACCGGACAAGCGAACACGCGCTTCAATTAATGCTTAAGCATTGTGCGAAGGTCTTCCCTCGTTTCATCGATTGGACGTTGGATGCCGTTTTCGGAAAACGCCCTTTCCAGACTGAACGAACGGGCAACGGACAAAAGCAGATCCCATGTTTTGGGATCATTGTCTTCCACGATAGAAAGCCCCTCGACAAACGTCGTATGATGAGGCTCAAATAAATATTGAACATACAGACGTCCGGTATTTATGATGACAGGCTTTGAAAAGTCATCCATGGTGGTCCGCATTCGAATTACGTCCGGCAGGCCAACCAACGAAGAGCAATAGAATCACCGATGACAACCACACGGAAAATTTTGTTCGTATCCGGAAGAAGAAACCGGATGAAATTGTAATCATCACCTCGGATTTTTGCATTTTCGTGCAGCGACAGGTTCTGATAGCATTTTTCCCGATGCGAACCTGCAATAGGCGATGGACTTCGGCAATACTGGGAACAGGTCTTCTGTTCTATACTCTTACAACATACGCAGCGGCGCCAAGCGCGGGCGGAAACGCCACGGTCGTAAAACCATCGGATGAAACAGCGGTGAGTATTACGGAGGACGCCGTTCAGCCGGAATCGGCAAACATACGGCTCATTGTTTCAACACTCAGCG
>JAQWAC010000002.1:46295-65690 GCA_028707875.1 Candidatus Peribacteraceae bacterium | reverse complement strand
GAAGCCGTGTTCCCGTTCCGCCGCAGATGAGGACTCCTTTCATGTGTCGGGGGTGATGCGGATACTATAGCTGTTTCGTCCGGAGTGCAGAAAGGTGAGGAAGGGCAGAAAGGGGAGAAAAGTCGCCCATTCCGCCCAGAGAAAACCTTTCTGCCTTTCCTTCCTTTCCTCCCCTTTCCCGCCTCTTCGCGCTACCATACCTTCGTATGAATCTTCTCGTCACGGGCGCCGCCGGCTTCATCGGGTCGCACTTCGTGCTGCGCCATGCGGACCGGTATCCGCAGGATGCCATCGTCGTTCTCGACAAGCTCACCTACGCCGCGGACAAACATTTCCTTGATCCCGTATGGAAGCGCATCACATTCGTGAAGGGGGATATTGCGGACCCGAAGCTGGTGACGAAGCTCGTGGAGAAAAATAAGATCGATGTGATCGTGAACTTCGCGGCGGAGTCGCACGTGGACAACAGCATCAAAGACATTTCCCCGTTTCTGAGGACCAACGTGCTCGGGGTCCAGAATCTGGTGGAAGTGTGCAAGGCGCATCCCGAAATGCTTTTGCTGCATGTTTCCACGGATGAGGTGTACGGCGACCAGTCCGATGCGGATCCCGCGTGCGTTCCCGCTTCGCCGCTCCGTCCCGGCAATCCCTATGCCGCTTCCAAGGCCGCCGGCGATCTCCTTATCCTCGCAGCGGTGCGCACGTACGGTCTGCGCGCCCGCATCACGCGTTGCACCAACAATTACGGTCCGCATCAGGCGGACGAAAAATTCCTTCCGACGATCATCCGTCATGCGTTGAAGAACGAATCGGTTCCCGTGTACGGACAGGGGAAGCAGAAGCGTGACTGGCTCTACGTCACGGATCATACGGATGCCATTGAGACGGTTCTTGCGAAGGGGTGCGACGGGCAGACGTATCTCATCAGCGCCGGCGGGGACCGACCCAACCTCCAGACGGCCTATGCCGTGCTCGATCAACTTGGCAGACCTCACAGCCTCATCTCGTTCGTCACGGATCGTCCCGGACATGACTGGCGCTATGCGCTGGATTCCTCCAATACACGCGCTCTCGGCTGGGAGCCGCAGGTGGAGTGGGAAGAGGGGGTCCGGAGGACGGTGGAGTGGTACCGCAAAAAGTCGCAGTCCTAGAGCCATTGCGGCCCGGTTTAGGTACTATGGCGGGGTGAAGATCGTTTTGGCCACAGGCATTTACCCTCCCTCTATCGGAGGACCGGCGACGTACGTGGCCGCTCTTGCACGTGAGTTCGAAGGCGCAGGACACGAGGTTGTTGTGGTCACGTATGGCGTCGCTCCGTACAGCGCAGTGGAAAGTTGTAAGTGGAAAGTGAACTTCGTGTCAAAGCGGGGCGGACCGTTTTTGCGGTGGTGGCGGTATGCCAGGGTTCTGCAGAGAGAAGGATCGGATGCGGATATCGTGTATGCATTCTCCTCCGTGAGTGCGGGGATTCCGGTCATGCTTGCGCGACTGAAGAAACCGAAGAAGGTGTTGCGGCTCGGCGGGGATTTCTTCTGGGAGCGGTATACGGATGCGGGAGGAGAGTTGGGATTGCGCGAGTGGTATGAGAATATGAAAAAGCGGAAAGTGGTAAGTGGTAAGTGGAAAACACTTCGTCTGATGATGGCGATTATTTTGAGATCATTCGATCACATTGTCTTCTCCACGTTCTTCGAAGAGGGAATCTACGAGCATGAGTATCGTTTGCCCCCCCATTCCGTCATCGAGAATGCCTTCCCGAAAGGCCAACCCGTACCGCATGCCAAACACGATCCGTTCCGTCTTCTCTTCATGGGGCGGTTCGTCGGGTTCAAGAATCTTCCGTCCCTCGTCCGCGCGGTCGCGCTCCTTCCCGGCATGCGTCTGACGCTCGTCGGATCGGGCCCGAGCGAAGGAGAATTGCGTCGTCTGGCATCGCAGATTCTTGCGACTGATCGCGTGCGGTTTCTCCCGCCGCTCTTCGGAGAGGAAAAAGACCATCTCTTTGCCGAACAGGATCTCCTCATCATTCCCTCCATCACGGAGTTGAGTCCCAATGTGGCGCTGGAGGCCCGTTCTTCGGGCCTACCTGTTCTTCTCACGCGGGAAACGGGCCTGAGCGCACGACTCTCCAAAGGCATGACGGTGCGGGATTGCTCGACGCCGGAGAAGATCGCCGCGGCCGTGCGGGACATACGCGATTCGTATGGCGCGGTTGCGCACGAGGCGGCCTTGCCTGTAGAGGAGCGACCATGGGAGGATCTTGCACGCGAACATCTCCTTCTCTTTGAACGCCTATGAAACTCCTCATGATCTCCCGCCTCCGCTTGGCTTCACTGCGTTTCGCCGAAGCTACGGCGGGCAAGCCGGCTCCCACTTCTCTCCTATGAAACTATTAATGATCTCTGGCGACAGGTCGATCCTGCAGGGCAAGCGCGGGGCGTTCTGGTACACGTTGCAGGAACTCCGCAAGCATTTTGACCGCATCGATATCATCTGTCCGCACGTTTCGGAGGTGGTTCCGGTTCCCGCCGATCATCCATCCGACGGGCCGAAGGGGGGCGAGGTGCACTTCCACCCCTGCCCGCACGGACTCTGGTATCAGGCGCGCTGGATTCTGGTTCGCGGTTGCGCGCTTTTCGCCCAATATCACCACGATACGATGACCGTGCATGAGTATCCGCCGTTCTTCAACGGGTGGGGGGCGCACCGGCTCCATCGTGCGACGGGCATTCCCTACGCGCTTGAGGTTCATCATATCGTCGGGATGCCGGAGGCTTCTTCCTATGCGGAATACATCGGTCGGTGGCTCTCCCGCCTCGTTCTTCCCCGTCACGCGAAGAGGGCGACGCAGGTGCGCGTGGTGAATGCCACGGTGCGGGACCAGCTCATCCGCTGGGGCGTTTCAGCCGAAAAGATCCGGATCGTCCCCTCGTTCTACCTCGATCGTGCGCTCCTCACGAAGGATGTCCGGCCCCCCATTTCGTACGATGTCTCGTTCTGCGGGAGGCTGGTTCCCAACAAGCAGCTTGCGGCGCTCATTGAGGCGATTGCGGATATTCCGGAAGTGCGTCTGCTCGTGATCGGAGACGGGCCGGAGCGCACCCGTTGCGAGGCGCTCGCCGCCAAGCTCGGGATGGGGCATCGCGCCACGTTCCTCGGTTGGCTCACCTCCGCGGAGGCGGTGGTCGCCGCCGTTCTGACCGCACGGATGTTCGTCATGAATTCCGCGAGCGAAGGGGGCCCCCGGAGCGCTCTGGAGGCGATGGGGGCGGGAATGCCCGTGATCGTGACTCCGGTGGGCGTGATGCCCGAAGTCATTCAGGATGGCGTGAACGGACTCTTCACGGACGGGAGCAAAGGGGATCTGCGTCGCAAGATCATGCATCTTCTGCAGGACGAGGCGCTCCGTGACCGGTTGGGCGGGGAGGCCCGCAAAATTCTTGACCGCTTCAATCGCGAAACGCTCATCAGAGAGTATGCGGAGTTCCTGAAGTCCCTGCCTTCTCCGGTTGTTTCATGAAACTTCTCATCGTCACCCAGAAGGCGGACAGAACGGACCCCATTTTGGGATTTTTTCACCGGTGGCTCGAGGAATTTTCCCCGAGAGTGGAAACGCTGACGGTCATCGCGCAATCCGCCGGGGACTTCGCTCTTCCCTCCAATACCCGCGTCCTTTCGCTCGGGAAAGAGAAGGGGAGATCCAGAGTCGCGCAGATTCTCACTTTCTGGAAACTCATCTGGAGCGGGCGCGATTCCTACGACCGCGTGCTCGTGCACATGACGCCCGTGTGGGTGGTGCTGGGCGCTCCGGTGTGGGCGGTGCTCCGGAAGCGCGTCTTCCTCTGGTACGAGGCGCGCGGGGGTGGTCCCGCTCTTACGCTCGCTCTCCTGTTCGTCGAGAAAGTGTTTCATGCGACGGCGTTCGGTCTGCCGCGCACGACGACGAAGAGCCGCATCGTCGGGCACGGGATCGATACGACATTCTTCGCCCCTTCCGATCAGCCGCGCGATCCGCACCTCCTCTGTGCCATCGGCCGCATCACGCGGACCAAGCATCTCGATGTCATTCTCCGCGCCTTCGCCGCACTTCCTCCGGAATTCCGTCTGGTGATCGCGGGAGGCACGATTACGGCTCAGGACAGGGCTCTGGAGGCGGAGCTTCTCGCACTCAGGAAGGAGCTGCATCTGGAAAATCGGGTGGTGACGGGGTTCGTGATGCATCCGCAGGTCCGGTCGCTCCTGCAGAAAAGCGCGCTGATGCTCCATGCGTGCGGCGGGGGGCTGGATAAGGTCGTTCTGGAGGCGATGGCGTGCGGTTGTCCCGTGGTGACGACGAGCGAGGCGGCGAAGGGCGTCCTGCCTGCAGATTGTCTTGCCGTGCCGGAGACGATGGCGGACCGCGCCACGCACATTCTCGGCCTCTCCGCGGAAGGAAGCGCACGACTCTCCTCCGAACTTCGCGCGATCGTGACGGGTAAACACAATCTCCCGCTTCTTGCGGAGCGGCTCGTACAGGAAATGCAGTAACTTCTCTTTCCGTTCATGGATCAGCCCCGCCTCAGCATCGTCATGCCGGTCTACAACGAAGAGCGCACGCTCGAGACGATCGTCCGACGCGTCCTTGCGGCGTGCGGGGACTTTGCCGAAGTGATTTTTACGGATGACGGATCCCGCGACGGATCGCTCGCGATTCTGAAGAGGCTTGCGCGTCCGCAGGATACCGTCCTCACCAAGCCGAACGGGGGGAAGGGGTCTGCCGTCCGCATGGGCTACGCACGGGCCAGGGGCCGGTACGTCATCGTGCAGGATGCCGATCTGGAATACAGCCCCGAGGAAATTCCCGGCCTCCTCGCCTTTGCGGAGCGGCAGAATCTTCCGGCGGTCTTCGGCTCGCGCAGGCTCAAGAAGCAGAAGCAATTCGCGCACATCACGTCGTTCGTCGGAGGCAGCATGCTCACCGTCATCTGCAATCTCCTCTACGGCACGCGGCTCACCGATCAGCCCACGTGCTACAAGATGGTGCGGAGCGACGTGCTCAAAACACTTCCGTTGAAGGAGAGCGATTTCCGCTACGACCCCGAAATCACCGTGATGCTGGTGCGCCGCGGCATCGCGATCGCCGAGTATCCCGTTTCCTACGCGCCGCGCACCTTTGCGGAAGGCAAGAAAATCGGCTGGAAGGACTGGATTCTGTGGGTGTGGGTTTTTGTGAAGTTGAGGGTTTTCTCCAAGAGGAAGTTATTCGGCGAAGCGTAAATAATGTCATCCCGAGCGGAGACGAGGGATCGACATTTTGGCTTTTGTCTATGGTTCGTCTCCGCTCACCATGACAAAAGCGGTCGGCTTTGAGGATATATTTGTGCTACAGCGCTACTATTCTCCCTGTCTTTCTCTTGTATGGCCGACCGCTTCCGCTGGACGCTCATCATCGGCGGCATTGCGCTCCTCCTCGGAGTCGTGATGGAAGTTCCTCAACTGCGTTACATCCTCAATCCCGCATCACGCGGGGTGCTGGTGGGCCTGAGTACCGATGAATCCCTCTACCGTGCGCGGGTGGAAGAGGCGCTGGCCGGCAATCCCGCGCATGCCACGCAGCCGTTTACGGGAGAGCCGTGGGCCCCCGGCGCGCAGTTCGCGCTCATCGAACAGACGGAGGGGCTGGCGTTCCGCTGGACGGGCTGGCGCGCGGCAACGGTCTTCCAGATCATGGACTTCGTCATCCCCGTTTTTCTCTTCCTCACCATCTTCGCGCTGTTCCGGTTCGCGCAGTTCGGGCGCAGACGATCGCTCTTCGGCGCGCTCCTGTTCCTCCTCCCCGTCCTCTACGGCCTCAACCGCCCCGTTCACCAGCGCACCAGCTCCCTCCTCGTGCTCGTGACGATCCTCCTCGCCATGCATGCGCTGGAGAAGCGCAGTCTCCGGTACGCGCTCGCATCGGGCTTCCTCCTCGGCACGCTGCAGGGCGTGTATCTGTGGAGCTGGATGTTCGCGTGGATCTACATCGGGCTCCTCTTCCTGTGGGAACTGGCCGCGTGGTGGCGGTCGCGACCGCGTGAGAATCTTCGTGACTCACGCTTCGGCACATTGATCGTCCTCTGCGTGATCGGCGTCATCTCCGCGCTCCCGTACGTCTTCCTCACCTTCAGCCTGTCCAAACTCCCGCTCTATCAGGAGATGGCGTGGCGGCAGGCGCTCCACGCGGGGCGGTGGCCGGAATCCTGGATCTACTCGCTCCTCTTCCTCGCCATGTCCGCGGGACTGCTGCTGGCGCTAAGGTCACGGCCGGAGCTTGCGGGCCGCAAGCGCTTCATCCTCCTCTTCCCGATTGCCGTGCTTGTGCTGATCAACCAGCAGCTCATCCACGGGCACATCTTCCTCTTCACGTCGCACTCGGTGTTCCCCGTGTTCTTCGGGGCCGTCAGCGCCTTCCTGCTCGGGTCCCTCCTCTGGAACAAGTGGCTCATGCTCCCGCTCCTGGCCGCGCTCCCGATGATCGGCGGGATCGCATGGGATAACCGGGCCGTCTTTTCGCAGTTCTCCGGCGCCGCGTATCGCCTGAATGAAACGCACTTCGCCTCGCTCCTGCCCGTACTCGATAACCTCCCGCGCGCCACCATTCTCTCGGATCCGGATACTTCCGCGTTCATCGCGGGACAGACCCGGCACGACATTCTCTCCATCATCTACCTCGATAGCGCGCTCATGAGCAATCAGGAACTGGCGGAGCGACTGTGCCTGAGCCTGCTCCCGTACCCCCCGGAAGCGCGGCAGATCGACGAGCGCAAGCACCTGATCTGGCCGGAGGCGAATCGCGTGCGGGCGGAGGAGGGCGTGCATCAGAGGGAGATTGCTTTGATGAAGAGCACCTGTGCGACGGAGGACAGGGATCCGGCCTCCTACCTGGAGAAGTACGGTGTACGGTATGTGGTATGGGATCAGCGGCGGTCTCCGGAATGGGACCCCAAAAATCTGAAGGTGAAGCTGGAGAAGGACAGCGAGGAAGCGGGTGCGTGGGTGCTGTATCGGATTGTGTATTGATTGCTACAGCATCACCTCCAGCTTTCCGACCATGGAATTATTGATGGAGAACGTCATGCGCAGCGACCGTCCGATTCTGGACACGTTCAGGCGCCCGCCTTCGGACTCGTCGATCTTGTAGCCCAGTTTCTCGTAGGCTTTCCGGACCGCTTCCACGTCGGCGCGCGTGGCGGGACGGGGGAACAGGTACGTGAGCCACAGGCCGCTGGTGTTATCGGTCATCTTCACCCGGTTGTCGAACAGTTTTTTCAGGATCGGCAGCAGTTCTTCGTGGATTTGCCGGCTCTTCTCTGTTTCGATCCTGGCCTCTTTGGCGCTGTCGTAATTGATCTGCGCCCATGTGCCGGTCGCGGCGGGCGCGCCTGTTCCGGCTGCGGATGACTTGGATTTTCCGGACGTTCCTGTGGAGCATGCCGCCGTCACTTTGGTAGTGGCAAAGGGCACGATGACGCGTGCGAGATTTTCGATCTTCGATATTTTTTCCTTCACCGCTTTGTTGACGGGCAGCTTCATGTCTCCCGTGCTTACGCTCATCGTCTGCATGGTGATGAGGGAACTCTGATCCTCCGCGGCCACCTTCGCGCCATCGGACACGACCTTCGCGCCGCTCACGGCGCCGTTGACGTCCGCTTTGATCAGGATCGCCTCCTCGTACGGTTCCATGCTGCCCATGACCAGATGCTCTTCCGTCGTCACGATCCTGCCGGTGACCGCCACGCCGCCGTCCCGCGTTGCCCGGAGATCGGAGCCGGACGTATCCCTTTCGATGTCGATTTTTTTGGTCCAGCGCGGATTGAAGTCGGCGTCGGTTTTGAGGAGCTCCAGATTCCCCGTCATGTCGGTCAGTTTCTTCATGCCGGATTTGCGCATGACGGTGCGTGCCAGCACGAACCCGTTGTCGCCCGTTTTGGCGGTGCTGAAGTACACGTCGGTGGCCGTGAAGCCCGTCGTGACTCGTTTGGCCCACTGGAAGCCGCCTCCGGCATTCACTTTCACCGCAATGTACGGAACGGAGCCGACAAGGTTCCGGATGGCCGTGCCCGTTTTGTCGGTCATGATGCTTGTGGCGTTGAAGTAGCGGCCGAATGCGATGAATCCGCCGTCCTGCGTCTGTTCCACGGACCGGAATTCCCCGGCGCCCATGCGGATTTTCGCCTTGGACATTTTCAGTTTGCCGGGCGTGGAGCCGGTCGTCATCGGCAGTTCCAGGGACAGGGATTCAATGCTTTTTGCCCACTGGACATTCAGCTTGCCGTCCAGTTTGATGATCGTCGGGATCGCGCCCATCGCCATTTCCGTTTCCGAGCGCGTATCGATGTCGGCCAGAGCGACAAAGCTCCCGTCAGCCAGATAAGTCATGTCCGTCGCGGTCCAGTTCATCTTTTTGCTCCACTGAACCTTTCCGTTCTTGTCGAACTTCACCACGACGCTGTAATCGGGGACGGCATCAAAATCCGCGATGTCCCGTCCGTAACCGGTCTTCTTGAATTTGGCGAGCAGCAGGACCCCGCCGTCGGGCGCGGCCCAGAGTTTCTGCGGAAAATCCATGCTGTAATCGCCCACCATGGTGGACCACACGCGGTTGCCCGCGCCATTCAGCTTGGTCACCAGCACATCGCCCCATGCCTCCTTCCTATTCTCGTAGTTCGCATCGTAGAAATCGATGATGTCGTGCGCCGTGACGATGTTGCCGTCGGTCGTCTGCACGGAGAGGCGTTTGGTTGCGGCCAGCACGCCCTGCGCCGCACTCTGGCTGCCGAATTGTTTGCTCCAGAGAGCCTTTCCCTTGGCGTCGGTCTTCACCAGAAACGCATTCCATACGCCCATGCCGGAGCTGTAGACCGTATCGCCCATGAGGAGGTACCCGCCGTCTTTGAGGACGGAAATGCCGTACCCGTCGGCCCGATCGCGCATGCGATACGTGGTGATCATCGTGTCCGATGCAACGGGGGTGGAGGAGCAACCGCCGGTGAGCTCCGCTCGGAAAATTTCCGCGCCGCCGGCCGCAACGCATGTAAGAGCCAGCGAGCCCAGAATGCCGAATAGAACCGGTTTATTGTGTATTTTTGTCATCTCATGATTATAGCACGAATGGATTGGGCGGACAAAGAGAGCGAGGTGAAGCCAAGCTCGGTTCAGAGAGAGGAGGTGGGGGGGGTGGGTGCTGTGGAGGGTGGTGTATTGATTCAGCCACTCTTCTGCATCGTCATGGATTCATCCTTGTGACGCTTCTTCGCTATAAAATCGGATGTATTCAAGCTATGATCAGGTCATGCTCATTTGGGTAGAGGCGCATCCATTGGTTACGGGAATAATATGTGTATTCCTAGCTGCCATTCTTGGAGTAATTGGATATTTTCTCAAGAAATTAATAGAGCCAAGTGCATCTTCAAAGAATCAGAGTATTAAGAACTCAAACGTTGGAGGTGATGTTCAGCAAGCTGAAGTAATTTTGAATCATCCATCATTTAATAGTTATACAGAAGACAAAGTCGAAGCAGGAAAAATCAAACTCGCTCCTTCTTTGGGGGCAATTCCTCCAGTTATGAACGGAGGTATATTTCAGGGTGATTTTGCATGCTTTCAAATCCGTTTCGGCTCTGAAACAGACTTAGAATTAATAGGTGCCTCCATTATGCATGGTGCCCAAAAAATCGATTGCCAATCCCGAGACTCAAAATTGCTTGGTGGGAAAAACTGGAATAGCTTTCATTTTTCGTCTGCAGAGCTTCCATTCATCCCTGATGAAATTTTCTCAATAATAATCAAAGTCAGCGATCACGACGATCATTGCAGCGAGTTAATTCACCAATTGCAGATGAAGCAATTTCCTCATCCAGAATATGTGGGCGTCATTTCAGGCAGATGGGAAATTCACCCAATAGGAATTTTTAAAATTAAATCCTGCAAGGCTGCAGCAATAGTTAAGTCTTACGATGAGATTGTTAGTTGGATAAATAAATCACGACATATCTCTCCCGAGAAAATTGCGTCTCTATCAAACGCTTCTATTGAAGACGTTATGCGTGTAATTTCTGGAATGCAGGAGGAAGGCAAAATTCGCCCAATTAAATCTGACAACAGAGGTGTGATTATTTGGATAAAGCAATAAAGCCTTTTCCACCTTTGTCCGGCGACAAAGGTGGAGCCAAAGCGCCGGCGCGCCAACCCCAACCCGCCCGGCCCTGTGCCTCCTCGTCAGCTCCTACAAGGATTCGGAGCCGACTCGTCGGCTTTAAGGAAACAGGGCCTTCCTCTTCACCCCCCGTGGCGCGCCACCTCCAAAATTCTAATTGCGTGTTTGGGATAACCACGCTGTGAGTGGCGCGGTGATCATTTTGGGTTGGAATATTTCTTCGAATAGAGCATGCCCCCGCTTCGCAATGTGTTCCGCCAGTGACGGATTTTCCAGGAGCTCCCGGATGCCCTCCGCAAGCGCATGGGCGTTGCCGGGTTCCACAAAGAGCACATGTTCGCGGTCGGTCAGGACGCGCTCGCAGGCGGGGGAGCGGGCTGTGATGAGGGGCTTGCCGCAGGCCAGAATTTCGTACGCCTTGGTGGGGATCACGCGCTGCGCCTTGTCCGATGTGCCGAAGATCCCCAGACAGATGTCGGCTCCGTGATTGAAGGCAGGGAGTTGTGCGAGGGGAACGGGATCAAGGAAGCGGACATTCTTCACTTGCAGCTCTGCGGCCAGCGTGCGCATGGCGGCGTAGGTTTGTCCTTTGCCCAGCAGCTCGAATTGCACGCCTTCGGATTCCAGCAGCTTGGCCGCGCGGATGATCGTCTCAATGCCATGGAGCGGGATGAACGTGCCGTAGAAGCGGATAAGAGAGGAATTGTCACAGTGAGCCCTGTCGAACTGCGACAATTCGCTGCATGTCATGGTTCGACAGAGCTCACCATGACATGCTTGGATTTTCGGCTGGAAGAGATCGGTGCGGCAGCCCACGGGAATCACCAGAATCTTCTCCGACGGAACGTCGTACCGCTCCATGAAGTACTGCTTGTGTTCCTCGGTATCCAGCAGAATCACATCGGCCAGACGGCAGGCCAGCCGGTCGACGAACTTCAGGAGCCACGCTTTGGGATGCCATGGGGAAAGACGCCTGCGGTCACAGACATCGGTGTCGTAGAGGGAGAGGAAGGCATCGAAGATCACGGGGATTTTCTTCTTCCGCGCCAGCCGCCATGCCAGCGGCATGAGGAAGTGACTCGGGAACACGGCATAGAGCGCGTCCACGTCCGTTTGTTCCTTCCATCTCCGCGCAAGGTCGCGGTACTTGCCAAGGAGCCCGCGCGCGGTCGTGTTGCAGAAGACGATGCGGTACCCCGCATCCGCGAGCCCCTTGCGGATCACCCACGAACGGGCCCCCTCCGTATCAAAGCAGCCGAAGGCGCAAATAGTGGCCATTACTCAAAGCTTGGCAGAGGAGGGGGGAGGGTGCAATTTGTCCGGCGGGTCTTTTGGGCACAAACGTGATGGTTCGCCCCTCGACAGAGCTCGGGGTGACATGCTCACCATGACACGTTTGTGTTTTCTATCACAAAGCATTGTCACCCTGAGCGGAGACGAAGGGCGACAATTGGCTTTTGTATGGTTCGTCTCCGCTCACCATGACAAAATCTGCGCACAGCAGGAGTTTCTAGATATTTTCCCGTACACTATCCACTCGTGAGTCGCATTACGCCCCTCCTCCGGCACCCGATCGTCCTCTGGACGCTCATGTTCCTCGCGCTCGTCCTGCTGTGGCTCCCCGCCGCGGGATTCCCGATCACGAGCGACACCACGAACTACTACCTCCTCGGGCAGAGCTTCTGGCGGCACGGGACCTACGTGCTGGACGGGGCGCCGTATGCCAAACATCTGCCGCTCCACGCCATCCTCTCCTATCCGCTCGCCGTGCTGCTGGGGCCGTCGCTCGGCATGAAGACCTCCACGCTCCTCGCGGGGTTCGCCGTCCTGCTCGGGACGTTCTTCCTCTTCCGGAAATCCTTCTCCTTCCCCGTCGCGCTCCTCGCCGCAATCTTCGTCCTCTTCCACCACGGCTTCATTCTCATGACGATGCTCGGTTCGGCGGATCTGCTCTTCACGGCGCTCTTCCTCTTCTCGCTCGCCGCGTTCGACCGTGCGGAAAAGGACACGCGTTGGTATCTGCTCGCGGGGCTGCTCGCTGGACTCTCCATCCTCACGCGCTACAACGGACTGATCCTGTTTCCGCTCTATGCCTTCTTCATTCTCTGGAAGCGCCGCTCACACCTGAAGAGCGGATCGCTGTGGGCGGGACTCGTCCTCGCCTGCGCCGTCGCCGGCATCTGGTTTACGCGCAACGCGCTCGTCTTCGGGAATCCGTTGCACACCGAGTATGGCTCCGAGTACGGCGATCACGTGCCGTCGCTCGTCGGGGAGGTTCTGAAGAATCTTCTGTACTACGGCAATTCTCTTCATAACATTCTGCCCGTCCTTCTCGTTCTTGCGCTTTGGGGTCTGTGGCGCGAGGGACGGAAGCAGCCCCTCCTCGTGCTCGGGTTCCTCGCGGGGATCGCCTTCGGTCTCCTGTGGTGGGTGAAGGGTATCCGCTTTGCGTTCCCCGGCTATCCCGTGCTCCTTGGATTCTCCGCGATCGGCGCGGCGGACGCATGGAAGCGCCTCGCAAATGCACGTTGGATTGTTCCGATCACGATCATGTTCACGGTCGCGTTGCATGCGTCGGTTCTCTGCGTCTACACCTACGGTCAATGCAATGCGTGGGTGGATCGCACCTTCAGGTTGTTCCCTCCCAATCTCGGTTTGTCTTCGGAAGGGTTGTACGGATATGGCCGTGCGAAGGACTTCATCAATGCGCAGGCGCCCGCGGGTTCGGTCGTCCTCGTGCCCGGCATGAATGAACCTGCATGGAGGAGCGGTTTTTTCCGCAGCGACATCCGCGTCGTGCGTTCGCTCACGGAAGCGTGTCCCGCGTACGAGATCGTTCAGGCGAAGCCGGTCACATCCCCTCTCTTTTCCACGGCATCCGCGCCGCCGACATTCGTGGTGCTGCGGGAGTGTCCGTAAATCGCCCCCCTTCGACTACACTCAGGGCGACATCGTCAGAGAGCGGCGTGCAATCGTTCGCTTGTCCGGTTCACCGCATCCAGTGTCTGGTCGGGGCGGAGATGGTTCTTCCGTTCATCCAGAATCTTCATCAGGTCGTCCTTCTCCGGCAGGGAGGGGAGCGGATAGGGAGCTCCCTTGAGCCGCGTATAGAGTTCCTGAATGGTGCAGACGGAGAGCATGGCGGACATCACGCCGAAGAGCAGGTTGCTGCGCCACTTCTCCGGCGGAGGCGTGCGGAAGTAGTCGAGCGTTTCTTCGGCTGTGCGGAAGTGATGCAGGAGCATAACGGCGCCGCTCAAGCCGCTGAATTCCGCCACGCACCGTTCCCGTTCCTCTTCCGGCACGATCGCGCAGCGGTATCCCTTCTTCAGGAGGATCTCATTCGCCTTGTCGAATGTGTCATATCGCTTTGGTGCTTTGTTCAACGTTCCGGGATGCGGATTTCCGTCTGCCGGTGCGAGCGAGAGTTTCTCCCGCATGAAGATGTCGCGGTCAAAGGCGGTGCAGTAGCTGGAGCTCGGCTTGATGCGCTTCCCGTCCAGATCGAATTCCCACCACTCGCGCGGGCGGAAGCTCACGGAAGCGGTCTTGGGGACGGCGAACTCGCGCTTCAGAATGGGGAGACAGTCGGGGCTCATCAGGAACATGTCGTCGTCGCAGATCCATGCGATGCGACGGTTACGTGCAATGGAGCGTATGAAAATGTCACCCTTGGTTGCGGCGTAGAGATTGAGGAAGGGGAGCACGGTTGCCCCCGCGAATTCGGCGGCGTTCAGTCTCCCCGTGCAGTCGAAGATCACGATGTCCGCTCCGTCGCCGACGCTCTTGCGCGCAAAGTGATGCCACACCGTCATCATGGGCGGCAGGATGTTCATGGTGCAGAGAGCGGGCTTGTCGCCCGGAGGCAGCGCTTTTTTGGAAATGCACAATCCGAGCGACGGCAGGATCGTCCGGAAGGCAAAGCGCACGCTGTTGGCGCGGAACACGTACCTGAGGAGCTGGGCATAATCGCGCGCCATGATCAGCGGGTGAGGAGAAGCGCGCTCTGGCCGTCGGTATCGGATTGATGGGTCGTTCGCGCGATCTTCAGGCCGGCCTCCTCCACCATCTGCCGGAAGAATTTGTCCGAGAAGCGCACGCAGTGGAGAGCGCCCTTCCATTCCATGATGTAATTTTGCGGATTCTCTTCTTCATCCGCCACGCCTTCCTCCGTGAACGCGGTGAGGAATACGCTCCCCTGCGGCGTGAGCAGGCGTGCAAATTCCCGCAGGTAGGAGCGCACATCCGGTGAACGCATGTGCGAGAAAACGGAGTAGAGCTGAATCACATCGAAGGATCCGTCGTCGAAGGGGAGGCGGAAGTCCGTCGCCCGTGCGCCGCCGGCGGGGTTATAGCGTTCGTTTTGGACATTGATCAGCGTGAAGCGGAAGGCGGGGTGCGCGGGCGTGAGGTGACGCGTGCACCATTCGACCGCCGTCGGGCTGACATCGACCCCCTCATACCTGCGAATGGTTTTCAGGACGCTCATGATCCCGATCGCCAGTCTCCCCGTCCCGCATCCGACATCCATGATCGCGCTCTTTTCGGTGAGGTTGCACCATTCGATCAGTCGTCGTGCATCCCGCTCTCCGGCGGAGAGAAACGCTTCGTTGTCCTGAAAGTGCACGCCGCCGAAGCGCAGATTTCTGGACGGCAGCGTCTGTCCGCGGTGGAGGACGGTTTCCGACACAAAAAATGTCCGCAGGCGTCGTTTGATGGTTCCGAGGATGGTCATGCGTCCCTAGCATGGTGCAGAGATCGTGTGATCACAAGGGGGAGGAGCGCCCATTACTCCGGTGTTTTGTTCCCTTGCTTGCAGGTCGGCCCTATAGTGTCTCCATGGCAGAAGATTGCGCATTTACGGGGGAATTTTTCGTTCCGGGTCAGACATCGCGGCGTATCCGGGACGATGCCGATGCCCGCTACCGCTTCGCCGCCCCCTTTGTTGCCGGGAAGAAGGTTCTGGAGGTGGCGTGCGGGACCGGATACGGGACCGATCGTATGAAACAGGCGGGAGCCGCGTCCATTCTTGCCATGGATATTTCCGAAGACGCTCTTTCGTATGCCCGTGCACACTTTCAATCGCCCGGAGTAGTCTTCCGGCAAGGGGATATTGCGCACATGGATTTTTCGGAACAGTTTGATGCCGCCGTTTGTTTTGAGACCATCGAACACACGCCTCACTATCGCGAGGCACTCGTCAACCTCCATCGCGCCCTCAAGCCGGGCGGCGTTCTGTTGCTCTCCACGCCCAACAGGATCATGACTTCGCCCTCGGCGTCCCGCATCACCGATCCGATTCCCAACCCCTATCACACGCAGGAATTCGTGCCTTCCGAAATGCGGGAATTTCTGGTGGAGGCGGGCTTCTCCCCGTCCGCTCTTCAGTTGTTCGGTCAGAGGCAGCAGTATTACTTTTCTTCGCGGATTCTGCGCTTCCTCTACAAGAGATTCCGCGATCCCGATCATCGCATGAGTCCGGATTTTCGACCGCTGCAAGCGGGGCTTCTCCCCCGTGATTTTCTCTTCGTTGCCCGCAAGGGGTAAGCGATTCCTCTCCCGGTTGTGCGTAAAGTATTCATCACCACCATTCCCGGCGTGCCCCTGATCCCGCTCCTCTATCCCAATTTGGGGCGCGAGGAACGCGGGAACATCATGTTCCTCAACGAAGCCTTTGCGGACATGACGGAGCCGCTCGTGGAAGTGACGGATGACCCCTCGAAGGCCGATGATCTGCTCATCCCGCACAATTTCCCGTCCGTGCGGCATCGTTCCGCGTATCTCCGCGGTTTTGCGGAATTGAGCCGGAAACTCAACAAACGGATCGTCGTCATCGCGCACGGAGACAGTGACGCGCCGGTGGATCTTCCCAACACGATTGTCTTTCGCACGTCGCTCTATCGCTTCCGCAAGCGCGCAAATGAAATCGCCATGCCGGCGTATGCGGTGGATCTTCTTCGCGGGGAGGATCTTGTTCCGCGCAGAAAATCCTCTCTCCCCACGGTGGGGTTCTGCGGATGGGTGTACTACAAAAATCCGCGCAATGCCCTCGCGACGTCGCTTAAAGATGCGTTCACGGATGTCCGGCAATTCCTTTCCCGCGATGCGCGCATCGGCGCTCTCAAGAAAGGCCTGACGTTCCGGCGCGCCGCGGTTCGGGTCCTTCAGGACAGCAAACTCGTCAGGACAAACTTTCTCCTGCGCAGCAGTTATTCGGGGCATCTGCAGACCATCCGTCTGGATCCCGTGCAGGCGCGGGAGGAGTACCGGCGGAATCTGCTGGATTCCGATCTGGCGCTGGCGATCAAAGGCGACGGTAATTATTCGTACCGGTTCTACGAGGCGCTGAGTCTGGGGCGGGTTCCGCTCTTTCTGGATACCGAGTGCGTTCTGCCGCTTGAGGATCACCTCGATTACTCCGCGTTCATCGTGCGTGTGCCGCTGTCCGGTCTCCCCCGCATCGATCAGGCGGCGGCGGCGTTCTGGCGCGATTGTCCGGATGAGAAGTTCGCGGAGATGCAGCGCAAGGCGCGGGAGGCTTTTGCAAGCCGTCTCTCGGTGAAAGCGTTCTTCAGATTTGCGGTGGAAAAATTGCTCTAATCAGGCGTCAGATCCTTGTTTCCCGCCCGCGCGACGCTACGCTGTTTCCGTGCGCATCCTCTTCATTTCACAGGCGCGCTTCCCCACCGAGAAGGCCCACGGGCATCAGATCGCGCAGGTGTGCGCCGCCATGGTCCGGTTGGGGCATGACGTGACGCTGACGGCGCCGGATGTGCGCAATACCGTCCTCCCCGATCCGCAGGCGTTCTACGACATCCGCGAATCTTTTCCGGTAGAGCGGCTTCCTGTCTTCGACGCGCTGCGTGCATGGTGGGTTCCGGGATTTCTGGCCTTCGCCGTGACGATGCGTTCCTACGCCGCCGCGCTCCGGCGCTTCCTTCCGGATCATCCCGCGGATCTGCTCTACACCCGTTCCCCGCGCCTGCTTCCGGTTCTTCTGGCGAGCGGCGTTCCCGTGGCGTTGGAACTCCATACGCTTCCGTACAGACGTCCCGCCTTCGTTCGTCGGTGCAACGCCTGTCGGGTGGTCATTTGTCTCACACAGCAGATGCGTGATGCGCTGGTGCAATGGGGAGTGGATCCCGCACGCGTGATCACGGAAGGGGACGGCGTGCATCCGGATCGGTTCTGCGATTTACCCTCGCCGCAACTCGCCCGTGCACGATGGAGACTCCCCTCCGACCGTCCCGTGGCGGGATACGTGGGGTCGCTCGTGACGCGCGATAACATCGAAAAAGGAGTGGCGTTGCTCCCGCAGGCATTCGCATTGCTCAAAAAACGGGGACATCCGGTGTTCGGCTGGATCATCGGCGGACCGCGCGACCGTATCGTATTGGAGAAGAAGCGCGCGCAGGATCTGGGGCTCTCCGCGGATGATCTTCGCTTTGAGGGGGCGCTCTCCGGTTCGGCCGTTCCTTCCGCGCTCGCCGCCTGTTCCGTGTGCGTCTATCCCGCTCCCGCATCGGATCATCCGTTCTTCCGGCGCGACACCTCCCCGCTCAAAGTGTTCGAGTATCTGGCGGCCGGTCGCCCGACCGTTTGTGCGGATATTCCGCCGCTGCGGGGCGTGCTCGATCCGTCCCTCGTGCACTTCTTCACACCCGGCGATCCGGCATCTCTTGCCGATGCCATTGCGGAAGCACTCGCGCACCCGAAAATGAATGAAGAGCGGCGCAGAGCGCTCATCGAACACGTATCGTGGGATGCGCGCATGCGGAGGATTCTCGCCTTCGCGCGTTCCTGAGTAGTGTTCGCATACTCAAAGTAATCAACACTCCCCAATTCAATAAATAGCGCGTCATGGTGAGCTTGTCGAACCATGGACGCGCTTCGTCATCCTTCGACAAGCTCAGGATGACGGAGCTTGTTCATGCCAAAAAAATTGGTATGTGAACAGTTCCTAGAGAATCGGTCCCGCAATCAGATTCAGCCCCAGCATGATGAACTCCATGATCCCCAAGACCCATACGGAGAGCAGGGGGATATTGAGGAACGCTTCGACGAGGATCAGGATCAACAGAATTATGGGGCCGCGCCGCAGAAATTCCTCGTAGGTGTCCTCGTAGCGCGCGGGGATGAAGAGATGGAGCACCTTCGATCCGTCCAGCGGGGCGATGGGGAGCAGATTGAAGGCCATGAGACCGAAGTTGATGAAGACGGCGCTCCCGAGGATCTGAGAGAGTACGCGCTCCCAGACACCCGCCCCCGCCCCCGTGGTCAGGAGATCGAAGGGCGAAGACGATGCCTGATGCTTCAGGAGCAGGGCGAGACCGAAGAAAGAAACGGTGCCGAGGAGAAAATTGCTGACGGGGCCCGCGATGGAGACGATCGCGGTATCGCGCTTGGGATTCCGGAAAAAGTAGGGATTGATGGGAACGGGTTTGGCCCAACCGAATCCGACAATGAGGAACATGAGGGCACCCATCAGATCCAGATGCGCGAGGGGATTGAGGGTCAGACGGCCCGCATATGCCGCCGTGGGATCACCCAGTTTGTAGGCCGCCCATCCGTGCGCCCACTCGTGAATGGAGAGGGAAAGCAGTATGGCGATGAGAAACGGCGGATTGAGGAATGTTGAATGCACGGGAGGAATTGTAGCGGAAAGAAGCATAAATAGGTTGATTCCCCCCGCTTCTTTCCGTACCCTTTCCCCGCTCATGTCGCGCACCTGCTCCAAAACCGGCAAGAAGACGGCCTTCGGGAACACCCGCAGCCACTCCATGCGCCACACACGCCGCGCCTATGGGGCAAACATCCAGAAGAAGCGCGTCTTCGATTCCGCGACGGGAACCTTCCGCACGATCAAAGTCGCCGCGAGTTACCTCCGGACGCTGGCCAAGAGACTGCAGGCGGGGAAGAGAGCGTAAGGGGGCAATCAGATCGGCGTCAGTCGCAGAAGCCCTCCAGCATGTCTTCGGGGAATTCCTCCGTGCGGATGCCGTGTAATCCACGCTTTCGTTCCGCAATGAAGGTTCGAGGAGACGGAGAGGGCTTGAAGGACGATCAGGGAGTGACAGCGCGGTGGCAGGTGCTTGGCGAACCGGAACAGACGTAGCCGGTCTCCACAGAGCACGAAGCGGAGCATCCGTCACCGTTCCTGGTATTCCTGTCATCGCACGACTCACTGGGGTTCAACAGGCCGTTACCGCAGAGACATGGAT
>JAQWAC010000002.1:0-46195 GCA_028707875.1 Candidatus Peribacteraceae bacterium | reverse complement strand
GTTGTGTTACTCAGCTGCTGCTGACACCAGCCAATTTTTTTGTAATTGGAGGAGTAGAGAGCGTAATCGCTCGTGCCAACTTGTTTATTCTTATCGATATCAGCCACCGGATTATAGCCGGTCTGACCGCAACTCTTCCGCCAAGCCGACACTATTTGGTTGTAGAGCTGGGGGCAGGAGTTGGCGGAGTTCATGGCTTGGGCGGACAGAAGAGGCGAATGCTGCAGGCGCACCAAGACGCTGAACACGAGCGCTGCCGCAAAGAAGCTGGCGAGAAGCGCAATTCTCCGGGCAGGGAAAAGGGAGCTATTCTTCATAAAGAGATGAGGGAAGTGAATGTTAGGTTCATTGTACTCCATTTTGTGTTGTTTTAAAAGAACTTTTTTCTCCCGCCTTATGGGATGAACATCTGGGAGAAGGCGTAGGCAGGAGAATTCAGTCGCAGAAGCCCTTCAGCATGTCTGCGGGGAATTCCTCCGCTTTCAGCACCGCGCAATCCACGCTGCCGTTGCCTTCGTACACAACCCGCCAGATGCCGGTCATCTTGGAGGCGAGCACCATGCCTCCCGGCGTGCCCGGCCCGCCGAAGGAAATTTTTCCGCAGGCGTGGGTCTTTGTTTCCTGTGTGATCGTGACCGTGAACTCCTTGCGAATCCTCTGCTCGTATTTCTGCGTGAGTTCCCATACGATCGCCTCTTTGGCTGAGGCAAAGCATTCCTCTTCCCAGACACGCAGGCACTTCTTCTTCGCCTCGCACCATGTGTATCCCGCGGATCCGATGCACCCGTGCGCGTCACGGTCGCCTCCGACGATCGGGGGCGTGGGTACGGTGGTCGTTTTCTGAGCGCATCCGGCCAGAAGAATCAGACTCAGGGCAGCCAGACTGACGGGGGAGAATTTGTTCATGGGAAAGAGGAAATTGATGTCCAGTATTTCACTTCTCCCGTTCGAGTCAACGCGCATTGCCTCAGTGTCCGATCTCTTTGAGAACGTCATGGAGTGCGTTCTGTCTCTGTTCTTTGATGTTGCCACGGTGATGCTTTTGATCCAGCATCTTCTCCTTCGATCTGCGCGAACGCCGCTGTTTCTGCTTGCGGACCTTGAAAATTTCTTGTTGCCGCTGCGATGCCGCTCCTTTGATCTTTTCTTCAATCTTCAGAATCAGGAGCTTGTAGGCTTCGATGCGGTTCAGGTGCTGTTCGCGGAAGCGCTGTACGCGGACCATGGTTTCCGTCGGACGGTGAGTGAGCTCCACGCAGCTGGCGGTCTTATTGATTTTCTGTCCTCCCGCGCCGCCGCCGCGCACAAAGAATTCATCGATGTCCTCCGGCAGGACATTCAGTTCCGCTGCGAGCGCGAGTGCCTTCGGCGGGAGTTCGACGGGGAAGTTCATCGGTGCGGAGTGTAGCGTGTTTCTCCCGTTTCTTCCTCTCACCACTTTTCCCGGTGGATCTTTTTTGCGTCATACTCCGCATCCGTATGCGGCGGAGGCGGCACTTCCGCATAGCCGATCGGGATGATGTTTGTGAGCAGGAAGTTCTCCGGGATGCCGAGGATAGCGCGGACTTTTTCCAGCTCCTCCCCCTCATGCACGTGTTTCCAGATACTCCCGAGTCCCATGCTCGTCGCCTGCAGGAAGATATTCTGGGATGCGAGAGCCAGATCGATCACCGGCTTGCTCGCCGCTTTCGTATTCACGACCGGAACGATGATGACCGGAGCTTCCTTCACGAATTCCTGCGGAAGGAGGGCATTGGAAAGTGCGGTTCTCGTCTCCCGATCCGTCACCACGATGAATTCGACCGCCCGCCGGTTGCGTGCGGTGGGGGCGAATTGCGCGGCCTTGATGATCTCCTCGATTTGTTCGGATGAAATCGGATCCTTCCTGTATTCGCGGACGGCGCGACGACGGAGGATGGCGGGGAGAACCATGCCGCCAGTGTAGCGGGGGAGAGGAGGGGCGGAGCAAGAGCTCGTTATTCCCCCGTGGGCCCCTGCTTCGCGGTATTGTGCGGTGCGGTCGTCACCCAGTTGGCGTTCCGGATCGTGAACTTGCGGACCATCGAACACGGGCACCATCCCTCTTTCGCGATGCGCAGTCCTTCCAGACCGAGGTCCTGCTCCTTATTCAGATGTGTGAAGGACGGAGGGATGAATTGGGCGAAGGCGTACGCGGTGTACTGGAAGAGTCCCGGAAAATCATAGTTCGCTTTCAGAAAATGCGAGACGTATGTGGTCCCGTTCAGCGGTTCGCCGATGGCGAAGGACTCCAGTGCCCCGTTGATCAGGACGCCGATTCCCGCGAGCCTGAGTTCATCGAAGTGCGTGAGTGCGATTTCCAGAGCGGTGGCATCGGTATCGTGCGGATGTTCTTTGTCCATGAGCCATTTTCTGTTCACCTCCAGACAGGATTCTGTCATCGCTCCCGTGAGAGGCACGACCGCGGGGTGACATTCCTGACAGTGCTTGATGTAGGTCCGTTTCCTGTGGAACTTCTCGCCGCTGAGAGCCCGGATCTCCCTCAGATCGTAGATGTAATCGTCATTGTCACGGTCGCTCGTCACTTCCGATTCCGGTCCGACCTTCTTTGCGATGGATTCTTCGACACAGGTCCACTTCAGTGCCGCAGATTCCCTGTTGAGTTCAACGATCAATTTCTCCGGTTCGGGTCCGACCGGCTGATACAACTTGAGGCGGTCGAGCTTGTCGTAGAAGCCGATCAGCAGATGCCCGTCCACTTCGCAGAAACAGTGCGGGGAGGCTTTTCCCAGATAGTGCGGATAGGTTGAATTCCAGTTGAGGAGATTTGCGAACGTGAGTTCACACACGCTTGGCTGGTACTTTGTGAAGTATGCATTGATGAGCGGCTGATCATGGAGTGTGAGCAACTTCATGCGTTGCCGCACACCCCGAACCGTGAGGCTGTTCGCCTTTGCGGGAGTCCGGACTTGGGTCTCCGGCGGCGGAGCGGCTTCGCCGCTTGCGATGGTGGAAACGTTTGAAAGAGAGACAGGGTATGGTGCCAGTGGAGGCTCCATAGAGAGGGGGGAAAATCTCAGTCGTTCGTCTCTGTGCGCGCGGGCCGAAAAGGTAGCGAAAACATATTACTCAAACCTGTCTATGCTACCCGCACCCACTGGAAAATCAAGACTCCGGGATGCCGATCGTTTTTTGAATCGCCGCTCCCAATAAGTTCATTTGGATGAGACCTCGATGTAAGTTATTGTGTTAATTTTTGATATGTCAACCGATTACTATCGGCAGGAATAGACAAGAGAAATTGTCGTCATGAATGTGGATTATTTTTGAAAATCAAAAATACATATGTATGAATGACCGGCGATTTTTTCATCGGGAGTACACACTTATCGATGGTTCTTTTTCAAACTGTTTCGCTACAATGCAGGTACGGAGGGATGGCCGAGTGGTCGAAGGCGCGCGACTCGAAATCGCGTAACCCCCATAAAGGGGTTCCAGGGTTCGAATCCCTGTCCCTCCGCCATCCGGCTTCGTCTGCGGACTGCGCCGTGATTGGCTGTGAGATGATAATGACAATAACCAATAGGGCACGGCGGAACACCGTGAAGCCGGCCCTGTCCCTCCGCCACACTGCGCGGAAGAGAAACCTACGGTTTCTCTCCCACGAGCCCTCTTTTTCCTAAACAGAGTGCCTCCAGGCAGGCGAAGCCTGCCTTCGGCACACGAATTATTAACGTTGATGCAACATCGTTTTGGACGGTTTCTCAGAAGTGAAGAAATATGCATATAAATAGCTTTTTGAACCATTTCATCCATTTTCATGGAAAGTGTTTGGCGGGGGAAGGGGGGGCAGGTCAATTGCATATTTTGTCGCAATTTGCCCGAAAGACGGGAAATTCCGCTTGCATTCGTGATTTGAGGGTGCGTAGAATTGCCCCGCATTTCTACTTCCTCCCCCCTTTTTCATGAGCTACGTCGTCGCTTCCAAGGTCAAGGACCTTCTCAAGGGTTTGGACATGATGACCGCCGGTGATCTCGCGGATGCACTCAGCAAGCATGTTGAGGGCGCCCTCAAGAAGGCCGCCGATCGTGCAAAGGAGAACGGCCGCAAGACCGTCCGCGCCTGCGATCTTTAATCGTCAGGTTTACTTCAAACAATAAGGCACCCTTCGGGGTGCTTTTTTGTTGCGTGGGATGGCCACCTACGGTGTCCCTCCCACGAGCCCACCCTTCCCTTAAGCGGTGTGCCTCCAGTCGGGCGGAGCCCGACTTCGGCACTACTCATCTGAAAATTATTCTCTGCTGAGTCGCTTCAATTCCGCGTCAATGAACTGCTGGATATCGCCATCCAATACCCCCGTCGTGTCACTCGTCTCGGTATCCGTGCGGAGATCCTTCACCATCTGATACGGGTGCAGGACGTAGCTGCGGATTTGCTGCCCGAAGTCCGCACTCTTCCGCGCCCCCTTGAGATCCGACTTCGTCTCCTCCTTTTCCTTCCTCTCCTTTTCCAGCAGCTTCGCGCGGAGCATGTTCATCGCCTGCGCGCGATTCTGCGATTGACTGCGTTCGGTCTGGCACGCCACGACGATGCCTGTGGGGATGTGCGTGATACGCACCGCCGTCTCCACCTTGTTCACGTTCTGTCCTCCGGCGCCGCCGCTGCGGTACGTATCCACTTTGAGGTCGGAGGGGCTGATCGCGACATCCGCGGACTCGGGGAGTTCCGGCAGAGCTTCCACGAGCGCAAAGCTCGTCTGGCGCAGGTTCTTCGCGTTGAACGGCGAGAGCCGGACCAGACGATGCGTTCCCTTCTCACACTTGAGTTCCCCGTACGCGAATTCGCCGATCACGTGGATCGTCGCCGATTTGATTCCCGCCTCCTGTCCGTCGGTTTTTTCCAGAAGAGTGGTCTTCCATCCTTTTCGTTCGCAGTAGCGGAGGTACATGCGCATGAGCATCGCCGCCCAGTCCTGCGCCTCGGTGCCGCCGGCTCCGCCGCTCAGCGTGAGGTAACAATTGAGGGCGTCGAATTCACCGCTCAGGTAGAGCTGCGTTTCGAGCGCCTGCCAGTCCTTCTCCAGTTTCTCCACATCCTCCGCCAGTTCCGCGCGCTCCGCCTCGGAAGCGGCTTCGATCATCTCGATGAGAGCGGTGACTTCCCGTGCGATCTTCTCCACGGGTTCCCACTGCTTCTTCAGAATTTTCAGTTCATTGAACAATCCCTGCGCCCGCTTCTGGTCGTTCCAGATATCCGCGTCCGTCGTCAGCGCGGAGAGCTCCGCAATCCGGTGGGGGACTTTGCGTGCCTCAAAGAGAGTCCTTCCCCGTAGAGATCGCGGAGGCTATGGTCCGGAGATGTTGCAGCAGGTCTTCCACGGAGGAAGGGGGGAGAGAAGTGCGTGAACATTATAGCGCAGAGACGGGTGTTGTGGTTAGTGCTCCTTGAAGAAGGTTCCTGTCATGGTGAACGGAGTCGAACCACAGACAGAAACCAAATTGTCGCCCTTCGACTCCGCTCAGGGTGACAATTTTTGGAATGATTCATCCGCTCCATGTGTAAAGCTTAGAACGTAAGTCTCACAAAAACATAAAATAGAATTACCGCAAACTTCCCCCATGTTCAAAACGGTTCATTTTGGCTATAATAGAAGGAAAACATATGACACAAATGCCGACACTCCCGCGCGTCTCCGTCCCGAGCTTTCGGGAAATTCTCCGCAGGGCCGCGCTTCCGTTTGCGGTCTTCGGGATCGTGCTCCTTCTGCTCCTCGTTCTCTCGTGGGTGCTCCTCCTCCCGCGATTCACACGGGTGGAACTTCACGGAATGCTGCAAAACGCCGATGACCTTCAGGCGTATGTGCAGGAGGTGAAGACCGAGATCGGGAAGGTCGAGAGGAAACGTGATGCGCTCATCCTTCCGCTCGACGGTTCCTCCTACGGGGCGCTTGCGCAGACGAAAGTGGAAATGCAGTCTCTCCCCGCCATGCATGCGGCCATCACGGGGACGGCTCGTTCCGTCGTTCCCGAACAATCCGATGCCATTGCGCTCACATCCGTCCGCTACGACGACTCCTCGCGTTCAATCGAGGTCGGGGGTGATGTGCGGAATGTGGGGCTCCGGAGCATGACAGTTCTCGCCGAGCTGGTGGATGCATTCGGAGCGCTGCCTTTCGTCGCGCATGCGGAACATCCGTCTTTCACACGGGAGAAGGATCCTGATATCGGCTATCACTCGCCCTTTCAATTTCGCCTGATGCTGAAATGATGCTCCTTCCCGTCCTCTCGCGGCTGAAGTCCTCCACGTCGTTCCTCTACAGCGTCGGGCTCATGAGCCTGATTCTGGTGAGCCTCCTCCTGACGGCGCACGTGCGGGAGGTGAATGCGATGCGCAGCGAAACCGTGCCCGTGCTGGGGACCGTCTCCACGCTCGAACGGCGTCTCGCGGTACTGAAAGAGCAGGTGGAGGTGAGCGAGCTCGATGCGGCATTACGCATGGGATCGCAGGAAGAGCGTGTCCGCGTCTTCGTCCTTCCGGCCAAGACCGCGCTCGATCGCGCGATGACCGTGTTCGACCTGCTGCGGGACGATCTCACCAAGCGGGGGCTCCTCGGATCCATGTCCGCCATCGAGGTGAAGGACACACGGACGCTGGATGGCAATCTCTCGGCGACTCCATTCACCGTGCGTTTTGCGGTGAAGCGCGACGGCATGCAGGATATTTTCTCCCTCGTGAAGCTTGCGGGTCTCCTCACGGTGGGCGACAGCCTCTCCCGTGCGGAGAAGACGGCCATGATCCGCGCGACGGAAGAAGAGAATCCGGCAGGCATCGTCGCACTCGAACAATTCTTCGCCGCCGATCTCGCGGCGTACGGTCATGACAACCGCTCCTTCGAGGAGCAATTGCAGCGTTCCTTTGCGAGCGACAGCTTCCGCGCGATGTTCCGCACCATTCTCGATCAGTCGATCCTGAAGGATGCGCGCACGCTCTTCCAGAGTGATCTGGGATCGGCCATCGAACGCGGGCGCCTGTGGCCGATACAGTTCATGAAGCTCGATTACGTCGATATCCGTCCGGGCAAGGCGAAGGATTGGTATCAGGTGGATGTGAGACTTTCGCTGCTGCAGAGAGGGATGTGACTGCCGTTCTTGCGCGATTCAAGCGGTGAGCGATGAGCGCCTAGCCTTCGCTTTACGAACACCAAACACCAAACGCCCGTCACTTTCCTTGCGCCTTTCCCCCGCTTTCTCTAGGCTTTCTTCGGTTTTATCGTCATTTCCCCCTCCTTGTTTGCAGAAACGCCGTCGAGGTCCGCCGCTCCCCGTCCGACAGGAAAAGCGGCCGCGCATCAATCAGGAAATCCGCGCGGAGCAGGTGCTCCTCGTCGATGACACGGGAGCCAAAATCATTACGGTTGCGGAAGCGCTGCGCCTCGCACAGGAGCAGGAGTTGGATTTGATCGAAGTGTCGCCGAAGGCCGTTCCGCCGGTCGTGAAGATCGCGAACTTCGGGCAATATCTCTACCAATTGCGCAAGAAGGAGCGGAAGCAACGTGTGCACAGCAAGCAGACGGAGGTGAAGATGCTCCGGTTCGGGTTCAGGACCGAGAAGCACGACTTGGATCGTCTGGTGGATCGTGCGCGGGAGTTCCTCGCCGAGCGTCACCTCGTGAAGTTCGTCGTGCGTCTGCGCGGTCGCGAGCTCTCCAACAAGGACTATGCCAAGACGAAGCTCCTCTCTCTCGTGGAGCAACTGAAGGATGTGACGGAGGTCGAACAGGAGCTGAAGCAGCAGGGGCCGCAATTTTTCGTGATATTGAGGGGGAAGATCGGGAAGTAGGGGGGTTATCCCCTCATTTCCACGGAGAAATCACGGTTTTTCCTTTGAGCTCACCCCCTCCTCTTGCTACACTTCGCCGTCTTTCCTCTTTTCCTGTGTCCAAGCAAAAGTCCCACAGCGGCGCAAAGAAGCGGGTTCGCCTTACCGGCAGCGGCAAGGTTGCGGTGAAGCGTCGCGGACGCAGCCATCTTCTCCAGCAGAAGAGCAAGCGCCAGAAGCGTCTCAGCCGCACGCTCGTCGTGGATGGGGTGGATCGCAAGACGCTCACTTCACTCCTTCCGTACCTTTCGTAAATCATGCGTGTCAAACGAGGAACAGTCCGGCATCGTCGTCATCAGAAGATCCGCAAGCTTGCGAAGGGATACCGTGGGATGCGCTCCACCACCTTCAGGAAAGCAAATGAAGCGGTGATGAAGGCGGGGCAGCATGCCTACAAGGATCGCCGCCGCAAGAAGCGTGATTTCCGCTCACTCTGGATTGTCCGCCTGAATGCCGCTCTTCGCGCACGGGGTTCCAAATATTCCGCACTCGTCGCAGGACTCAGGAAGCACAAAATCGAGCTTGATCGCAAAGTGCTTTCCGAGCTTGCCATCCACAACCCCGAGGTCTTCGCGAAGGTGCTCACGGAGGCGGGGATTCAGTAAATCGCGGAAGACAAACCTGCGGTTTTTCTCCCGCGAACCCATTTTTCCCTGAGAGGTGTCGCTCCAGACAGGCGGAGCCTGTCTTCGCGACAGTTGTTTGTTGTCAGTTACTCTTCGCAAGCAAACAAATGCTTCTGTAGGTTTCCCCGAGGGCGTCAGTGATTTTTCGGTTAATTGATGAATCAAGTGGTTGCCTCTTCGGAGCATCTCCAATCGTCGTGCGTGCCGCAACGATTGCGTAGTGGCCTTCCCCTTCACCCCCCGGCACGTCGCACGTGTGCGACTGTGCCCCGTGGCGCGCCACCCCTCCACATTTCCAGTGCAAAGTATGCGAGCTAATCGATATTTGTATGTTTCGTAAATTCGCCGTACAGGAGAATCAGGGAGAAGGAGAAGAGGACGGAGGCGAGCGCATTCAGGACGGCGTCTGCGAGATCGAGCGCGACGAGGAAATTGATCCCCCGGTTCTGCGCGAAGCCCCCGAGGAGTCCGAGACAGACATTGAGAGGAGCGTAGAGGATGACCAGGAGCGCGAGGAGATACCAGAATATCCACTTCAGGCGTCCGCGGGTGATGACCTTGCTCCTCCGGAGCGCTTTTCGGAATGATTTTCGCTCGAAGATGACCACCAGATTGCAGAAGGAGGTGCGCAGCGCATAAACGATGCCGGGGACGATGAGCAGGAGCCCCCAGAAGATCGTGAAGCAGGCGCGGAGGATGCCGGTGAAGAGGAGCGGCATCACGAAGTGTGAAGCTTCCAGACGAACGGCTGGGAAGGAAGAGCGCGAACGCCCCGCTTTTTTCCGGAGGAGGCGTCTCCCGATGATGATCACGCAGGCGGATCCCCAAAGAATGACCACTGAGAGAATAAGATCGACGAGGAGGATCAGAACGGAAATCTCCACTGTCTCCGGAAAAATGTGGAGGGTTCCCGTGAGCGTTTCGAGAAGATTGATGGCAAGGGAAGGCAGGATGAGGAGCCAGAAAATGATGCGGAACAGCACCGCTTGTTTCCATGTAAATTCCCACGATCGGCCGATGAGGGAGAAGACACTCGGCATGGCAACGAACCTACTTCGAGTGCTTTATGCGGATGAAGCCGGCGATATCGATAGTCCGGAGCCCTTTTTCGTCTTTGCTCAGGAGATCGAGCAGAAGGTTCATACCCAGCGTATCGGACGCCATGTGGCTGCACTGGATCATATTCACGTGGTGCTTCTTGGCTTCCTCCAGCGTCTTCTCCGTGACGTGCATGGAGAGGATGGTGCCGACGCCCGCGCGCATCTGCGCTTCGATGAATTCCTCCGGTCCGTTGGTGCCGCCGGTAAACTCCGTTGCAACAATCCTGCCGGGGCGGCTGCTTTTTCCTCCGTTTGCAAGGATGGGGGGATTGCCCTTCAGCGCGAAGTGCTTGTATTCGGGAATGGCGAGAATCGCGGTGAGGACTTCACCCAAATCGTCATATTCCTTTTTGCAAATATTCTTTTCCATGAAACTCCAAACCTGATGATCCGCGGGAGTGTGCGTGTTGAAGGCGGGGAAGCCGAGCAGTTCCGCCACACGCTCGGTGCGGAAGAGGTTATCGGCATGGACGGCGCGCCAGACGCGTTCCATGCGGGGGCGCAACATATCTTCACTTTGATTCATCGGTACGCCGGCAAGACCGAGAACTTCCACCTGCAATCCCATGGCTTTCTCCAGATCCGCGAGTGCGCGGCCTTCCGGATGATGGAGCATCAGTGCGTCGATGCGTTCGCCTTTCTCGCGCAAGCGGTCGGCCAGCAGAACTTCCGGCGTCTCGATGTCGATCCCCACGAGGAGGACTTTCACATCCTCTTCCCCCGTTCCTGCGATGATGCGGGAGTCCGGGAACGGGTTCCACGTGCGCTCCATATCGAAGAGTTCTTTCTCGCTTCCCTCCATCTTTGCGGACTTCTCCTTCACCTTCTTCAGGAGCTTTTCCACGGCCTTGCGGCCGCGCGGATCGGCGTCGATTCCATACTGGACGGCTTTTTCGAAGAGTTTTTTGAGCTTCATGGTAAAAAGAGGGTACCCGTGTTCCGTGACTTCCTGCAAGAAAACCATGATGTCTTATTTTTCATCGTGCTCCGCCCTCTCAAGAGCGACGCCTCTCCACATATTCAACCTTTCCCGCAGGAGAGAGCACCAATTCACGCGAGGCCAACTGGCATCGATGTAATCCTGTGCGCCTGCCTGCAATGCTCTCACACCAAGCTCCGTATTGCTGCCCATTGTGAAGCAGATGATGATGCACTCCTTCGATTTTCCCCGGAGTGTACGGATGACGTCGATTCCGTCTTCCAGACGTTCGTTGTGCGGCGTGAGATGAGGATCGATCACCGCAACATCCGGAATGAGTTTCTCAAGGAGGGTCAACGCCTCTTCCCGGCTCCGTGCCACGAGAATATCTTCCGCGGCGAAGCCGGCGTCTTGCGCAAGGCGAACAACTTCCTTCGTTGTGCCGTTATCTTTAATGACTGCCAGTTTCATAAAGGACGGGAGAATAACCCGCTCATTATGGAAAGCAAGGTTTTTCTGCACTCAGGCCGGAACGCGCTACAATGGAGCCTCTTCCTTCTCTCTGTGGCTTCTCTCCATATCATCTTCGCCACCTCCACCGGCCACACGGAACACGTCGTCGATACGCTCATTGATGTGCTTCGTGCCTCCGTGCCGAAGCTCACGATCGAGAAGCGGCGCGCGGAATCGGTGAAGTCGGAAGATCTCCTGAAAGGCGATGTCCTGCTCCTTGCGTGCGGCACGTGGAATACCGGCGGCACCGAAGGTCAGCTCAACCCGCACATGCATGCATTGCTCAAAGAGAAGGCCAAAGATGTCGATCTGCAGAAGAAGCCGTGCATCCTCGTCGCACTCGGAGACAATCGCTACTTCTACACCGCCCGTGCGATGGAACACCTGATGCAATTTGTGACGCAGCACAACGGCATGACGGTGGATTCCCTCGTCATCGTGAATGATCCCTACGGTCAGGAGGAGAAGGTGACGAAGTGGGCGCAGAAGTTGCCTTCCAAAGTTCCCGCCCTCGCTTCATGACACGCCTCGCTCTCAAAATCGTAGGCCCGCCTTCGCTCCTCCCCCTCGGCTCTGCTCGTGGTCGGAGCTACGGACGGGCAGGCGCTCAGGCCATTCCTTTCTTTATCTTATGGTGAGGCTTGCTCTTAAAATCGTCGGGGCGCAGGGGCAGGGGGTGAACTCCGTCGGGGAAATGTGTGCCAAGGGGCTCAAGCGCAGCGGGTACTGCGTCTTCGGTTACCGCGAGTACATGTCGATCATCAAAGGGGGACATTCGAGTTACCAGCTGGATGTTTCCGCCGATCCCGTTCGCAGTTCCGCGACGAAGGTCGATGTTGTGGTGACATTCAACCATCACGGGATCGAGAAGAATCTCCGCGACCTGAAGAAAGGCGGCATCCTCCTCCATCAGACGTCGCAGTGGAAATTCAGGAAGAAGGAGGACGAGGCATATATTGCCGAGCAGGGCATTCGGGTCCTCTATCTCCCCACGGAGGAAATCCTTCGCAAGCTCAAGGCCAAGCCGATTCTGGGCAATGTCCTCATCACGGCCGTCGTGTGGTCGCTCCTCGGGCAGAAGCAGGAGCAACTGCACGAGCTGGTGCGCGAACAGTTCGGGCACAAGAAGGACTTATTGGAACTGAACTTCGCCTGTATCGCGGAAGGATTCACTGCGTGCCAACAGATCGCACCCGGTCTCTCCCCCACACTTCCCACGCCCGATCCCAAGTGGAAGAACCATCTGCTCCTCACGGGCAGTCAGGCGATGGGACTCGGGATCATCCATGCGGGATGCCGCGTGTACGCCGGCTATCCGATGACACCCAGCAGCCCCATTCTCACCTTCATCGCGGATATGCAGAATGAAACGGGTATGGCGGTGAAGCAGGCGGAGGATGAGATCACGGCGGCGCAGATGATGGTCGGAGCCATGCACATGGGCACGCGCGCCATCACGGCGACGGCGGGCGGCGGGTTCGATCTGATGACGGAGACGCTCTCGCTCACGGGGATCACGGAAACTCCCGCCGTCTTCATTCTCGCACAGCGGCCGGGTCCCGGCACGGCGCTCCCCACGTGGACGGCGCAGGGGGATCTCTCCATGGCGATCGGGAGCGGTCACGGGGAATTCGCGCGGCTGGTGGTATCGGCAAGCGATACGCAGGATGCGTTCGATCTTCTTCCGGTGGCGTTCAATTATGCGGAGGAATTCCAGATTCCGGTGATCGTTCTCACGGACAAGCAGCTCGGGGAAGCACTCTTCACGCAGGAGCCCTTCGATCAGACACGTGCCAAACTCAAGCGCGGGCGGCTCGTCACGGACAAAGCGGAACTCAAAAAACTCCGGTCTTCCGATCGCTATGATCCCGCAGCGCCGGACGGCGTTTCCATGCGGTGGCTGCCGGGCAGCGAAGCAGCGGTCTTCTGCGCGCAGGGCGATGAGCATACGGCGGACGGTTCGGACTCCGAGGATGCGGAGAATGCCCGTCTGCAGATGGAGAAGCGGATGAAGAAAATTGCCGCGCTGAAGGCGGCGCTCCCCGAGCCCGTGTACGTCGGGCCGAAGAATCCGGAGACATTGATTGTGAGCTGGGGCAGCAATCGCGGCGTCGTCCTCGATGTGATGGAGTGCGAGGAGCTGAAGAAGAAGAGCATCGGATATTTGCACTATCAGTACCTCTGGCCGCTCAAGACCGAGGCGTTCGAGATGCTCTCGCGTACGGCCAAGCGGACGATCTTCGTGGAGTGCAGTCACGAGGGGCAGTTGGCCTCTCTTCTCAAGCGTGCGAGCGGCCGCGATGAGACGCAGACGATTCTGAAGTATGACGGACGTCCGTTTTTTCATGATGAACTCAGAGATTCCATTCTCACCACTCTGCAATCATGAGCCTCTCCGCATCGGAAATCGGCGCCGCCATGAAGGACTATGCCTCCCAAAATCCCTGCACGTGGTGCGATGGGTGCGGGAATTACGGCATCTGGGGCGCAACGAAACTTGCGCTCGTCGAGCTCGGATTGAAACCGTGGCAGGTGCTCCTCTGCTACGACGTCGGATGCCACGGCAACGGCTCGGACAAGACAGGAGGCTACCGCTTCCACGGTCTGCACGGCCGTGTCCTCCCGCTCTCCGCGGGTGCATCGCTCGCAAATCCCACCGTTCCCGTCATCGCATTCGGCGGCGACGGCGCCAGTTTTTCGGAAGGAGTGGGGCACCTGGTTCATGCCGTGCGCAGCAACTATCAGATGACCTTCGTGCTGCACAACAACGCCAACTACGGCCTCACGACGGGGCAGGCGAGCGCCCTCACGTGGCAGGGGCAGCCGATGAATTCCTCGCCCAACGGCATTCCCGAGGAGACGCTCAACAGCATGGATTTCATTTTCTCCCTTGCCCCCACGTTCGTCGCACGCGGATTCTCCGGCAACATTCCGCAACTCACGGAAATCCTGAAGGCTGCGATCAGACATCGCGGATTCGCGTATGTCGACGTCCTGCAGGCATGCCCCACGTACAACAAGTTCGCCACGCACGAGTGGCTTCTGGAGCATTGCTATGATGCCGCCGCGGAGGGGCACGATCCGAAGAACTTCGAGAAGGCACGGAAGCTCGCGGTGGACACCTCCAAGCGCGTGGCCACGGGCATCCTCTATCAGACGGAGGAGCAGCCGGCGTTCCATGAGCGCCTCAAGCCGCGTCAGGGCGTGAAAACAACGCCCGTGGAAGAGGTGAAGATCGTGGACGTGAGCGGTTTTCTGAAGAAATTTGTGTAGTTATTGCTTGGACGGAACAGGGGAAATCATTAAGATGCCCTCTCTCTTTCCGCTTCCCTATGCGCTTATCCGAAGATCAGATCCCGAAGAGCTATCGTCCTTTTGTGGACCGGTGTCGCGGCGCCATTCAGGAGAGTCGTGATGTACTGAACTGGGCACGCAGAAAGAATACGATCGAGGGCCTCCCCGCGGATGTGGACATCGCACTGCGTCAGACCCGTGACAAACTCAACGCCACCTTGATGGCCTTGGAGAGCAAGGCAGGCGAGACGAATCCTGTTTGCAGGGCGCTGGAGGCTGAGAGTGCGAAGGTCCACGAGCGTTTCAAAGTTCTGCTTAGAGAGGTGCCACCCAAGGAAATTCATTCGCGCGGATTCGGAAAAAGAGACAAAAGATCCCTGAGAACAGGGGAGAATGCGTACAGCGGCAACCGCAACTTCCTCAGCCACCTGTGATTCTCATTTCCGACGAAGACTATTCAGAAAAATGAGCGGATGTCGAAGCACGAACAGAAGAATGGTTTTCTTGCTGCCTCCGCGCATCGCCACGCTCTTGCCCTGCTTCCTGCGCTGGAAGAATCGCCGCACCATGGCGGAGAGTGCGCGAATGAGCGAGGTCTGCGTTGTCGCGTGGAGATCACTTTTGCGCGGAAGTTGTTTCAGAAGAAGCTGATAGATACGGAGGCGATCGGCCAGCCCCGCCCCCGCCAGATCATTCATTGCGCTCGCGGCTGCGGCATGTACGCGGAATTCTCCGAGTGATTCTTTCAGGAAGTACCAATCGGAGGAGAGGAGTGCGCGGATCCAGTATTCGTTATCCAGACTCTGCGGCATGTCCGTGAGGAACGGGCCGATCTTCTCCGTGAGCGAGCGGCGGATCATGACGAAGGACGGTTCCCCGATGAGGCCGGGCTTCAGATCGAATGCGAGCCATTGGCGGAGCATTTCCCCGCCACGATGTTCCCCCGCTGCGATCTTCATGCGCTTGAACGCGTTCAGTTCGTCGTAGTACGCCGCATTGTTCCGTCCGTTCTCATAACGGTACTCATGATCGATCGAGACGAAGCCGACGGAAGGATGTGTCTCGAGAATCGCGAGGCCTTTTTCGAGGAACATAGGCGACCACAGGTCATCCTGAAAGAGATATTGGATGACGGGGGCCGTTGCGTATGTCAGGCACGCATTCCAGTTCCCCCCGATTCCCAGGCGGCAGTCGCTCCGCACGAAGGTGAAGCGGGTATCCGTGAGAAATGGCTCGACAATTGCCAACACATCGACGGTCGAGCAATCATCATGGATGACGGCATGCCACTCCCGCATGGTTTGGCTCCTGAGGCACTCCAGAGCCTCCCGGAGGTGCTCCGGAACGGGGTTATAGGTGGGCACGAGAATGGAGATTTTCGGGGTTCCCATGCGACAGTCTGGTAGACTGCAGTCTACATCTTTTCTTTCCATGAGGATCGACATTCTCACTCTCTTTCCCGGTATGTTTCAGGGGCCTCTGACCGAGAGCATCATCGAGCGGGCGCGCAGCAAAGGGCTTCTGGATATTCACTTCCATGATCTCCGGACGTTCGGATTGAATCGGTACCGTCAGGTGGATGACACGCCGTATGGAGGCGGGGCGGGAATGGTGCTCAAGGTGGACGTTGCGGTGAAGGCGATTGAGGCGGTTATGGACGAAGGAGAGAAAGGAAATAAAAGAAGTAAAGGAAATAAAGGAAAACCGTGGAGGATCTATCTTTCTCCAAGAGGGAAGAGACTCACGCAGACGAAAGTTGAACGCATAGCACACAAGGAGGACTGGCTGCTTCTGCTCTGCGGACACTACGAGGGCATCGATCAGCGGATCATCGACGGCGGGTGGATCGATGAGGAGATTTCCATCGGCGATTACGTGCTCACGGGCGGGGAGCTCCCCGCGATGGTACTCATTGATGCGGTGGCGCGTCACATTCCGGGCGTGCTCGGCAAAGACGAATCTGCGGCAGAAGAGAGTTTCTCGGCTTCGCTCGGCCGCAAGAAGGAGTACCCGCACTACACGCGGCCGGAGGAATTCCATGGTCTGAAAGTTCCCGATGTGCTCCTCTCGGGGAATCACAAAGAGATTGAGAAGTGGAGGAAAACCAATCTTGGGGCGTAGGGAGTATGGTGAAGAGCGTAGGAATGGCATACTGGTCCTGTGTTTGATGAATCAAAGAAATTATTGGCGGAAAAAGGAGAAGTCTCTTTTGATGTTCGTGTGCATCCCGGCGCTTCGCGGACGCGTGTCAAAGAAGTGATGGCCGACGGAACAATCAAACTGGATATCGCGGCGGTGCCGGAAGATGGCAAGGCGAATGAGGAGCTTGTGCGGTTCCTCGCGGATGAGTTCGACGTACCGAAGTCTCATGTGGAGATCCTGAAGGGGCATACCGCGAAGACGAAGGTGGTGCGCATCCGGCAATAACTGCAGCAGGGACCCGCGGATCCCTGCTACGGGAGAATATCCATTATTGCGGCTCGGAGTTCTTCAAACGTCGTGTATCCGGCCGCCTCGTTCAAGTGCCCGCCGTTCCTGATCAACGTCACTCCGACACCGAGGTTTTTCGCAAGCTCTTCGGTCTTTTTCGGTGCGATATACGGATCGTTATCGGAGTGGAGGACGGTGATTGCACCCGCATTTTCCCGAATGGCCCGCCAGTCGAAGGGCGCCGATGTGAAACTTGTCATGAGCGGGTCAAACTTGTTCTCCATGACTCCCCAGACGGGCGCGACAAGGAAAGTCGCACGTATCGGTTGCTTCAATTGTTCCAGCAGTCGCAGAGCGAATGTGCACCCGAGGCTGTGCCCGACGAATATGGTCCCAGCGTTCAGAAGAGGTCTCCATTGCTCAAAAAAATCGAGCCACTCCCTGAGCTCCGGATGATCGGCATGCGGGAAGGGCGGCACGATGACGGGGTGCCTCACTTTCTGAAGTTCTTTCTTCAGCCACGGAAACCAGTTTTCCTCAGGATGTCCCCTGACGCCGTGGAAAAGGAAGATTGTTACCATGGTTTCAGTATAGCTCTACTGTTCCTTCGCCTTCTTGATCGCCTCCTCGATTCTGCCGCGCAGGTCCGGATAGTACGGCAGGCCGATGAACTTCTCGCCATTCAGGAAGAAAGCCGGAACGACGGAAACATTCAGGCTTCCCGCCCACCCCTCCTGGCCGCTCACGAGTTCCGCCGTCGCACCGCTCTTCAGACATGCGTCGAATGTTTTCTGGTCGAGTGCCATTTCCTGTGCGTAGGATCGGATGGCATCGGGGCTCTTGTTCGGATTCTGAAAGAGAATCCGGTGCATTTGGAATCCTTTTCCCTGCGCGGAGGCGCAGATGAGTCCGTGGGCCGCATCAGAGCTTGCTGCGTACTTTTTGAGCGTCAGCATCGCGATTTGGATCTTTAGGATTCCTTTGTCGACGTATTCGCTCCGGAGCCTCGGGAAGAGTTCCGTGAGGAATTGGCGGCAGTAGCTGCAGTTGTGTTCGGTGAAAATGAGGAGCGTCACCGGAGCCGCAGCTTCGCCGACTTCCAGTACTCCTGAAGGGAGAAGCCGCTCCGCGAGCGAGCCCGTTTCCGTGAGTTCCTCCGTGGTCGGTGCGCGCTCACCGGTTCCCTCCACCTCTTCGATCCGGGCGGAAGAGACCGAACTGACGGAGAGCGAGGAGGAAGAAGACTCTGCCTGTTCTGCGGGCGGTGTGCGTACGGGGAGCGTGCACGAAGCGAGGATCAGCGCGAAGAACGGGAGGAGAAGGCGTTTCATTGGGCGACAACTATAAATGGAAAATGGAAAATGGAAAATGAATAATTGAACGAAGTATTATCCATTATTCATTATCTATTTCTTATCCTTTCCCGGATTGCCTCTTCCGTATTGCACAACCAGCAGGGGAAAGATAACAACTGCATTCCAGATTCTTCCGATGCGCTTTGGTTCCCGGAACAGCCGCCACATCCATTCGAGGCCCGTTTTTTGCAGAAAGACCGGAGCGCGCTTCCGTGTTCCCGCCAGAAAGTCGAAGGTGCCGCCGATGCCCATGGCGACACGAACCGAAGGAAGATCCCTGATGTGTCGCTGAATCCATTGATCTTGCGTCGGTGCTCCGTACGCAACGAGCAGGAGATGAGGCGAAACGGCACGGATTTTTTCGATGATCGTTTGTGCATCCTCTTCGCGCGGAGATCCGCTGAGGCAGCCTGCGATTTTCAGGCGGGGATTCATGGCCTTCAATTTTTCGGCCGCCAGTTCCGCCACTCCCGGAGCCGCACCCAACAGGAAGACGGGATGTTCCTCCGTGAGTTCCCGGCAGAGAGCGGAAACCGTATCGACGCCGGTGACGCGCTCAGGGAGCGACTGTCCCGTGAGTTTCGCCATCCAGAGGAGCCCGGCTGAATCGGGGATATTGAGCGAAGTATCATTGAGGAGCGCACGAAATGCGGGATTTCGGGAGGCTTCCACGAGCATTTCGCTGTTCGGGGTCATCACATGGTACTGCTTTTCTTCAGCCAGATATCTCTTGATACATGCGACGGCTTCTTCCGGCGTGACCGGATCGAGAGGAACGCCGAGGAGAACGACACGGGGCATAGGGTGATTATAGAACTTTCCCCCTTTGGTGAATGGATAATGGAAAATTGACAATGGATGATTATCCATTTTCCAATGTTCATTATCCATTAGGTATTACTCGCGGAGTTGCTCCACGCTCGATACGAACCACTGCTTGTCCGTTTTTTTCAGGCGGACGAGCTTTGGTCCGTCCTTCGTTTCCGCGAGGTAATCGCGCTCGGTATCCAGATCCCGCAGAAGCACCGTCCTCCCGATTTTTTCCTCGGGTAAGAGAAGATAGATGGCGATATCCGGCTTGTCGGTGAGTGCCGCCTTCAGGTTCAGGGTTGCGCGCCCGAGGGATGCCGCCGCGCCGACGACGAGTCCGCAGACGAGCACCGCCCACGCGATGGTGTGGAAGAACCGGAGATGTGAAATGCGGCGGATGTCCATGACTGTTGTCATTGTATACCGCGTGTACAGAATTCCGAAAGCTGGTAAGCTGAAAGTCATGGGAACGCTCATACTGCTTCGTCATGGCCAATCTCAGTGGAATCTGGAGAACCGCTTCACCGGGTGGTCCGATGTACCCCTGACGGAACGCGGAGAGAATGATGCGGTTTCCTGTGCCAAAGTACTGCGCTCCTATCATTTTGATCGTGCTTTCACCTCACGCTTGATTCGTGCGAACCGGACACTTGATGTGATTTTGAAAGAGCTCAGGCAGACGAAGATTCCTGTGGATTATGACTCCGCTCTCAATGAACGTTTCTACGGGGATTTACAGGGGCTCAACAAAGCGGAAACCGTTCAGAAATACGGTGTGGATAAAGTACAGCAGTGGCGCAGAAGTTTTTCGGTTCAGCCGCCCAACGGGGAAAGTCATGAGGATTGTGAACGCCGGACGAAGCCGTATTTCCTTCAGTATATTCTCCCCTTCGTCGTGAAGGGCGAAACTGTTTTGGTTGCCGCGCATGGCAACAGTTTGCGTCCCATGATCCGGTATCTGGAGCATCTGGAGCCCGAGGCGGCGGCAAGTCTGGAAATCGGCCTCTGTACGCCCTACATCTACATGTTTGAAGGAGACAAACTTGCGAAGAGAGAAGTATTGGAAGTCCCCGGCATCGTCACCAAAGGAGCTTCCCTTACCGAAACGAAGGTCTCAGAGGGGCGTGTCTGACTTGGCTTCACGCCAGCCCTCTTCCATAAAGCTGATCCGTCGTCAGTGCGGCCGGGATTTCCTCATGATCGAGGTGGAGGCTGGAGAGCACTTTCCCTCCATGCAGCGCATTGTCTTCCGCATCCAATCCATTTTGGATTCTTTTGAAGTCATAAGCGGAGGTGATCATGGAAATCGTGCCGACTCCCGACATGGTGTGCGTCACAGTCGCTTCCGGGAATTGACGTTGGAATTCCGCAATCGCCTGTTCCATCTCCGTCCGAAATGCATCCTGATATTTTTTCAATTCCGACGGGGCGCGTGGCGGGACCAGATTGGACGCCAGAGCCACTTCGGCCGCGACCTTTCGATCGCGCGGGTCGAGAGCGATTCTTTCATTCTCGGGAGTACCGATCATTTTGGATGAGCTCGGAATCGTGGGGATACCCATGGGCGGGAAGGGGGGGGGAAGAGAGGAGCGGAATTATAGTTTCATCATGGCGGCATGCAAGCTATCCTGACAACACATACGCCTATGAAGGAGATCACATTCCGTTCACCGCGATTCCTCGAGGAAACAGCGGGCATGCCGAACCGGCATGTGCATCTGATCCTCATCGCCACCAAGCCCGATATCATCAAGCAGGTGCCTCTGTACCGCGAACTGAAGAAACGCGGACATCTGGCGGTTCTCGGTCACACGGGGCAGCACTACAGCGAGAATCTGAGCGGCGGGATGCTGAAAGAATTCGGCGTGGAGCCGGACTTCAATCTGAATGTGCGGGGGGAAATGCACGAGATCGTGAGTCAGATCATCGGGCGGCTCGGCTCCGTCATCGGCGAGCTCAAAAAGGCGGGCAAGATCGTGATTCCATATGTGCACGGCGATACGACCACGGCCATGGCGGCGAGCAACGCGGGATTCTGCCACGGGTTTGCGTCGGCGCATGTGGAGGCGGGGATCCGGACGCTCACACCGAAGTATTCCGTATTCGGTATTCCGTATGCGGACGTTGGAAATTCTCGTAATACGGAATACGAAATACGTCATACCAGCTCTTTCGATGTCTCCGCGTGGCACGCATTCCTTCGAGACCGCAAAAACTGGGAACGTGGCAGTCTGGAGCCGTATCCCGAACAATTCAATACGCGATGCAGCGAGGCCGCGACGGGCGTGCATCTGGCACCCGTGGAGCTGGATCGGGAGTTCATGCTCTCGGAAGGATTTCCGGAAGATCGCATCTTCGTCGTCGGGAACTCGGTTGTGGATGCCACGGAGGAGGCGCTCACGCGGATCGGGCAATCCACCGTCTTCGATCGTTTTCCGGCGCTCGCGGACGGCGACTTCGTGCGCTTCTGCATTCATCGGCGGGAGAACTGCGGGTCCGACCGCAGGTTCCGCGCCCTCTACGACGCCATGGTGTCTCTCATCAAAGACGGGCGGAAGGTTCTTCTGATCTCGATGACGCAGACGGAGCGCGCGTTCGAACGGTTGGGGCTCAGGAAGGAAGTGGAGGCTCTTGCGAAGAAGCACAAGAACTTCATTTTCTCGCCAGTGTGGTCCGAGTACGTGGATGTGATTGCGGCGATGACGAAGGCCGCGGTTTGCGCAACGGACAGCGGTTCCATGCAAGAGGAGATGAATGTGATGGGCGTGCCGTGCGTCACGCTCCGGTTCGGGTCCGACCGCAGCGAGTCCGCGATGAACGGCGGCAACCTGATTGCACCGCCCGTCGATGAGAAGATCGTGAAGGCAATCATCGAGTATGCATGGGACAATAGAACCATGCGTAAGGCCCCGAAAATCTACGGGAAGAATGTGAGCGCGAAGTGCATTGATGCGGTGGAAAAGGTGCTTGCGAAAGGCGAAGTGTTCCGGGACGAAGAAGCGCGATTGCGTCTCTGATAACCAATAGAATAAATGGATAATGGATAATGGATAATGGATAATGGAAACGTAATTGACTGAAGTGAGGATTATCCATTTTCAATTATCCATTCGCATGCTCCGACGTCTCCGTGAACGGCTTACCCTTTTCCTTCTTGCAGCATTGCCGTTCCATGCGCTTCTTGTGACCGCCGGCACGAAGCTGATTGCAGGGCCGGGACATGCCCCGCTCACAGTGATCGCGCTGTGGAAGGAATTTCTTCTCGGGATCATTGTACTGTTGGTTGTTCTGGAGTGGGTGAGTGCCAAATGGAAAATGGATAATGGAAAATGGATAATTGATGTCATTGATGTGTTGATCATTGCACTGCTCGTACTTTCGCTCGTTGTCACGATCATGATGCGGGTTGATGTAAAGACCGCGCTCTACGGTTTCAAGTACGATTTTCTTCCGCTCGTCGCCTTCTTCATGGCACGGAGAGTGCCGTGGTCGGAATGGTTTGTGAACGCCGTTTCCAGGACACTCATCGTTGTCGGGTGCATCGTGGCGGTCTACGGAATCGTCGGCTTTCTCCTCCCGCAGAAATTTTTCCTCCGTCTCGGCTATTCGTCGGTTCATTCCCTCTACTTCGCCGACGGGCCGCTGGCGGCCTTCCAGCAGATAGGGGATACCAGCCTGCGCCGCGTCCAGTCCTCCATGAGCGGTCCCAATCAGCTGGGACTCTGGCTTCTCATTCCGTGGTGCATCGTCCTCGTGAGGCTGCTCAAAGAGAGGAGGTGGATACTTTTGCTTCCGCTCGGACTCATCGGGCTCGCCCTCCTGATGTCCTTCTCGCGCAGCGCCTTCCTCGGCGGGTTCGTTGCCACGCTCATTGCGCTCCGCATCGGCCTGTCGCCGCGGATCGGGAAGAAGGTCTTCTATGGCTTCCTGACGGGATGTGTCGCTCTCGGTATCATTCTCGTCCTCCTCTTCCCGCAAGTGTTCTGGCGGCTCGGGTCCACGCGCGGTCACCTCACGCGGCCGATTCTGGCGATGCAGGAAGTGCTGAGAAATCCGCTCGGGCAGGGGCTGGGGATGGCGGGGCCGGCCAGCACGCATTTGCGTGATACCTGCGTCTTCCTCCGCGCGCAGGATGATCCTGCGTGGGCGAAGAACATTCCGAAGCTCTGCGTGTTCGTGGGTGGCGTGAAAGTTCAGCCGACGGATCGCGAGTGTGTGTGCCCCAATCTTCCCGAAAATTGGTATATTCAAATCGGAGTGGAACTGGGGATAATGGGGTTTCTCCTGTTCGTTGTCCTGGTATTGGCAGTGCTCCTCCGTTTTATTTCCGATAATGGAAAATGGATAATGGAAAATGGACAATTGTCCATTATCAATTATCCATTACGCATTGCAACGCTTCTCTCCTTCCTCGCGCTGAGCGTTGCCGCGCTCTTCCTCCACGCATGGGAGGACAGTGCGGTGGCGTACACGGTGTGGCTCCTTACTGCTTTTTTCCTGGCTTCTTTCCTGTGACATGGACGGGCGGTTGCCCCTCCACGATTCCGAATTGGCCAAGATCCACCGCATCTGCCGGTTCCCCGCTCTCTTGCGGATCGGCGGGCATAAAATCAATGATGCCGCTATCCCCCAGATTGACGGGGGCATTCGGATCGAATTTCATTCCGGGTCCGGCTTCAAAATCATCATCTCCTGATTCTTTGCTCTGCCCGGTCGGTGCCTGGGGAGTCTCATGCGGAGGCCGTTTTGCCGATGTTGGTTTTGGAGGAGCGAGCGTCGCTGCTTTCGGGAGAGGCTTTGCGACGATCTTCTTCGGCTTTGCTGCCGCGGGAAGCGGAGGAGTTTTCTTGGCTGTCGGTGCCGGAGAGGGTGGAGCTTCCGTCGGTTTTTCGTCTATTTTCTTCGGAGGGGGGGCGCTGAGCATTCTCCGCGCGAGGGCATGGATCAATGCCAGAGGAGCGATGATTGCCTCATCGACTGCTGCGTCGGCATCGGCGCCGGTGTCGGACTTGAACTCTGCGCGCAATTCTCGTGCGACCTGTTCAACAACGGCGGTATCTCCGTCAATGGCATCGGAATGCCCCATCCCGCGCAGAGCCTTTCGCATATTGTCCATACAATCATTGATGGGCTTGCTTACAGAATCGGGTGACTTCTCATATCTTCTGAGGAGTTTCCCGAAGTCTCTGGAGCGGCTGTCGATGACTTTTTCCGCCCACTGAATGTCTGTGCTCTTTTCAGGAGAGGGAGTGGTTGGTGGCATAGGGGGGGCATGGTCTCCCTCCCTTCCGCTGTTGTCAACGACTCCTCACCAGCTATTCTGTATCCATGAAAGGGAAGACCGGCCAGCGGCGCTCCATTGTCATCCTCGATTTCGGTGGACAGTATGCGCACCTGATCGCACGCAGGGTGCGGAGTCTGGGTGCGTACTCGGAAATCCTCGATCCGGAGACTGCGGCCAAAAAGCTCGTTCATGCGGCGGGCATCATTCTCTCGGGCGGACCGCAGAGCGTGTATGACGCGGCGAGCCCCGCCGCCGATCCCAAGATTTTCGATCTTGGTATTCCCGTTCTCGGCATCTGTTACGGGCTCCAGTGGATGACCAAGACATTGGGCGGAGAGGTGAAGCCGGGGAAGGTGAAGGAATACGGGCAGACGGAGATTCGCACGGTGAAGGACGGCGGAATGCTCCTGAAAGATTGCGGGGAACATGCGACGGTCTGGATGTCCCACGGGGACGAGGCGGCGATTCTTCCGTCCGGATTCGCACTCACGGCAACGTCCGATTCCTGCACACATGCCGCGTTCGAGGACAGGAAGCGCAAATTTTTCGCGGTGCAGTTTCATCCGGAAGTGACGCACACGGAGCACGGGACGGAGATCCTCAAGCGCTTCGTCGAACTCTGCGATGCCACGCCGTGGTCCGTCACGGGGTACGCCGTGCGCATCGGCGAGGAGATCCGTCGTCAGGTGAAGGATCGGAAGGTCTTCATGCTTGTTTCCGGCGGCGTGGATTCCACGGTCGCCTTTACGCTCCTCAATGATGTGTTGGGTCAGGAGCGCGTGCAGGGGCTGCTCGTGGATACGGGGATGATGCGCAAGGGCGAGATCGCGGAAATCCGCAGCGCCTTCGGCCGGCTCGGCGTCACGAATCTGCGGATCGAGGATGCGTCTGCGGAGTTCTTCCGGAATCTCAAAGGCATCTACGAGCCTGAGGAGAAGCGTCGCATCATCGGGGACACGTTCCTTGCGGTGCAGCAGCGCGTGAGTGAGGAGACGGGGCTCACGGCGAAGTCCGGCTGGATGCTCGGGCAGGGGACGATCTATCCGGATACGATCGAGTCCAAGGGCACCAGGCACGCCGATCACATCAAGACGCATCACAACCGCGTGAAGGCGGTGCAGGATATGATCGAGAAAGGGCTTGTACTGGAGCCGCTGAAGGAGCTCTACAAAGATGAAGTGCGCCTACTCGGCGAGGAGCTCGGACTGCCCCATGAGCTCGTGTGGCGGCATCCGTTCCCCGGGCCGGGGCTGGGAGTGAGGATTTTGTGTGCGGAAAAATCCGATGTTCCGAAAGGTGCGGAAGTGGAAAGCGGAAAGTGGAAAGTGATCAGCGATCGATTGAAGTCTGCGGTTTTTCCGGTGCGCAGTGTGGGAGTGCAGGGGGACGGGCGGACGTACCGCCATGCGCTCGCGCTCTATTCCAAGAATCCTTTCGCCGTCACGGAAGAATTGTGGCGGCTCGCCACGGAAATTCCAAACGCACACCGCGAATTCAATCGTGTCCTGCTCTGCACTTCGTCGACTGAGCCGCGGCCGTTCACGTTCTCGCCGGGTTTCCTCACGCGGGAGCGGGCCGATCTTCTGCGAGAGGCGGATGCGATCGTGACAGAGGAGATGCGGCGCGCCGGTCTCTACGAAAAAATCTGGCAGTTCCCGGTGGTGCTCCTGCCCTTCGGCGAAAATGCGGGTGGTCAGTCCGTCGTGCTGAGGCCGGTGGAATCGCAGGAGGCGATGACGGCACGAGCCTCTTCGTTGCCGGAGCATGTCCTGAAGGATATGACGGGACGCATCCTGAGTCTCACGGGCATTGATGCGGTGTTCTACGACCTCACCAGTAAACCCCCCGCCACCATTGAATGGGAATAGAGCGGGGGTCCTGAGCGGAGTCGAAGGGCGCCGGCGACGATTGAATGGGGGTAATGCGATTAAGAATGAATTAAGGAATTGTGCGCAGAACGTAGGATCCTTGCGTCTATTCCGCTATACTTCGCACCTCCATGGCATCTTCTGAACTTAATGAACCGGAGATCTTGGGTCTTGTGCGTCAAGCGCAGGAGGGGAGCACGGATGCTTTCAGCAGACTCTACGAATTCTTCTTCCCGCAGGTGTACCGGTATGTGGCGTTCCGCTTTGATCGTGAATTGGCCGAGGACATCGTCTCGGATATTTTCGTGAAGGTGTGGGAGAAATTGCATACCTATCAGGAGCGCAAGGGCGTGCCCTTCGGAGCGTGGCTCTTCCGCATCGCGCGCTACGAAGTAATCGACACTTTCCGTGCCCGCAAGGAGACGGTGGAGGTGCCCGAGGAGATGGGCGATCCCGATTCGATGAACAATGCCGATGACCGCGTGAAGCGCGCCGATCTCCTCCGGATCGTGCGAAAAGCGATGGACGAGCTGCCGAAACGATATCGGGATATTCTCCTCCTCTCGTACATGGCGGATATGCCTCACAGCGAAATCGCCCATACCCTCAAAATGCGTGAGGGAGCCGTTCGTGTGCTCAAATTCCGTGCTTTGGAGAAGCTTGAATCTCTCCTTCCCCCCGAAACGCGTGGAATCCTGTAACAGAAGCCTCCCTCAGCCGTTTTACCTTATGTGACTATGTCCGCAGAGGACCTCCTCCGCCGGCTGCGTGATGATGCGACCCCTTCCGAGGGTGCGCAGGATCGCGTGCGTATGCGACTTCAATCGCGCATCGCCGCGCCCGAAGCGTTGCGTTCCGTTCGTGCCGAACTCACACCTCCCGCCGATGCGCAGAAGGTCATCTGGGAGCGCATCATTCATTCACTCCAACCGACGGCACATACCGTTCTTTCCGATCTGAAATCTCTGGTGGAGGCGGCGGACGGTCTTCGTCTTTCCCTCTGGCAGCGTCTGCTTCCGCGGCTCCGGCCCATCGAGGAAACATCTTCTTTCTTTCGCGGTTTCAAGTGGGTGACGGCTGTTCTGCTCATCGCGTTCGTGGTGCAACTGAGCCCGCGTTTTCTTCTGGCGCCCCAGTCGATCGCCGAATCGCAGGCGACACTGCTGCCGACGCACGGTGATGTCTATCTTCTGATGGATGAGCTGTGGCAGCCGCTCAACGATGAGCTTGTGCTCAAGGCGGGAATGACGATCAAAACGGAGGACGGGCAGGCGACGATCGTGCTCGGAGACGACGGTGTGATCCGCATGGACAGCAACACGCTGCTTGTTCTGAACGATATTTCCGATCGTCTTGAGCCCGCTTCCGAACTCGTCCCGACTGTCACGCTCTCTTCCGGCAGAGCGTGGGTGCAGGGGTTGGTTCCGGCGAATCTGCGGGGGATCACGATGGAGACGCATACGGGGCTCGTGACGGTGAACGAAGGAAGCATTTCGATGGCACAGGGCGAAACGGTAAAAGTGGAGATCTTCGACCGGCGGGCGCGTGTGACACATGACGGGGAGGAGGCCACGCTCATCACGGGTGAGTGGACGCAGCTTTCCGAGGGGAGGTCCCTTGTGGCGAAGAAGATGCCCGATGCACGCTTCAATGATCCGTGGGTCCGCGAAAATCTTTCCAGAGATGCCGTGCATCGTCAGGAAATCGCCGCTCTGCAGCAGTCGCGTCTTGCCGATCGTGCGGGGATTCTCCCCACGTCCGGTCTCTATTCGATGAAGCGTGCGGTGGAGGCGGTTGATCTGTTTCTCACGCTCGGAGAAGAGGCCAAGCTCCAGAAACAAATCCAGTACGCCGATACCCGCCTTACGGAGGCGGCCGCGCTCATTGCGACCGGACAGACGGGGGCAGTCGCCCTTCCGCTGCAGGAGTATCGTTCCACGCTGCTCGCCCTCGCGACGGGATCCGGCGACGGAACGCTCGCACAGTTCCTTCTGCGGCAGTCCGTGGTGCAGACGACCGGCGAGGTGGCCGCGGCTCTTCCGGGCGACGAAGGATACATCATCAAGAAAGTCGTACTCGAAACGAGTTCGGCTCTTTCCGACAGTCCGGCAAAGGAAGAGGACGTGCAGGGGGGCATGCTCCTCGATGCGCTCGCGGTGCTCACACAGGCCGTGGAGAGCGGCAACGTGAAGGGGGTGGAGGGCATGTGGTCCGAGCTTGAACCGCAGCTTGCCATCCTGCGCGGCAGCGGTTCCGATCTCACGTCGGACGTGCGCAAGGAAGCGAATGCGGCACTGGGAATGCTTGCGCTGTCTCTTGAGAAGCAGGAACAGCTCACTGATGCGCAGGCGATCGATCCTGCGGTCCGTCAGGAGATCGCCGCGTTCCTCCCGCCGGATGAGAGTGTGCCGACTTTGAGTGAGACCGATGTGCAGGCTATTGTCGCGGGCATCAAGGAGCGCATCTTCGTGTATCATCTGACTCAGCCCCGCATCAATCAGTTTATGAGAGAACTTCGTGCACTCGAGGGAAGTGCCGATCAGGGGCGTATCCTGCGACGGCTCTACTTCGCGCTGCCGGACGGACCCGAATCTTTCCCCGAAAAGGTGAGGCAGGAAATCATCAAATTGAGCTGGAAGAACACGGGGGGAACGAAGCTGTAAGCCATCGGCCCAAAGCCTTGAACAAACCTTTTACATGGCCTCTGTTGTTATGCCCTGAGGCTTGCTTACAGCTTTCTTCTGCGTTTTCTTGACGCCATCTCCCTCCATCAGCCACACTTCGGCGTCATTATGTACATTATTACCGATCTCAAGCCCGGCCGTGCCATTCAGATTGATGGGGTTCCCTATCTCATCCTCTCGTCACAATTCGGGCGCAAGAGCCAGAGCAAGGCGAACATGCAGTGCAAACTGAAAAATCTGAAAACCGGCGCCGTGATTCCCAAAAACTTTCAGGGGAGTGAGCAGATCGAACCGGCAGACATCAGCCATCGTCGCGTGCAGTACCTCTACAACGACGGAGAGCAGTTCACCTTCATGGACTTGCAGGACTACGACCAGTTCTTTCTGGACAAAGAAACACTGGGCGATGCGGCGCAGTATCTGGTGGACGGCGGGGAGGTGGATGCTCTGATGTTTGATGATAAGCCCATCGGGATTCAGCTCCCGTCCACGGTGGATCTGCTGGTGAAGGAAACGATGCCGGGAGTGCGCGGAGATACCGCCACCGGCGGCACCAAGCCCGCCACACTGGAGAGCGGTCTGGTGGTGAACGTTCCGCTGTTTATCGTGGAAGGGGACAGAATCAAGGTGAATACGGAGACGGGGGCGTATATGAGGAAGGTATAATCATGAGAGACAAACCTCGCGGTTTTTCTCTCATGGCACTGTCGTTCGCGACCACCGTGCCCTGTCCCTTTTCTACTTAACTTTCTTGTGGAGAATTTCTTGTACTTTTCCAGGATTTGCTTGTCCCTTTGATTCCTTCATCACCCATCCCACGATCGCTCCGAGGGCGGCGACTTTGCCGCTCCTGAAGGACTCAATGGCCTGCGGGTTCGCGGCGACCGCCTTGTCCACCAGCGCCTCGATCGCGGAATCGTCGGAGATTTGTTTCATGCCTTTCTCGGTGATGATTGCGTCGGGGGATTTTCCCGTTCCCACCATCAGTTCCAGCACCTCCTTTCCCGCATTGGCGGAGATCGTGCCGGAGTCGATTGCCTCCACGAGCGCAAGGAGCGCCTTGGCATCGGGTCCTTCCTCCGCGGGCTTGTTCTGCGCTCCCAGAAAGCCTTTCAGCTGCGTGATGACGAGCGAAGAGGCACGCTTGGCATCTTTCGTCTTGGCGTATACGGCATCGAAGAGGCCGCGGAGGGTCGGATCATCATTCAGTTGAGTGGCTTCTGCTTCGGTGAGTCCCAGCGACGAAAACTTCTTCTTCTCCTCGCGCGGGAGCGGGGGCAGGCTCGCGCGTAGTTTCTCCACCCACTTCGGGTCAAAGCTCATCGGCGGGATATCCGGCTCGGGGAAGTACCGGTAGTCATCGGCGGTCTCCTTGTCGCGGAGCATGCGCGTCTTCTCCTCGTCATCCATCCATCCCACGGTGATGTCGTTTTTGAGCGGTCCGCCGTCCTTCTCCCAGAGCTTCGTGAGCCGTTTTTGCTCGTACTGCAGGGCTTTCTCGAGCGACTTGAAGGAGTTCAGATTCTTGATTTCACTCCGCGGATTGAGCTTCTTTGTTCCCTTTTCCCTGAGCGAGATCGACGCATCAAAGCGCATCATTCCCTTGAACATGTCGGCATTGCTCGCACCGACGGAGATGAGGATGCGCCGGAGCTCCTGTGCGAATGCCACGGCATCGTCGGAGGACGTGAGATCCGGTTCCGTCACGATTTCCATGAGCGGGGTACCGGCACGGTTGTAGTCGCAGAGGGTTCGGTCCCCGCGGTGCGTGAGTTTGCCGGCATCGTTCTCCATATGGAGTCGCGTGATGCGGCACCGGCGCGATTCCGTAATCTTTCCGCTCGCATCCGTGATGTCATACTCGACGAGCCCCGCCTTGGCGAGAGGGAAGTCGTATTGCGAAATCTGGAAACCCGCCGGAAGATCGGGGTAGAAGTAGTGCTTGCGGTCGAAGTGGCTGGACGGCTGAATCGCACATCGGATGGCCAGCGATGCCCGCACCGCCTTCTCCACCGCTTCCTTGTTGGGCACAGGGAGCGTGCCCGGATGGCCCATGCAGATGGGGCAGACCGTCACGTTGGGCGCTTTGCCGAAGGCATCATTATCGCACCCGCAGAACATCTTCGTCTTCGTGTTCATCTGGGCATGAACCTCCAGGCCGATGACTGCTTCAAGTTCTGTTGGCACGTGGGAAGAGTACCGTTTCCCATGGTTCTTTCGCAAATTCCTGAGGCAAATTCCGAATTATTGACATATTTAAATAAATGTTTAGAGTTACTCTATGGAGTCTCAGGATATTTCAATCACGGACGCTCCCGCCCGGCAGAAGATTCCCGATCAAGAGAGGCGTCTGGCTGCCGCGCTTTTTGAGGCGTTCCGCAGCGGGGAGGACCGGGATGCAATTGTACGAGCTTACAACCCGTGGATGATCGGTTATTTCCTGCACAACTTCGGCGGTATTGACACGCATAAGGCGGAGGATCTCGCGCAGGATGCATGGGTTCGGATTCTGGAGAAGCATGATCAGCTGCGCGATCCGTATGCCTTCCGCAGCTGGCTTACCACGCTGCTCCGCAGGGTCGCAGTGAATACATGGAAGCGCAAACATCACCAGAGATCGGAGGTTGAGCTGGATACCGAAGTCTCTCCTCCTCATGCACGTGAGCAGCAGCCCGTTGCCCATATGATCAGTCAGGATCGTCGGGGGCAATTGCGGGCCGCTCTTCTGAGATTGAAAACAACGGATCGGGAGACGCTCGAAGCATTCTATTTCCGGCACAGGAGCCTCCGAGAAATGTCAGATGATTTCCGGGCTCCGGAAGGAACGATCAAAAGACGTCTGCATGTGGCGCGCAAGCGGCTCAGAAAAGAACTAATGAGTTGTGTTAAGGACGAAGCGGAGTGGAGGAATAGTCTATGATCAGCCGTCCTTCCAGATGATCGATCTCATGCTGGGCCACGCGTGCGTTGTAGTCCAAGAGACGGCGTTCCTGTTCCTTCCCTTTCTCATCCGTGAACTTCAGGGTGATATCGACGGGGCGTTCCACCACGACGGTGAGACCGGGAAGACTCAGGCATCCTTCCTCCTGCCTGTCCGTCTCCTTCCCTTTCCGGAGAATCTTCGGGTTGATGAGCACGGTCATTTTTCCGTCGATCATGGCGAGACAGAGGGAGAGGGATTCCCCGACTTGCGGGGCGGCCAGTCCGGCACCGTCTTCGTGCTTCACTGTCTCCCGCATGTCGGCGATCAATTTCTGAATCGCTTTCGTCACCTTGGGGACCTTCGCCGTCTTGCGACGGAGGATGGGGTTTTGGGCGCCGGTGATGACGGGGAGAGCTGTCATGGGAGGCAAGGAGAGTATACGGCATCTTCAGGATATTGAAAACGATGCTCCCTATGAAGGATTCGAGGAATATTGACAAATTGACAAAATATAATAGAATAGTATATAGATGTACCAAGCCCTCTCCCTCATCTGCTTCATCTTCATCTTTTGGGCGATCCTCGGGATGGATTTCGCGGAGGATAAGAAGGGGGCGAAGAGTTCGGACGGCGATTCGATGCTCCCCGCCATCCTCGGCGGCATTCTCATTTCGCCGCTGCTCGCACTCGGAGGATTCCTTTTTGTTCTTGGCCGGATTGCGTTGGCGGTTCCCGCCATTCTCTACGGGATTTTCATTCTGTGCGGACAGGCTCTTCAATGGCTCTGGAAACAGTGCACGATACTCTTCCGGCAGTTCAAAGAAGTTCTCGGTCGTGCTTCCCGGAATACGGAGAAGCTCCTCAGAAAAGTCGGACTGCGTCGTGAGCTCGAGAGTGTGTCGCGGTTCCTCAGATCATTTTTCTCGCGTACAGCGGACTTCCTGCGCGGGTCTTTCGCCGTCATTCTCCGCTTCTTCAGGCAGCTTTTTTGGCAGATCTCCGATGTCGCGGGGAGAATCCTCAGGAACGCGAAAGCGTTTTTCTCGGGCATCGGCCGGTGGTTCGTTCGTCGCTTTGAACCTTCGGAGTCACGGGAAAATCAGAGAGCCCCGACACGATCATCCTCCGGATCCCGGACATCGTGGTGGCTCGTTCCATTCTCACGGAAGGCCGAAAGTCGGGATCAACGCGAAGAAAATCGCAACAAGTCTTCGCAGGAAGAAGAGAAATCCGGCGGACGTTTCCGACGGCGGGTTCTTCCCGCACTCCTCTTCGCTGCGCCGGCCCGCAGACGTGATGCGAATGAAGACAGGACGGATCGTGCGAAGATGAAGCCGCAGGAGAGAGAAGATCTCCATTCCGGAAATGATCGGTCGAATGATTCCTCCGGAGCGCACAAAGCATCACGCGGAGAGCACAGTGGGACAGCGCTCTTCTCCGGCAGACATTCGTCCGGATCCGCTTCCGAACAACAGCGTGTCGGTGCCTCCCGACAGTCGTCGGAGGAGGGAACACCGTCGTACGGTCGAAAGATTGCCGGGCAGCAGGAGGCGCAAAAACGTCGTTCAACCGATGTTGGCGGGGAATATTCATCCGTGTCACGCGAATCTTCGCAGGACGACAGTGAAAGGTTGGCTTCCGATTCACAGAAACATTCCGCGACATCGCATGATGAGAAGATCAGTCGAAATGATCGTCAGCGAATCTCCAGGGAAGAAAGCATGGCATCGCGTTATCGGGCAGATGTGACGCGCCGTGAGACGCAGCAACGGCGTTCGGCCGGAGATCGGTCGGAAGATTTTTCCACCGTTCGGAGCGCGGAGCGGAATCGCGGCGATCAGGCAGAATCGCGACGGGAGGAGCAGGAGCGACATTCTTCCGATGCCGGATCCGGAAGAACATCTTCCTCTCACAGTGTCTCTCCGGACGGCGATCGTTCAACGGTTTTTCCCCCTGATAAGCGCCCGGTGCGATCTTCAACTCAGGCAGATCATCAGGATGATCGTCGGCGGGGATCGGAGGGTGATCGTTCCGGTGAATCATCCTCATGGAACTGGCATGCCATCTCTCAGTATCTTCGCTCGTTCTTCACGCGAAGAAGTAATGACGATGTCCGGCAACAAGACACTCTTTTGCGGAGAAAGGCTGCGACGCATCGCGTTCACGGAGATCGTTTCTCGCAGGCGACTTCTCCCGCTTCCTCCGTTTTCCATGGTCGAATGGATGAGGGGAAGGCCACATTCAAACGCATCGATCATCCGGAAAAGGCCGGCAAAGCCGACATCATGGAGGACTTACGCAAAGTCGGCCGGCATACGCGCAGACGGCTGAAATCCATCGAATGACGTTTCAAGCCACGAGTTTCCTGATGCCGGCGCGCTTTCGCAGATCATCAATCGATTGCAGGTTTCCCTTCTCGATCATTTTCAGGAGCGCCTGTGCCGTGAGCAGGACATCCGGAAGCGCACGGTGACGTGCGGCGGGCATGGTGAGCTGCAGACGCTGGCTCACCACATCGAGGTTGTGTCTGAATTCGTGCGGGAAGAGCGACTGGCTGAGCTTCATCGTGCAGAGGCACTCGGGCAGATCCACGTAGCCCCAGCAGCACTCCTTCTCCGCATGCAGGAAGCCCATGTCGAACTCCGCATTGTGGGCGAAGAGAATGGAGTTCTGGGCAAACGAGAGAAAGCGGGGGAGCACCTGATCGATGGTCGGGGCGGCAGCCACGTCTTCATCCGAGATCTTATTGACCTGTTTTGCTTCCCACGGGATGGTACGCTCGGGATTCACGAGCTCCACGAAGGCCTGTTCCTCGAGGATTCTCCCGCCTTCGATACGCACACCGGCAATTTCAATAACACGATGTCCCCGGTGGGGGTCGAGGCCTGTTGTTTCCACGTCGAAGACGGTGAATGCGGGAAGCATGGGGCGCGACTATAGGAGGAAAAAATCATCTCTGCCAGATCAGTTCTCTTGACTCGTCTGCTATCGCGGGATGGCCACCCCTGGTGTCCCTCCCGCGGGCCCACCCTTCCTCAAAATGTGTCGCTCCAGCGCGGGACCCGCAAGACCCGCGCTTCGCGACAAAAATCTTTCCTATTGTTTTCGTTGGATGCTCTTTCTTCGGGTGGTACCGCTGGTCATACTGTCATTATGAAGCGTATCGGTCTTCGCCCCGAAATCATCTTGCAGGCTCTCAAGCGGCTCTACCGTCCGCCGCGTTCTTTCCTCAACTGGAAGACCCCTTTGGACCTTCTGGTGGCGACGATTCTCAGCGCGCAGTGCACCGACAAGCGCGTGAATATCGTCACGCAATCGCTCTTCAAAAAGCTGCGGAATCCGCAGGACTATGTGCGCATTCCGCGGAGGGAACTGGAGCAGGTCATTCACTCCTGCGGCACCTTCCGCGCGAAAGCCAGATACATTCAGGAGTTATGCAGAATTCTCCTTGAGAAACATCAGGGCAAAGTCCCGCGAACCATGGAGGAACTGGTGCATCTTCCGGGTGTGGGTCGCAAGACGGCTGCCATCGTGTTGTACGGGGCATTCAATAAGAACGAAGGTATTGCCACGGACACGCACGTGATGCGGCTGGCCCGCAGGCTCGGGCTGACGCGGCACAAGACGCAGGGGAAGATCGAGCGCGACCTCATGGAGTTTTATCCGCGGAAGGAATGGGGACGCATGAACGCGCTCTTCATCAGTCACGGGCGGGCGGTTTGCACGGCAAAGAACCGGCAGTGTGAGAAGTGTGTGTTCCGGAAGCAGTGTCCGTCATCGTTGGAGATGGGGAAGGGGGATTTGTCGAGATCCTGATCCGCTTCTTGTGGCTGTTGCTCAACTCATCTCTTTTGGAGGAGGAGGGGACCTTATTCGGTTTCCTACCCCCTCCAAACCACCCTTACCCTCCTAATAGTACCCATTGCCCAAGAGACGAGCTTTGAGGCAGCTAATCTTCTGTTTTTTGTGCTGTTTCTGTATGTGAGATTTTTTTCTTCTGTTGCCGAGGTTCGTGAACCCCGATGACTAAATATCGAAGTAACGATAGAACTCCGATGGCGTGGGCCGCTTGGCTTCGTCCGCGATTTCCTCGCGCTTCCGTGTCACGAAGTCGCGTATGTATTCCCCGCTGAAAACGTCTCCTTCCAGAAGGAAGGCATGATCGGCATCCAATGCGTCCAATGCTTCACCCAAGTCTCCCGGAGCATGTGGAATTTTGCTCAGTTCCTCCCCGCTCATCTCGTAGAGGTTCCTGTCCGTGGGCGTGCCCGGCGAATATTCGTGCAGGACTCCGTCAAGGCCGGCCATGAGCATCGCCGCGAAGGCGACGTAGGGGTTCGCGGCGGGATCGGGGGAGCGGAACTCCACGCGCTTGGTCTTGGGGTTCCCGGAGTACATGGGGATGCGGATGGCGGCGGAGCGGTTCCGTGCCGAGTAGATGAAGTTCACCGGCGCCTCGAAGCCCGGAACCAGCCGCTTGTAGCTGTTCGTGGTTGGGTTGCAGAGTGCACAGAGGGCGCGGGCGTGCTTCAGGAGGCCCCCCATGTAGTGGAGCGCCATCGTGCTCAGACCGGCATACCCGTTGCCGGCGAACAGCGGCCTATTGTCCTTCCACAGGCTTTGGTGCGTGTGCATCCCCGAGCCGTTATCCCCGAAGATCGGCTTGGGCATGAAGGTGACTGTCTTGCCGTGTCGTCGCGCCACGTTGCGGACGATGTACTTGTACCGCATGAGCTTGTCGGCCATGGGGAGGAGTTCGTCAAACACCATGTCAATCTCTGCCTGTCCCGCCGTGGCGACCTCGTGATGAAATGCCTCCACGGAAATTCCCGCGCGTTCCATCTCCGCCACCATCTCTGCACGGATATCCTGCTGCGTGTCCGCCGGTGCAGCGGGGAAGTATCCCTCCTTGTGGCGGATGGTGTAGCCCAGATTGGGCGTGCCGTTGCGCATTCCCGAATTCCACGTCGCCTCGTTGCTGTCGATGCGGTAGGAGGCGCCTTCCGCGCCGGATTCGTAACTCACATGATCGAAGATGAAGAATTCCGCCTCGGGGCCGAAGTAGGCGCGGTCGGCGATGTTGCTCTTTCGCAGGTACTCCATTGCCTGCCTGGCGATGGTACGCGGGCTGCGGTCGTAGAGCTTTCCCGTCACGGGGTCGGTGACATCGCAGAGCATGCTCAGGGTCGGTGCGGCGGTAAAAGGGTCGAGGATCGCCGTTGCGGGATCGGGGCGGAGGAGCATGTCCGACTCCTGGATTTGCCTGAATCCGCGGATGCTGGAGCCGTCGAATCCCGCCCCGTCGTCCAGCATGTTTCGGAGCTCACGGATGGGCTTGCTCAGGTGCTGGAGCGTTCCGGGGACATCCACGAAGGTGAGATCGGCGACGGTGCAGCCGCACTTCCCCGCCCAGGAGACAAGATCGGACGGATCCGGTTGTCCGGCGAGGGAAGGAGCGGGGCGCACGATTCTTTTCTCGGCAGTGGCGGAAGGCATGGAGAGCGGGGTGGAGAACAATGCGCATGGTGTGACGGATCCGGCGCATCTCCACAACCGGTTTTTCCTCTTCCCGATCAGAGAGTTCGCCCGTTGAACACTTGAACAGGATCGGGCGGTTCCCGCTTCCGGGGATGATCGGGAGGGGCGAACAGTCGCGCATGATTTCTTTCGCGGACATTCTGTTGTTCAAATGAATTACATCTTGCTACTCTCGTCAGGTATGGCCACAGATCATCTTCACATTCTCCGGTCGGTCGGTCTCGATGAAAAAGAGGCGTCCCTCTATCTCGCAGGTCTGGAACTCCGCTCCGCGCCCGCTTCCGACTATGCCAAGGCGACGAAGATGAACCGCATCACGGCGTATAACACGCTGGAGGGGCTTGCGCGGCGCGGGCTTGTGACCGTTATCAAGAAAGCGAGCGCCAAGTGGTACATGCCCGTGCCGCCGGAACATCTCTCCATCGAAGCGCGGAAGAATGCCGATGCGCTCTCACGTGTGTTGCCGGAATTGCGCTCTTTGCAGGGCAAAGATCATCGTCGGCCCGTCGTACGCTATTTCGAGGGCTGGGAGGGAATCCGGCGGGTCTATGAGGACACGTTTACCGCCAAGAGCGAGCTCCTGAACTTCGCGAACTCCGCAGTGGTGCGCACGTATTGGCCCGATTATGACGAAGAATATGTCGGCGAACGCGTGAAACAGGGGATTCATCTGAGGGGTATCGCGCCGGACGATGAAGCGGGACGCAAAGTGCATGGCGAGGATAAAAAACGCTTGCGTGAGATCCGTCTGGTTCCCGCCAAAGACTTCGATTTCACGAACGAGATCAACATCTACGATCACAAGGTGGCGATCTGCTCCTTCGGGTCCCCGCAGAACATGTTCGGGGTGATCATTGAGAGCAAGGAAGTGGCGGAAACCCAACGGCAGATCTTTGAAATGGCATGGAGATATTCAAAGCATGAAAGAAAAACCTGATGGAGTCGGGATGTTTCCTGTATGATGTCCGTCCATGCGCCAATACCTCGATCTTCTCCGGCACGTCTTCGAAACGGGAACCAAGAAGGATGACCGGACCGGGACGGGGACTTTCTCTGTTTTTGGCTACCAGATGCGGTTTGATTTGAGTCAGGGATTTCCGCTCCTCACCACGAAGAAGCTGCATACCCGCTCCATTATTCACGAGCTTCTGTGGTTTCTGAAGGGCGAAACGAACATCAAATATCTGCACGAGAACAACGTGACGATCTGGGACGAGTGGGCGGATGCGCAGGGGGAACTTGGGCCCGTGTACGGTCATCAGTGGCGCAGTTGGCCGGGGGCCGATGGCAGGAATTACGATCAGATCACGATGCTTCTGGATCAGATCCGCAACAATCCGAACTCGCGGCGGCTCATCGTGAGCGCGTGGAATGTGTCGGAGATTCCCCGTATGGCGCTTCCTCCGTGTCACTGTCTCTTTCAGTTCTACGTCGCGGACGGGAAATTGAGTTGCCAGCTCTATCAGCGCAGCGCCGATATTTTCCTCGGGGTGCCCTTCAACATCGCGTCGTACGCGCTCCTCACGCACATGATCGCGCAGGTCTGCGACCTCAAGGTGGGGGACTTTGTTCATACACTCGGTGATGCACATCTGTATATCAATCACCTCGATCAGACGCGGGAGCAACTTGCGCGGGAACCGCGTTCTTTGCCCCAGCTGAAGCTCAATCCTGCCGTTCATGATCTCTTTGATTTCACGTTTGAAGATTTTGAGATCACCGGCTATGACCCGTATCCGTCCATCAAAGCCCCCATCGCCGTATGATCCTCTCCCTCATCGTCGCCGTTGCGGAGAATGGTGCCATTGGCGCCAATAATCAGCTCCTCTGGAATTTGCCTCTCGATATGAAGCACTTCCGCGAAACGACGAAAGGGCATGCGGTGATCATGGGGCGGAAGACGTTCGAATCCATCGGGCATCCGCTGCCGAAGCGCAGGAACATCATCATCACCCGCGATGCGAATCTGAAGATCGAAGGCTGCGAGGCGGTTGTCTCTCTTCAGGATGCTCTTCAATGTGCGGAAAAAGGCGGGGAGGCGGAGGCCTTTATCATCGGGGGCGGCCAGATTTATGCGCAAGCGCTTCCGACCGCGGATCGTGTCTATTTGACGCGTGTTCATACGGAGAGTGAAGGTGACACCTTTTTTCCGGAGTTTCCGACGGAGGAATGGATCGAAGTGAGCCGCGAAGATCATGAAGCGGACAGTGAGCATCGATTCCCCTTCACTTTTCTGGTGTACGAACGTCGCAAGTGACTTGGAAGACACAAAAATAATTGCTTGGTGAAGCCATTTTTGGAGAATTAAGGAATTTCGCGCGCAGAGTGGTTGGTCGGGGTGATTTTCTCCGTCACGATGTGCGTATATGGCATCCATTGATCACGCACGGACTCTCTACGATGACGTCACCGAGTCATCCGTTGAACGGTCGGCGGACGAGTTGGCACGGGAGCTGCGCGAGCGGGCCAAGGAAATTCGCGGGGCGGAAATTCAGAAAACGCGCGGAGAGGTCGCGGAAGTTTTGGAACATGCTTCTCCGGAAGAGCGGGAAGATACGGCCAGGAACCTGGAGGAGGCGGCACAGGATGTCGGTGATGTATTCAAGGGATCATCCTCGGGGCTGAAAAAACTCGAGGGAAATACGGCGGGGGAGGCACAACTTGATTCATCGGTGATCAGAGTGGATCCCGCCAAGATCACTTTCGACGGCGGGAAGATCGTCGACAAGAAGAAGGCGGGAGATATTCTCCTGCATGAGCAGGAGCACACGAAGCAATCTTCCGTCGCGGACGCCGGAGAGATAACGATCGGCTCGCAAAAATTCGATGCGCGCAAAATCCGCGAGGCGGCCGCCATCAGTGTGCAAAGTCGCATCGATTTTCTCTCCGATGAATACCGGTCCATCGCGCAGAATCTCACGATGGATGCAGCGGATCGGGAATTGGTCAGGAAAGGACAATTTAAGGCTCTGGAAGCCAGGAAGAACCGTGTGGCTCTGGCTGCTTAACGTTGTCTTTAAGATGTCATGGTGAGTTCGTCGAACCATGACATCGGACGTCATCCTTCGACGAACTCAGGATGACATCCTCACTAGGCTCCAACAAGTCTTAAGAATTCCTGTCGTGTGCGCGGATCCTTCCGGAATGTTCCTTTCACGTGGCTGGTGACGGCGGTGGAATGCTGCTTCTCCACGCCGCGCATCATCATGCAGAAGTGGCTGGCCTCGATCACGACGCCGATACCCTTGGGTTTGAGGACTTTTTCCAACGCATCGCAGATCTGCTGGCCGAGTCTCTCCTGCGTCTGCAGGCGGCGCGCAAACATGTCCACGACGCGCGGAATTTTGCTGAGACCGATCACCTTCTTATCCGGAATGTAGCCCACGTGCACTTTGCCGACGAACGGCAGCATGTGGTGCTCGCAGAGCGAGTAGCACTCAATATCCTTCACGATGATCATGCCGTCGGTATCGGCCTTGAAGAGGGCATTGTTCACGACTTTCTCCAACGAGAGTCCATAGCCGGACGCCAAAAATTTCATAGCATCCTCGCAGCGCCGCGGCGTCTTCTTCAGCCCCTCGCGGTCGGGGTTCTCGCCGATCTTCTTCAGCAGGTCGCGGTACAGGTTTTCCATGGCAGTCCGATTATAAGACGATGTCGGTCTTCTCGCAGGGTTGATCGAGGGTTTTCTTGAGGATTTCATGCCATCGGGGCTCATCCGTGAGTTCGCAGAGCGGTTCCAGAACGAAGCGTCGTTCCTCCATTTTCGGGTGCGGAAGCACGATTCCCGGCGCGTCGAGTTTCGGGTCATCATAGAGCAGCAGGTCGAGGTCGATCGTGCGGGGGCCGTAGCGATAGGGGACATCTTTCTTGAGCATCCGCTCGATCACCTGCATGTTCCGGAAGACCGTATCGGGATCCTCTTCCGTTTCGAACCGCGCCACGGCGTTGAGGAAAGCCGGCTGATTCGCCACGAGCTGCGGGGCGGAACGATAGACGGAGGAGAAGCGGATGTCCGGCCATTGTTTGCGCAGCAGTCCTGCACACCGTTCCATGTTCCTCTCCGGATCAATGTTCGAGCCGATGCCGATGAAGACAGTGGCTATGGTCGTGTCACGGTGAACGACGCATGATCGATTCCCGGAAGAGCGAATTTTTTCACAGTGACGCAGACACTCTTGGCGCGGAATTTTTTCAGGATCAGTGCGGCAATCTCTTCGGCGAAGAACTCCATGGTTCTGCGTTCGGTTTTCGCCAGCTCCAGCACGCTCTCCACGACGGAGGCATAATCGATGCTCTGCTCCAGATCGTCGTGATGGTGTTGCGTGGTCGCAAGTGACAGCTCAACAGTCACGAGGACACGCTGCTCCTTCGCCCTTTCCTCCTCCGGGAGCCCTATGCGGGTCCGGAGTTCCAGATTCTCGATAGTGAGGAGATCAGGCATGGAAAGGCTCAATCGGCTTCTTCTCCGTGCGGATGCCCACAAAGAAGTACGTATTCTGTACGATGGAGAGATGCGAGGTTTTCTCGATCAGCCAGCGCGTGACTGTGATTGCGGTGAACATGGACATCAAAACTCCCATGCTCAGCGTCACGGAGAATCCGCGGACGATGGAGGTTCCGATCATAAACAGAATCAGACAGGTGAGGAGCGTCGAGGCATTTCCGTCGCGGATACTCGGCCATGCCCGCTTGAAGCCGATGGTGACGGAAGTGGAAATGGATTTTCCTTTGCGCAATTCCTCTTTGATGCGTTCAAAGATGAGCACGTTCGCGTCCACGGCCATACCCATGGAGAGAATAATACCGGCCATGCCTGCGAGCGTGAGGACGATATACTGGCTGGTGAGAAGGAGGAGCGGGAGCTTGAGGATCGCAAGGAAGAGCAGAGCATAGATGCTCAGAGCAACGTCGGCCAGGAAGCCGAGGAACCGGTAAATCAGGATCATGTAGAGCATCAGGATGACGACGCCGATGAGGGCGGCCTTCAGGGAGGTGCGGAGCGCCTCGCCTCCGAGCGTCGCCTCGATGGTGTTCTGACCCGAGAGGTAGATCGGAGCGGGGATGGCACCCGTGTTCAGGTCCTGTGCGAGATTCTGCGCCTCATCGAAGTTGCCGCTGCCGGTGATGATGGCGGTTCCTCCGGAAATTTCCGACTGGACCATGGGGGCGGAGACAAGATCGCCGCCGACGAAGATGGCGATGCGCTTGCCGACATTCTTCTTGGTGAGTTCCTGGAAGAGTTTTGCACCCTCTTCATCGAACGAGATTTGCACGATGGGGAGCGAAGAAGTCGGATCGAGTGTCACGCCTGCGGAGCGGAAATGCTTACCGTTCAGGGTCGTATCCTTCCAGCCTGTGGGGAGGAGGGAGAAGAAGAGAGAACGCAGAGCGATGGAATCCTCGAACTTCTTCACGCGGCCCGCTTTGAGGTCTGCGAGCACTCCTCCCGCCTCAACGACGGCTCCGGTACCGGTGATGAGCAATTCGTCGAAGGCGGCGCGGTCGGCTGCTTTGGTGACCGCCTGATCGGCGCGAATCAGGTGATAACCGAATTGCGTTTCCACGGGGTCGCTGACGCCTCCCGTCGGGAGGGCGAAGGCCGCCTCCTCGAAGGCGGGCACCATCGCGTTTCTGCCGAACGTTCCCAGGCTTCCTCCTTTGGAGGCGTTGCCGGTATCGTCGGAATACTTCTTCGCGAGTTCCGCGAATGAGGCGCCTCCGTCAATATCCTGCTTCAGTTTTCGGACGGTGGTGAGTGCCTGATCCTTCGTGCGCGTCACGGTCTTGGCCGCTCCCGTCGCTCCGGCGTAGGAGATCAGAATGTGACTGGCCGCCATTTGCTCCTGACCGGGCGTATTCCCGCGGAGGAAGATCAATGCTGCAGAACCGTCGGCGAGGTTGGCGATCTTCAGCTCTCCGGCGCCCATGGCGAGGATTGTGGACTTGATGGAGGCATCCACTTTGTCATCGAGAACGGTGTCGAGCATGGGGATATAGGATCGATTCTTCTTCCCTTCCGCGAGGAGGGAGAAAGCCGTGGGAGCCTCATTCACCGTGTGGCCCGTTTGCGTCTTTGGTTCCGTGACTTCGGTCAGGAAGATGCCGGAAACAGGTTTTTCTATGGGATTTCCGTTCTGATCCTGATCGGGGACCATGACGGAACCTTCGCGCTTCACGACGACGCCCGGTTTCTGATTCCAGACACCCTCGAGGCCTTTCGGCAGGGCGCTCTTGATGAGCCACTGTTTGTCCGTGTAGGCCACGCCGAGTGTGGAGCCGAGATCCTGCCCCACGACGCTCAGAGTGGAACCGCTCACCGTGATCCGTCTCAGGGCGGCATCGGCGCGGTCGTGCACGCTCTTCTCAAACTCAGCCGTCGCTTCGGTGAATTCCTCCTTGAATTCGAGCTGGATGGTTTTTCCCACCGTTGCGATGCATTTCTGCATGTCCACGACACCGGGGCATTCCACGAGGAGGTGCTTCTCCGTGCCCATGTAAGAGGGGGTGATCACTGCCTCGCTCACGCCGAGCGCGTTGATGCGGCGCTCGAGGACGGTGCGGATCGATTCCACAATGGTGGTTTTCTGCTGTTCGGTGCTGCGGAGCTGCTGCTCCAAAATCGCGATTTTCTGGGAATCTGCGTTCTGATTCTTCAGTTGGTCGATTTCCGCCTGAATGCGCTTCATCTGGTCATCCATTTCCTGCTCGGAAATGCGGAAATCCAGTTGGGTTCCTCCTACAAGATCGAGACCGAAGTGAATGGTCGGACTCCGGAGGAAACCGGGAGCCCATGCCTTCCATGAATCGGGAAGAGCGACGAAGAGGAAGAAGGCGCCGATGACGGCGACGAGGATCGGCCAGAGGAAGGAGCGTTTGGATTGCATACGGAAGGATGGGACTTAAAAAGGCTTATGGAAGAGAGAATGTCACGTGTACACCGGTATTCACGTCGTCGGCAAAGATAGCAGCAATATCCGGGGAAGGGATACCCGCAATCACGATATTTTCCTTAAGGTCCTTCGTCTCGATGAGGAGCTTCGACATGAGACGTTCTCGCACGAAGAGTCCGAGCTGCCCTCCCACATTCTCGCGGAAAGTCTTATTGAGGAGCGTGTGTCCTTCGGGTGTGAAATTCAACTCCACTTCCCCTTTCCCCCATTCATCCCTGCTTGCCTGCGCCCAAATGATGGTTTTCTCATTAATGCCGGTCTTGGTGAACCATCCCTGCTCCTCTACGAAAAGATCGCCTTTGTCCTTCTCCTTGTCTTTCCCCGTGAAGAGCATGATCTCCAGAGAGAAGGGCGTGATGAGTTCTTTTGTGATCTCATCCTTCACCGTGTCGTCCTGCGGAGAGAACGACAATGAGGCCGTTCCGCCCGTTCCGGAGACGACGGTCAGGTCGGTCGACTTGGTCCCGAGACTGCCCAGACGACGTTCCACCACTCTCTTGCTTGCATTCATGAGCTCCGTTTGCTTTGCGGCATCACTGACATCCATGGTCAGGGTGAAGTGCAGAGCGGATGATCCGCAACTTATGAGGAGCAGACAGAGCGCGACAGGCAAAAGGCGGCGAAACATGGCCCGCTGAGTGTAGGGAAGGAGAGGAAGGCGCGCAATCGCGACCACAGGCTTATTTGCGTGTCAATACGGTGCCTTCCCGGAGCATTTGTCCGTTGAGGTCAATGCCCTTGAGCGTGCAGTGATCGTCGAGGATGCAGTCCTCAAGCACGCAATCCTCCACCGTACAATTTTCAAAGAGGACCACATTGGAGAGCGTGGAATCGCGGACAACCGAGCGTTGCCCGAGAACCACGGTGCCGTGCGTATCCGTTCTCTCGCTGGTCGCATCCTTTCCCAGAAGCAGTTTGTCTCCGACGAGTGCGCGGTTGGCCTCGAGGTACGCCTCGAAGGAACCGATGTCGAACCACAGATCCGTATAGGCGCGGAACTCAACCGGAATGCCGCGACGCAGGAATTCCTCGAAGATTCCGCCGAGGTTGTCCGGTCGCTCGCGTGCAAATTCCACCAGGGTCGGCAGGAGGGGGGCGGGGATGACGGAGCAGCCGGTGCTCACGAGGGTGCTTCGCGGTTTGAGAGGCTTCTCCTCAAACGCCTCCACCGTCTTACTGTCCGGTGCGGGGATGATGGTTCCGAAGGATTTGGCTTTCTCGAGATCCCCGATGTTGTGGGCGGCGATCAGGGGGGTGCCGGCCGTGAAGTGGCTGAGGAAATCATGGAAGGAGAATCCGCAGTAGTTGTCTCCCGTAAGGAGAAGGATGTCATCCGTGATGCCGTGGTGCGTGATCCATTGTCCGACGGCACCCAGCGCCCCGAGCTTCTGGTCGTCCCTCTTCGATTCCTCGATGACGATCTCGATGTTTGTGCGGTGTTCGCGTTCCTTCCACTTATGAAAGCTCGCTTCAAACGTCGCATTGACACTGATGGTGATGGGGATTTCCCACGAGAGATGCCGCAGGAGATGATTGATAATGGGTTCGCCTGCAAGCGGCAGAAGCGGCTTTGCACGGCGTTCCGTGAGGGGCCACAGACGTGTGGCGAATCCGCCGGCTAAAATAAATGCATGCATCGCGTTATCGGAAGAAACTCAGGAGTTCGGAACGTCGGGGACGGACGACGGTGACGGGGTATCCTTCCAGATCCTCCACGCGCTTGTCGCGGTCCACGATGCCGAGGACGGACGGAAGGAGAATGTACGTGATGCGGTGGTGCCGACAGGCACTCAGGAGGTTCAGGGTCTGTTCGAGCCCGCTTGCCTGAATCATGTGCGTGATCTTTTCCTGCTTGATGATCTCCTCAAGCTTGTCCAGTTTGCCGCGGACGGGAACGCCGTGGATCTCCTTCTCCTTCGCTCCGCGCCCATCGAGAATCTTAGAGATTCGTAAGAGTCAATAACGATTTCCATACTCTGATTAAAATATGTAGATAAATCATCTGATTTCGCATCCATAATTGGATAACGTCCACTCCAC
>JAQWAC010000028.1 GCA_028707875.1 Candidatus Peribacteraceae bacterium | reverse complement strand
CTGCAGTCGCGCAAGCACCATCCACTCCGGCTTGATGTTCGCTTTCTTGAGCGACGTCACGAGCTTCATGCGCTTCATGAGCTTCTTGAGGCGCTGTCCGCTGGCCTGCGTACGCTCCTTCTGAAGATCCTCCAGCATGCGGTCCAGATCGATTGCCGCGATGATCTCACGCAATGATTCCGCGCCGGTCCCGGCGCGGAACACATGTCCGAACTTCATGTTCACCTCGCGGAATTTGAGCTCGGAGAGCACGGCGCCCGTGTGAAGGTTCCGGATGTCATCCAGTGCCTCACGATGATTCAGCTTCAGGGATTCGAACTTGTCCGCATACTCCTTGTCGAGCGCGTCGAGCTGCGCGCGCGTCGCCTTGGATTCCTGCAATTGCTTCTTGGCATCATCGTACTCGCGCTTCACCTGCGCCTTGCGCTGCTCCATGGACGCGTCGAGCTCCTTCTCCCCCTCCTTCTTCAGATCCTCGTCCACCGTGATGACGATGTACGCGGCGAAGTAGACGATCTGTTCCAGCGTCTTGATCGGAAGATCGAGCAGAAGACCGATGCGGGAGGGCGAGCTGCGGAGGAACCAGATGTGCGTCACGGGAACGGCGAGGTTGATGTGCCCCATGCGCTCGCGGCGGACGATGGAACGCGTGACTTCCACGCCGCATTTCTCGCAGATCACACCGGCGTACCGCACTCCTTTGTACTTGCCGCAGAAACACTGGAAGTTCTTGGTGGGTCCGAAGATGCGCTCGCAGAAGAGGCCGTCCGGTTCCGCACGCTGCGTGCGATAGTTCACCGTCTCGGGCTTGGTCACTTCTCCGCGGGACCACGCGAGGATGTCCTCGGGGGATGCCACGCTCAGCGCGACGGCATCAAAGGAATCGGTGGCGGCGGAAATCTTCGGGGCGGGCATGACGGTAGGGGGTAGGAATAGGGGGTAGGGCGTCGGGAAAATTTCCCACAAAAAGACCGCAGCCTTTTCTGGTCGTTCGTCTAAAACGGGGAAAAGACTCCGGTGAAGTGCGCCCACTTTAGGGGCTCAGAAAAGAAAGGGCAAGCAAATCCCCGCACATTCAGATCATGTCACAACCACGTTTACGAATCATGCCCTCTCTCCCTCTTGTAAGTATCAATCACATTTTGATCCCTGGTGACAACCCCCTGAAGATCAGCCATCAGCTCTTTCAACGCCTCAACCTGTGCCTTCGCAATGCCATAATCATCAGCGACATCCACATATCCTTGCGCCTTTTCAAGCGTCTGCCTGTTCGCCTTCACGCGTTCCCGATACGCCTCCGCTGACGGGTACGGAACCTTCTGTCGCATTGTCTGCACTATTCCGCGAATTTCCCCGACCATGAGATTGAAGTTGCCCTTGAAGATCTTTTTATTTTCTTGCGGCGTCTTGAGGAAAGCAGGAATCGCATCATCAATCTGCGTGATCAGACCGTTAATCGCCCCCACCTGCTTTTCGGAAGCCGATGAAATGGCATTCTGCAATTTCCGCTTATCTGCATTCAACATCTCCAATTGTTTATTCCTTTCGGCTGCATTTCCATACGGCTCATCCCTCGCTTCTGCGGAATCAGTTCCAATGGTACGCAGGTGCTCCCTGACCGTATCAATGACACCCTGCACCTCCACATGCCGTTCTGCGTTCAGCACTCCCTCTGTTTCCCCGTTTTGAGCGCGCATTTTTGCGAGATCACCACGCACATCCCGATACGCCGCCCTTGTCGAGATTCTATTCTCGGCCAGCGCGGTGATAGGAATGCGTTCCTCCATCAGATCCAGAAATTTCAATGCATAGTCGATTTGCGCAACGGATTGATGTTGCATCGCATATAAAATCGCATTGCCACCCACACTGATGAGCCTGCCGTCCGTGGATTCCGACTCCGCCTGAATTTCTTGGGAACGAGCGGGCTGCATTAGCTGGAACCACCGGCTCTGCGTCAGCATGGCGAACTCCGTCTTCATGGCGTTGAATGCCGCACGGAAATGCTCGGGGGACGCATTCTCAAGCCGGCATTGATTGACGTTCTGCCTGGTATCTTCGGCAATCTGATCGAGCAATTTCACCGCCGCCCCCTCCAGCTCCACAATGCGGCTGAGATTCTGGGGACGATCACGGAAGTGCATATAGAGTAATTTCGCCTCATCCGTCAGGGCACTCAGGGCCTGCATCTTCACTTCCCGACGGGGATTATTGATTGCCTGGACGACAACTTTATCGGTCTCGACGGCAAGACCTCTCAATTGTTCCTGCTTGAGCTCTTCCACGTTCGCCTTCCATTCCCCTGTGGCGCGCTTTCCACTCTCAGATTTTCCCGATTCAATCAGTTGCTGCACCGTTTCGATTCTTCCGGCACGATTTTTGACTCCGGCAGTAAGTTCATTCGCCTCCTTGTAGTACTCCTGACCGTGTTGCGCGGTCAGCTTATTGTTGATCTTCTGACGCGTCTCACGGAGGTAGGCAAAGCGATTTTCCCGATCGCCGTACCGTCTGAGGAAGGTGCCCTCCGCATTGATCGCATCGATCGCCTGCTGCAACACCTCGTTGGATGCGCCCATGTCAGTTGACCTCTGGATTGCTTCGTTGGCCTTGTCCTTCAGCGGCATATGACGAGCATGAAGATTCACCTCGACCTCCTTCATCAAAAAATCGATGCGCGCCTTGCCCACTTCCGGGAACTCCTGCAACGCCATGATTTCACGCTGATAGGCGTTATATCTGTCTTCCGCCGTTGCCTTGGGATCTTCGTAAACGGACTTGGTTTCCCTCGCAAGTACGGCAAGAAGCTTCGGCCCATACGTTTTCTGCAATTCCAACAGCTTCCCGAGGCGCTCTCCGTTCGCGGCAACCAAACTGTTGCCCCTCAGGAATCTGTGCTCCATCCTGATGGACGCAAACAACTGGCGGAAGTCGGCGGAAGTCGGGTCACCGTTCTGGACGATCTCCGCAAAAATATCCGTCTTCTTCTGCATGAGCTCGGCCATGCGGGAGACATCCTCCTTGTTCTCCTTCATGTTCTGCCACAGGTACGATCCCTCATCATTGATGGCGGCAACCGTCGTCATGGCCACATCACGATATTCGCGCTTTTCTCCGGGGATGGCCTCGCGCGCCAGCTTCATCTGTTCCGTGAGGTTCGCCCTCTCCTTTGCAAGATTCTTTTCCGCCGTTTCAATCGGTAACTGAGCGGCTTCGAATTTCTTCTTGGTCGCCGCCGCATTCTTCGCCGCATCTGCGGATTCTTTCTTCCTGCCGGCAACGGCTTTTGCTGTGCTTTCCGCCTTCGCCTCCAGCTTCTTCATTCCGGCGGGATCCACGGCGCCCAGTGCAGCCAACTCCGCCTTCATTTTGTTCACTGAAGCTATATTCGCGCCCCGTTCCTTCTCTTTATCGGTGATCTTCGTGTTGTGGGTCGTGACCTTGGCATCCTCCGTTGCTTTCTCACTATTCGCCTTCTCCAATAAATTCCGCTTTTCGATCGCGGCCTCGTCATTCACCTTCTTAATTTGCTGAGCTAAATCAGCCGGACGAGGCCTGATGGCATTGATTCTCGCAAGATCGCCGGCGGCCTTGGTCTCAATCGCCGTCTTTTTGTCGTTGTAATCCCTGATGATTTTTGCCTTCGCCGCGGCAACATCGGCTGTCACTTTCGGCAAACCTGCTCTCAGATCCGCAATTTCCTTATTCAATGCATCAACCTTTCCTTCGAGCGCAGCGATATCCGTCTTCATTTTTGCCGACTTGGACATATTTTCCTTGGCCGTCTTCACGGCTTCTTTGGCCGCAGTCGCCGCTCCTTCCGCTTTGGAAAGATCTTTTGCCGCCTTTTCGGCCTTCATTTGGGCATCGTCATTATCCAGCTTGATCTGCGGGAGTTCCTTGAGTGCGCCTGCTCTCTTCGCCCGGAGAACGGCTGCCTCCCCTTCCTCCACTCTCTTCTTTGCGTCAATCACCTCGGCATTTTCAAAGACTTTGTCGCGATACATCTTGTATTCCTCCTCTGCGACTCCGGTTGCCTTCTTCTTGTCTTCCGCAACGCTCCGGATGAGCTTGTCCTGATTGGCCACCTTGCGCGCAAACTCCTGCAGAACCCTGTCCAATTCCGCCACATACACAAAGCGGTTGAAACGCTTCACCGCCCTCCCGTTCTGCATCTCCCACTGCGGTCTCTGGGACCGGCTCATGTAGACATCGTCCTGACGTTCCATGTTCAAATCCTGCTGCAGCACCTGCAACACACCGTTGAAGCGCTGATACAGGCCCGACCGCAAATCCATGTAGGCCTGCCTGTTCGTTGTGGAAACCTGCTCGGCCCTCGCCATGATCTTCGCATCCAGACCGGCCAATCCGTTCCGCGCGTTCATCACTCTCTCATTGAACTGCTCACTGCGCTGCTCGTAACGATCCAACGCCTGATCCCTCTCGTAGGACTCCCGATTAAAGAGCATGCGACCCGGCTTGGTCGGATCCATGGGCTGATGATACGGATCGCGTTGGTTAAAGTACTTCCTGAGCTCCGGCGGGACCTGACCCAACTCGTTGGCCGGAACATTGGGCTCCCCCCCCATGCCCGGCTGGACATTGAGATGTGTCAGGCGTCGTTCGCCTGAATTCCGGGAGAAGCCGTGAAAAGTGCGGATCGGTTCCATAATCAGGATTGCGCGGAAAGTTGATCTTCGACGGCACTGACGGATTGCGCACGTTCGCCCGCCTCTTCCTCGCCATGCTCCAGCGCCGCCAGACGGCGCTCGCCCTCCGCAACAATTTCTTCCAGTTGCGTCACCGCCGCTTCATCCTCCTGATCCGTCTTCGCAAGCCTGCCGTCCAATTCATGCAATTTTGCAAAGATCTCTTCGCGATCCTCATCAGTCAGGTTCTCCGCAATCAAAACCGCCTCCCGGACTTTCTCCGGTGGGAGGAAGGAGAGCATTGCGATGCCGGTGAGGAATGTTTTTTGATCCACCGACGGTTTTTGTTTTCGATACTATTGTATCAAATTTTCACAACACCGTCAAAACATCCTATGTGGCGGAATTCCCGATCATTTTGACATTTCAGCGTTCCGATCCCGACCCGACTGTCACCCCCGCTTCTATCAGTTTCTTTCCTTCCTGAATCTTCTCGATCCCTTCCTGCACGGACTTCACACGGTCATTCACATCCTCCACCACCTGCTTTGCCCCCTCCACCGTCGCTTTTCCCGTCTCGATGACGACCCTGCCCGCCTCCATCGCCCCCTGCACTTTTTCCTTCGTTCCGGCCAGGGTTCCGCTTGCGGTATCGGCAAGATCGTCCAGCCGGTCCATCACATTCGCCTGACGTTGCTCAACCGACGTGCATCCCGCAAGAAGAACCCCCGTGACAAAAATCATCCGGAGAAAAAACCCGGAGGCAAACCTGATGTGCAGAGGACCCTGCGAAGAAAAACCGTGTTTCATGGATGCAAACGTTAAGCGGCGTCCGTTCCCGCACTCTGCTCCACGCCGTACTTCCTGAAGAGATGTTCGAAGGATCCGCCCGACTGATCGAGGGCCTGACGCAGCATGGTCATCTCATCGTCACTCAGCTGAAGAGAGGAGGAGGCGTTCTTCCGCCCGTCGGCCTCAAAGGCGCGCGCACCAAGTTTCTCGATCCCCTGAAGCGACGCATGCAGGACGATGAAGGCGTTGCAGGTGTCACACTTGAGTTGCAGGAGCATCGCGTTTTCCCCCACGACCCGGATCGAAGAAAAATCCACAGGCACCTGCTTGCCGCACTGCGGGCATCGCATCTGTTGGCGAATTCTGAGGAGTATTTGCTGGAGGGTGTGAGGATCGAGCTCCATTACCTTCAGTATACCACGAATCGCATTTCGCGACAAAAAAACCCTGCACGATTCAATGAAGCGTATAGGCGAATACGTAACGAAGTGGAAAGCGACTCCGAAATTTCGTAGTGCGTATGGCACTTTCCACTTACCTCTTCCGCACTTGTATCTTCGTTCTGATGAACAACACAATATTCAATTGATATTTGGTATACACTGGAGGCATGCAGGTCAGCTCCCCGCTCGCGCTACACGGCATCGCCGCAACGGTCGCCGTCGCCGTCGTCATCGCGCTATCGCAGGGGGCAATCAGGTCGGCCCCGCAGGATTTTACGGCACAGCTCGCCGGAAAGAACGATGTCGAGATGGGCATCGAACATGCGCGCCCGCTCATCGTGGCACTCACCGTGAACACCAACGGATCAAGCGGCATCGCCGATTTGCGGCATGACTCCGCGGATCCGATTTACGTGAGTCTCCCGAACGACTGGACGACCCGCGAAGTGAAAGGATCACTCGGAACAGTGAAGTCGGACCCCCCCGTCTTCGGCTTCACGCGGTGGACCATTCCCGCAAATACCCCGATCTCGTTTTCCGTGCCGCATCCGCCTTCTTCCATCCTGATGCACAACCCTTCCGGCATTCCCCTGCAGGTGAAGCTCACGCGCGTGGACCTCACGACCCAGAAGACGGAACGGGACGTGATCCTGATCAAGGATGTGTCGGTCAATTTGTGGTAAGTCTCTGAGTGTCATCCTGAGCTCTGTCGAAGGATGACACTGATATGCTATTGAAACACGTCATGGTTCGACAGAGCTCACCATGACATACTTCTTGCTGTACCATTGTGTACTCCATGCAGATCCTCCCCGTCCCCACCGGACTTTTGAAGAAAGGTGACAACCTCGCACGGATTCTTTCCGAATCCATGACATTCGGGGACGGTGACATCCTCGCCGTTTCCTCAAAAGCCGTGGCGACCGCGGAAGGTGCCGCGATCGACCTCGCGAAGATCGCCGTCACGCCGGAGGCCGAACAATGGGCGAAGAGGTGCGGACGCTCCGCAGCCTTTCGACAGGCCATTCTGGATGAAACGAAGCGCCTCAACGGCATCGTGCTGAGCGGCTGCAAAACGGCAATGCTCACGGAATTGCATCCGCAAGGAATGGAAGGATCTCTGCTGGCGCCCAATGCCGGACTGGACCAGTCGAACATTGCGGAAGGGTCTGCCATCGGCTGGCCGCACGATCCCGTGACTTCGGTCCATGCTCTCCGAACTCAACTTCAAAAACGGACCGGTAAACGTATTGCTGTCCTGCTCACGGACTCCTGCTGCCGCCCGCGTCGGTGGGGAGTGACGGCCTTCGCCCTCGTTGTCAGCGGCTTCGACCCCCTCTCCTCCCAAATCGGGAAGAAGGATCTCTTCGGGAACACGCTCACCATGACGCAGGAAGCCGTTGCCGATCAGCTGGCCACCGCAGCAAATGCCGTGATGGGCAATGCGAACCAGTCCGTCCCCGCAGCACTCATCCGCGAACACGGTATTCCCCTCTCCGGCTTTGCAGGATGGGTGCCCGGAATTGCAAAAGAGGAAGACCTCTTCGCTGGGGCGTTCTGAAGTGTGTCACCCTGAGCTGAGCCTGTCCCGAGCTCGCCGAGGGATCGAAGAGCGACACACGGTGCCATGGTTCGATGGTTCGTCAGGCTCACCACAGGCTTGCTCACCATGACACCTTGATGATTTCACTCATACATAATCCTCAGAGTGAAAGTCTGAAGGTTTGATGTTCCATTTTTCCAGCGCAATCCCCTTCACCTCCTTCACCATTTCAGGATTGCCGCAGATGTAGACGCTCCTCTGAGCACTATCTTTGATGACCTGCGGGACGACGTCCTGCACATGTCCTGCAAGCCCCTTCCATGCAGCAGAAGGCTGACTGAGAGGGACGAAGACCGAGAGATTCGGATATTCCCGCGCAAGCGCATCGAATTCCTTCCGCCAGAACATGTTCTCCTCGGCATGAACGCCGAAGACCAGATCCATCTTCCTGCGGTCACCCGCCTTCAACGCATGAACAATCTGCGAGCGGAACGGCGCCACCCCCGAGCACGTCGCGATGAAGAGGTACGGTTTCTCCGTCTTCTCATCGAGCAGGAAGTTCCCGAGCGGCCCCTGAAAAGTCACGTCCGACCCCTCGTGCATCGCTTCCGAAATCCACCGTCCGGCGCGTCCGCCCTCCTTGATCTTAGCCACGAAGAGCAGTTCCTCCTCCTCGGGGGCGGATGCGATGGAGAACGCGCGCGGCTGAATGTCCGTCGGCTTCTCAATCAACGGAAAGCGGAACATCACGAATTGTCCCGCCTTGAAGAAGAACCCTTCCGGCTTCTTCAGCGAGAATTCAAAGACGCCCTCGGCGATCTTGCGGTGCATCGTGCAGCGGGAGACAAATGTAGGAGTGACCATACGCGGGACACTGTGACAGAGAGAGCCACCAAAGGAAACCGAAGATGCCGACGAAGCCGAGGAAACCGAAGATAAAATAATTAACAAAGTCCTCGTCATCTTCGGTCTCCTTGGTTTCCTCAGCTTCCACTCTACGCACGTATCGGCAACCGCACCGTCCCTATCTCGATCATTTGCAGCACCTTCGGGTACCACTCCTTCTCCAATTCCTGCACACGCTTCTGAAGCGTCTCCGCCGTATCATGCGGTAAAACTGAACACTTTTTTTGTACAAGTATCGGGCCCGTGTCCACGCCGTCATCCATCAGGTGAATGGTGACGCCGCTCTCTTTCTCTCCTGCTGCGAGCACCGCATCGTGCACGTGGTGACCGTACATGCCCTCGCCCCCGTGCTTAGGGAGCAGAGCGGGATGGACGTTGATGATCCGGTTGTTCCACGCAGCAATGAACCACTCCGAGAAGATGAACATCCAGCCCATGGCCGCCAGAACCGTGCGATCATCGGCTCCCATGTCACGCAGCGCCTGATCCACTCTGCGGTCAAAGTCCTCACGCGAATCCCCTTTTCTGCGTTCCACGATGGAAACCGGGATCCCCGCTTTCTTTGCCTTCTCAATGCATCCCCGCTCAGGACTGTCCGTCAGAAGGCCCAGACATGTGGCCTTGAGCTCGCCCTTCTTCATGGCATCGATGGTTGCCTGGAATGTCGTACCCCGAGATGAACTCAAGACAATGAAGTTCATGTTTGGACGAAATGGAAAGAAAGGAAATAGAAGACTAAGAAGAAATAAAAGAAGAACGAAGCTTCGTGAGAAGGAAGCTTACACGGCAAACATGTTCATCGCATTGCGCGAATTGCTCTGAAGTCATATATCCCAAATCTTTCGAGAGGAAGCATGCGCAATGCACCTCTTCGAGAGATCCCATTGCTGTGAGCAAAAAATGCATTTTTCCCTTCCCCGATCGCTTTGCATTCCCCTCTGCAATATTAAGCGGCACACTTGATGCAGCACGACGAATTTGACTTACCAACGCAAGCCGCTCATCGGAAGGGAATGCTCGTGTCAGCTTATAGAGAAGAAGACAAGGCGCATATGCCTCTTTCCAAGCCACCAAACGTTGATATGGTCGCTCTGACACAGCTCAATCATATCATCTTTTTTCTCTCCCCTTTCTTTCTTTTATTTCCTTTATTTCTTCTATTTCTCTTCGCCCCCTCCCATCACCTTCATAAACTCATCAAACAGATAATTCGCATCCTCCGGTCCCGGTATGGCCTCAGGATGAAACTCTTTCATGAGAGACAAACCTGCGGTTTTTCTCTCATGAACTCTCTTTTCCCCGAAAGGTGTCCTCCAGCATTGGGACCCGCGAGACCCAATGCTTCGGACGGCTTATTTCTACAGTAACTTTATAAATTCGTCGAAAAGGTAATTGGCATCTTCCGGACCAGGAGTCGCTTCAGGATGAAACTGAACAGAAAGAAAAGGGCCCGACTCATGCCGGATGCCCTCCACCGTTCCGTCATTCGCGTTCGTGAACCAGATGCTCCAGCCCTTGGGCAGTTGGTCAGGCTTCACGGCGAATCCGTGATTCTGCGAGGTGATGATACAACGATCGCTCATTATCCATTTTCCATTATCCATTTTCCATTCAATGCACGGCTGATTGCACCCGCGATGTCCGTACTTGAGCTTGTACGTATCGCCGCCGATGGCGAGCGCGAGGAGCTGATTGCCCAGACAGATGCCGAAGACGGGGATCATCTTCTCCAGCGCCCGCTTGATCTGCGCGATCGTCTCTTTGCACATTTTGGGATCGCCCGGGCCGTTGCTGATGAAGACGCCGTCGTACGTGAGATCGGAGTGCGCAAGATCGAAGTTCCACGGCACACGGTGCACGCGGACTCCCCTCTTAAGGAAGCTGCGCAGAATGTTGTTCTTGATCCCGCAGTCGAAGACGATGACCGTCTTTTTGACCTCTCCCTGGGGCTCATAAGTTTTCACCTCTTTGCAGCTCACCTCCGCTACCAGATTGAGAAGATTGGGATCCTCAATCCGCAGTCCATTTTCCATTATCCATTTTCCATTATCCATTTTGATACGCTTATCATCCTGCACAATCTTCCCCAGCATCACTCCGTGCTCCCGCAACTTTTTCGTGAGTGCCCGCGTATCAATGCCTGTGATCCCCGGAATGCCATGATGCTCCAGCCAGCGATGGAGCGAACTCACAGCGGCCTGATGACTGTAGTTCTCGCTCACCTGTTCCACGATCACCCCGCGCACATGGATCGCCTCGCTCTCCAGATTCTTCGCAAAGCCCCACTCGTTCTTTTCCTCGCTCGGCACACCGTAATTCCCGATGAGCGGATAGGTGAACACGAGGATCTGCCCGCGGTAACTGGGATCCGTGAGACTCTCCACGTACCCCGCCATGCCCGTGTTGAAGACGACTTCGCCGTCACTGTCCTTCAGGGCACCGAAGGAGTCTCCGGAAAAAACGGTGCCATCGGCGAGAACCAAAGAAGCCATTGGCCGCCAGAATAGCAGAATGTTCCATGAACGCGATCATTGTGATCAATGATCCTCCCCTCCTACATTTCTGCTGATGATGTTGACCCCCGCATCCAGGACCTTACTCGCGGGATTGAGCAGATACTTCTGCGGCGCCTTGAGGGCATTCCCCGTGAGATCCAACCCGCTGCGAGCGACACGGAACGGGGAGGTGAGCGTGATCGCTACCATTTTGCGAATGCCATGCCCGATCCCGCGGATCGCCTGATAAGTCTCCGAAAGGACAGACGGAGACTTGAGTTCCCAACCGGCGTCTCTGGCCTCATCGGGCTTCTCAGGACGGAGAGGATTGGAGAAGGACATACCAGTATTATACAATATTTAATAGTATTATGCAATTATTGCATTGCCTTTGATTCCTTGGTGTTTATGGATAATTTGACGATATTGATTATTTGACTATTATCGATATTTGTAGTAATATAGGAGGTATGAATTCCCCAAAAGATCCTATGGTAAAACCACTCCACCCGGAAGTTCCAAGAGACGCACAAAAGGCCACTTCTCCCGAACAGAGTAATACCGGTGAAGTCATTGATCAGGGGAGACGTAATTTTGTGAAGCGTGCAGGGGCGGTCGTCGGTGCAATCGCAATCGGTTCTGCACTACCAGGCTGCGGAAACACTCCTCCTCCCCCTCCTCCTCTCACCGAGGAGGAATTAAAGAAAGAGAAATATATGCCAAAGGATGGTTCCTATACCATAGAACAATGGAAAACACTTCCAGATGGTCGAAGGGGTACGTTTTATCAAGCAAACCAGCAACTCCAGCAGATGGGGGCAATCGATGCAAATGGACAAATCGTTGACGAAAACAAGTTTGCGGACTTCCTTTACTATGCAATCAAACATGCAGTTGCCACTCCTCTGCTCCAAGGAGTCACGTGGACCGGTTCTTATGCGCGTGTCGGTTCCGTTGATACCGAATCACCCACTGCGCCCCCCGCAACATCAAGGAGGGGATTTTTTGGCAATCTTTTTCGAGGTAGACTCACCGCCGTTAACAGCGATAATACGCGGGCCCATCATCGCGTACTGGAACAAAGTCAAACCATTGAAGATCAGCGTTACGCATCACTGAATGCAACGGGTGTAACTGCCGCTCAGAAATTGCAAATCGAGCAAGCCAGTCAAAGAGAATTTGCCGCTCTGCAGCACTACGTTGTTTCACTGAGACAACGAATGGGAGACCTCGACAATTCCCGTCGCACATGGGAAGCGGTTGCAACATGGCTCATACCCGCACTTCTCGATATCAAAGAATCGATTCAACATATCTGGAAATTGGAAAACCTCACAAAGAGAGAGTATCTGGGAACCAGTGCAGGGAATATCCTCGCTTGGATTATTGTCATCTCGGGCATGCTGAAATTGAGGGGCGGGATGAAATTGAAGAGAACGGACGAAACAACCGAGCTCCTCAACAGTCTCAAGGAACTCTCCGAAGCTCTTGGGAAAAAAGTGACGGAGGTCGGCCAATCGATCACTGCCATGAGCGATAAAACTTCTGCAGCTGATAAAGAAAAAAAGGCAAAATGTGAGCAAAGGAAAGAGAAACGACAGACACGGCAAGAGCAGAGGGACGACAGCGAGAGAGCACACGGGAGAGCGGTGGAACTGGAGCGACTCAGACTCACTCACACACTCTCAATCGAGCAACAAAAAGCGCAGGCAGAACTCGCAAAAAGAGATGCGGCTCTCGCCACAGCTGAAGCCGCGAGACACCAAACAGATGAGGCAAGAAAAGCACTTGCCGATGCCCAGCTCCGTCTGGAGGCACTCGAAAGAGAGCGGGAAAGAGAACACCAAGAACACCTGCAAGCACAGGCAGATCGCGATGCGGCACAAGCGGCTTTGGACAACGCACGGCGTGACAGTGCAACTACCCATCAGGAGATTGCCCGTCTTACCGCCGAGTTGACGGCACGGGAACAGACACTGACAAAGGAGAAGACCGAAGACGAAGCGGCTACGGCAAATGTGGATGCCGTTCAGCAAGCTGTGACTGAAACCGAACGACAGGTCGAAGCTGCGGCAGAACAGCCTCCCGCCCTGCCTCCCAGTGCTGAGGGAGAATCACCGGCACTCCCTCCGAATGGAAACGAAGAGCCTCCTGCAGAAGAGAAGGAGCCAGAGTAATAATAGGCTTCCGAATACCAGTCCGGTGCCGATTCTCCGTCAACTATCAGCCACCGAATGCCGCACCCCAGAGCTGCATCATCGGCCACTTCACGGCTGTCCACACCGCAGGCCAGTATCCTGATGCCCAGGCCGCCGGCAGTACGCCCCAGTTCACTCCCAAAGAGGTCGCCAGCCAACCAATGAATGCGACGGTCCCCACACTGGCAGCGACTCCCGCCAGAGACTTTCCGCCCATCTTGAATCCCGTTTTGGCGACTTCCGAGGTCAGCCCGAATGCACCTTGAGTGACGTTGTATGGAATTTTTACGGCACCCACGGTGGCTTTCAGAATTGTTTCGAAGGTTCCTTTGACAAAGCCCGCGCCCAATTTCACGATTTTCTCACCGACATCATACCCCTTCCCAATAACCCATCCCAGTTTCTCCGCCGTGCGCTCCGTAAGTCGGCCGACGAATCCCTTCTCCTCACTTTTCATCCTCTTGGAAAATCCCTGAATCATATTCCCGGCGAAATCGACCGGGAGAGCAGGCAGAGTCAGCACTCCCGACAAAAGGTTGCGCACCTTGGTTGCCGTCCCTGTGATAATCGCACGTGGAATCTCGTAGACTTGACCGACCGCAGGAATCTTCGAGATGGTGTTTCGTGCGAGTTTGTCCCCACCCCAAATGATGGCAGCCGGAACCGGGGCAGCCGCGATGGACCCGTACTTGAAAATATTCCCCAGAGGCTCTCTCACCGTCTCCCGCGAGGTGCGCCACAGCGACGCCTCCACATCATCTTCCGACTCCCTGGTATTCTCTCTTGAGCCCTGTTGTTCCTTCAGATACTCATCAATAATCTTCTGCTTCTGTGCATGACTGACAGGCGTCATGGCACCGTCGTCTCCGCCCTTCTCCTTTTCCTTTGGCTTTTCTTTTTCTTTCTTTTTTTCGTCGGTTTCTCCGCCTCCCTCTGCGGGATTTTTCGGTTCTGCCTCTGGTGAAGCGGTTTTGGCCATGTGAGAATATCAGTTACGGTCTGCGATCAATCGGTGCAGGTGCTCCGGCGGCTGCAGGCGCTGGCGTGAGTGTCGTCCAAACTTCGCGAAATTTGTTGAAGGAAACAAGTCCTTCGCGCTCCTCCAAGAACTGATGCATACAGCGCGCTTTTTCAAGTGAGATATGCAACCCGTTCTGCTGCTCCTCGATAGTCGGATGCCGGCTATGCGTCATGGCACGCAGAAATACTTCGGAAGTGGCAATGTGTTCCAGGTACCGTTGGTAGGAATTAAGACTGGCCAGATCGTCCGAGGTCCTATTGTCCTTTGTCCTGAGAAGTTGGTAACCAGGATCCAAAGCAAGCTTACGATCTCTCCATGCAACTATCTCCTTTTCCAAAGCAACATATTCCGCATCCCCGAGCATCCAGTTGAGGGGAATGTACAGGAGCTTCCGATCTGCGAACTTCACATTCTTTCCAAGCAGGTCTTCGTTACGATCTCCGGCCCTCGGCGTGAGAATGTCCAAATCGATCGGAGGGGGATTGAGAAGCGCCCTGAATGGAATCTGAACCTTGTCGATTCCCTTCTCCTGATGAGACTTAAGTTGCCGCTCTGCATCCTGCACGGCCGCTGTCGTCAATGTGAGTTCAGCCTCCTTGTCCACGGTTATTTTCTTTTCAAGAATGTCCGGAGTGCCTGGAACACCCGCAACGGTATACTTTACGATCAATGGATTCATGATTCTGTTCTGTTTTGCCATATTGTTCCGAACCACCACAAGCTCGGCCCGTATTGCGGTTTTACGAGCGGGAACGGCAATCAGAAATTCGGCATTCAAAGCTACCTCCTTATCACTCTGTGATTGCCATTCGGTCTGAGCATCTTTCCAACTCTTCAGCTCCGCTTTCATGTCACTGATCTCCTTATTGACATCCTTTACTTTCCGCTCGGCATTGGCGACATCCTGCCTGAGGGTCGCGGTCTTCGTAGCGAACTCCGCCAACCTCTTCTTTAATTCAGGATTGGAAGCAATCTGCTTAAAGAGATTGGCCTGAATGACCTCGATGACATAGCGCTGCAGAGCTGGTGTGAGCTCTGAAAGCTTCTTCCCACTATTTGCAGCGCCAAGGAGGCCCGCAGTAATTGCCGCCTCTGACCACTTCGTTACCTCCGTTTTGACCTCCTCGGGCGTTAACGGCATGGCACCGTCAATAAACTCAATTTTTTTGGTCTTCTCAAAAACTGTTTTATCACTGATGGTCTTTCCTTTAAGCCGAACATCCTGAATCGGATAATTGCCTCCGTCATAGAAGCTGGCGATTGCCATGATTTCAACTCCGATCTGATCGTTGGCCATCTCCTCATTCAATTCGCCGAGTTCGATACCGAAGAGACGCATGACTGCCTCTTCAAAGTGACCAAGGTATTCATGCATCTCCGGCTGCGTCATGAGACTGTCGTGAATATCTCTCAATCCCCGATAGGTATTCACTGTCAGTGTCGTACCCTTGTCGAAGACGAACTCAACCACTCCACCGGCGCCTTTTACAAGAGTCATTCCGATGGATTGCCCGGTTTCAATCACAAATTTCCAAGTTGCCTTGAAGCTCTCGACAATCTCAGGCTTCAGTTTCGTACCTGTCACCCGCATCCAATCCCACACAGCTTCTGCTGAGTTGAGAACAATCTCCTTCCCCGCCTCCAGCACCTCCGGAGCCTTGTGCACTCCCTGCTTCATCATCACCCACGCCTGCGTGCCGTACTTTCTCACCAAAGCATCCGCTTCTTCATAGGCATATCCGAACATGTCCGCCGCGGCCTCCAGATAGGTTCTGTTCTCCAACATTTCCTTGGTTGGCATCTGACACTCGGACATGATCACATCGAACATCGAAGCCGGCGGCAGAGCGCCGCCGCTCTTCCCGCGATTGATCACGTACCTCCGATGAATCAAATCCGCCCCCTGCTCGGCATTGTTGCTCACCGTCCCCCCGGAGAGTCCGTTCAGTCGGGCAACATCCACACACATTGCTTCAAAAGCCATATAGGCCACTTCGCAAGCCTTTTCTTTCGTACCTTGGGCACCCAACGCATCCTCGATTTCCCTCACATTTAATGAAGGGGGTAGGCCCGTGGAATATTTCCCTCCGCCGGACTTCACCGCATTGCGCCACGCCAAAAGTTCGGATACGCGAACCGGATTCTTTTCATTCATCAGGACGCGCATCGCGGCCTGTCCGGAAGGCTGCATGAGAGACTGATAACGCTTGTCGATTGCCGCGCCGCGACGGCGGAATTGCTCCAGAGGAGACTGGCGATCCTCTTTGCTTTTCCACCGCAGATTCTCACCCAACAAATCGCGCCCCGTACGCTGTTTGACGATGGCATTCACGCCAAGCAGAATCGGAAGCCCCAGAAGAATGACTTTGCCGGACTTAGACTTCCACATTTCCCTGATAAGGAAGAATGCCGCGACAGCCATCGCAATGACTTCGGCTTTACCGATCATATCGGTGGACCAGAGATCCTTGATCGCATCCACCCCCGTTCGCAACCAGCCGTCCACGGGATTGCTGAACTCCTGTTCATCGGCAATTTGTTCTTGCCCCTTCACTCTCCCGCGCATTTCGAACAGAAGACGTTCCTGAAAAGCAATTACCGCCATGCGGGCATCCGTCACCGAAACCAGCTCGGTGCGTCCCTGATGGAGATACGTCTGATCCTTTCCGGTCACAAATGCCTCAATGTATTTTCCCTTCGCCGGCCCGTCTTCAAAAATAACGTCGAGCGACGTGCTCACTTTTTCCGGAGGGTCAATGAGCCATCGTCCGATGCCCGCTGCCAGATTGAGCGCCGGATTTACAGGATCTTTTGCCTGTCGCAAAAGCGTGAGCGCGTCGGGTCTGAGGTTCAGACCGCGCTGTTTGTAAGGAGAGAGAATATCATTGCCCTCGTTTGTTTCGACGACGGCACGGGCATCCGTATACTCCTGGAAAGCCGTGCGATCTTTGGGATGTTTTGCAAGATACGCATCCACAAACACATCCTGTTCCTCCGGAGTCCTGAGGGCGGCGGAATCCTGCAGAAGTTTCATTGCCTCTTTAATACCCGACTCCGCATCCTTCTTGGTGGACTTGTGCATGGCCATCCACAGCGTCAGCTGCCGAAGCCTGAGAGATCTGGTCTGCCAACCCAACACATTGAGCTGCCCGATGACATACTGATTGGCCATAAGAAGAGCACGCGCCTGCTCAATGTTGTCGCGCGGAGTGGTGACTGCATCCCCGCGCAACGCCTGCTCCTGCGCACCACGCAATTGCCCCAGCCCCACGGAGGATTTCGCAAGGAGATCTTTGGCCCCGTTGGAGGTATCCAGCAGAGACTGTAATGCCTTCCGCGATTTTTCGAGGGCCTTCTCCTTATTAAGGATTTTCAACAGGTCTCCATCGCCGTCAGGGTCCCAGAAGTTCTTAGGAATACTCTTGATGTAGTCCCACCAAATCCCCGTCCCCGCTTCCGCAAGTTTCCAGATTTCAGAGGCATACATCGATGCAGCCTCCTTCCACGTGACCTTGTCGATATCCTTGCTCTTCATCGAGTCATACATTGTTTTTGTTTTCGGGTCGACTGACATGTTTTTCAGTTCTTCCGTAAGCTTGGCTATGTCCACCAGGAAATGACCATCTGCCTGTTTTTCTATCACTTTCGTTGTCTCAAGTCTGTTCAATGAACCGGCGGCGTCAGTTGCAGCCTTGGCCCCATCATCTTTAAATGAAATAAAAGTGAGATAGTCCAGAAGCAATTTGTCGCTCTTTAATCTGAATCTTCCACCTGCCGCGGTCGACTCCGTGACTTGATCAACAATTGCTTTTGCGGCTTCGATGCCGAGTTTTCCACCATCTCCGTATTTCGGCATTTTTGCGATCGAGATGAGCAGCCCGACAGACACATCGTACTTCGCATCCGAGAGAGTTTTCAGTACATCGGGGGGCATGCGGGATCGCAGTGCAAGCGCAGAAAGCGAAACACCCGTGGGATTGTCGATCCTCAAATCATCGCGTATGAATTTTTCGGCCGCTTCGGTTTTCCATACTCCCAGAAGATCACGCGAGAACTCCTCAATGGAAAGAGCGTATCCCGCAGTTGTTTTCCGGACTTCCGCCTCGGCATTCGCACGATCCGCTTCCACCGAATTTCTGCCGGAAGTAAGGATGCTGAGGATCAATTTCTTGGCAGCGGCATCATCCAATCCGTACTTCTTCTTGAGTGCATCCGCAGAAGTGAGTTCCACTGCGCCCGCAAGCCCGAGCACGTTTTTGAGATTGTTTTTCTGCGTGTCGGAAAGCTTATTTCCGGAAAGAATTTCCAGCCTCTCCACAAAAAATTCATCGAACATGAACTTTCCATCCGATTGCAGCGACATGTGAATGATCGCTTCCTGATTGGTGCCCCCCAGACGATCCAGATATTTGATGCGCTCTTTAAACCGCTCCTGAATATGAATTCTCTGATCGCCGTCCAGTGTTGCAAGCATCACACTCGTCGAATCCAAGGC
>JAQWAC010000027.1 GCA_028707875.1 Candidatus Peribacteraceae bacterium | reverse complement strand
CGTGACTTCATTGCCGAATGCGCTTAAGTTCGCATCATTGTTCGCATTCACGCGATCAAGATAGACTACACTTGTGTGAATCGGGGTGCGCATCGCGACAGCAGGCGCATAGCCCGTTGCCTGGGCGGCAAGGATGGCCAGATCAACCTTTTTGATGTCGAAGGTCTTGCCGGACATATTCGCGCCGGTCGCGAGTTGCACGCGTTGCTCCGGAGCGTAAGCACTGTTGTTGCGAACCTGTTCCGCCTTCTCTTTGGCGACGCTCCACCCGTCCTGAATCGCAAGCTCTCCCGTATCGTTGAACTCCACGCGGCAGTACCCCTCTTCCTTCATCGTCTGCGCGAAGGAGAAAATTCCCGAAATGCGGTGCAGCTCCGCTTCGATTTTCTCAAACGTGCCATGGTGAACGGTCTCCTGCCATGTGCTCTGAAGGGAAGGCCATTTGTGCGGATCTTCCTTCTTCTCCTGCGCCATAGCTTTGAAGTGCTCCAGCACGGCACGGCCTGAAACCTTCCCATGAAGAAATTTTTCCAGTAGAAGTCCAAAGTACCCTGCAAGGCGATGAAGGTGCACGGAATCCAACGACCGCAGTTTGTTCAGGAAGGCAGGAATGGCGTTCTGCTCGCGGAGCAGGGACTGCATGTTGAAAATGAAGCTGCATTCGGGGCGGAACATGAACATGCTGCGTTCCGAAAGGCTTTTTACGGAAGCCGCCATTGTCTCAAAGTGGGGCCGGAGCGCCTTGGGATCGCAATCATGGAAGGAGACGGGCGCAAGATGCGGCGCGATCTTTTTCATGATCCGTTCAATGACGATGCGCACTGGTTTCCGGCATTGGTTGTGCTCGTAGGCTTCCCGCCCCAGACCGACAAGCGCATAAGCCGGCGCGGCAGCCTGATACGCCCTTTCTTGATAACTTTGCCAATCGAGAAGATCTTCATGGCTGGTTTCTTTCTTCTGACACACGCTCTGGATGTCTTTGATTTGAAGCAGGAGGGCGATGTCCTCCTCCACCCCCAGAGACGCGAGATCGAGCGAAAGCACGGCGGCATTGAGACGGAGAATGGAGATGAAGATATCGATGTCCTCCGTGGCCATTCCGGAAATGCCGCGCTCCGTATCGGTGAGTTCCTTCGTGATGTTCTCCAGCAGGAGCGTGTTGAATTCGTCGTAACCCTCCCCGCCGCTGTTCACTGCGGCGCGCAGAAAGCGCCAGACCTCGTTTTCGTCTTCAAGAAGTTCTGCCGCCGTCTCCCCCTGCATGAGCAAATCAAACATGTGCTGACGTTCAAGCAGCTCTTTTGAATCGACAGTCGGCCCCGTGTACAGAAGTTCCTTCGCCATCTCTCCTAAAACTCCCGGCTTATTCGGCGCGAGTGTATGCGGCAGACCATAGCGAAGATCCTTGTCTTCACTCAGGCACAGGAAGAACGGTTTTTTCTGTGCCTGCGCCCATGCCTGCGCCTCAGGAGTGCGCCTTGGCTTCCGTGCTTCATAACTGCTCTCTTGTTCCGTGAAGCGCCAGTCGATCCGCTCTCCGTGCCGGCTCTTCATGATGCACAGTTCATCCGCATGGGGGAAGAACATGCGGGGCGAACTGGGTTGGTGCTTCAGGGCTTCTCTCTCTTCGGGTGTGTAGGACACAATCGGAGCGGCGCGGAAGGAAGGAGCTTCCGCCGTATCGGGGGCACCGTCGAGGTACGACGTCGCCATGTCCGTCACCTCCTGTGGCATTCCCATGCGGCGCGCGACTTCTATGGCATGCGATTCGTCAACGCCCGGCTGCATCGTGTGGAGAAAATCGATGTCGCCGTTCTCTTTGGTCCCCGTGGCGAAGTGATACATGCCGCACTCCACCATGCGCTGGCACCAGCGCAGAAACTCCTCATTGTGATTCGCCATCGTGACACGGGCATTGCGGCTCCTCAAATACAGAACGAGTCCCGCGGAGAGAGCGAACTGATCCTCGGGCGATGTGGTGGACCCGAATTCATCACTCCAGACCGCGGGTCGGTTGCGGCAGGCATCGATGCCCTTTTGGAGCTGTTTCACCTCCTTGCCGAACGCACTCAGGTCATGCGTCGCATCTGTGGATGCGCGATCCAAAAGAACAAAACTGTCATGCAGAACCGGAAAATTCCCCGACGCGGCTGGAACGCGTCCAAAGGTTTGCGCCCAGAGTTGCTGGTAGAGATCGGCATTGAGCTCAAAGGACTTTCCTGCCATGTTGCTGCCGCAGAGAACGGTCACGGGATTATCCGCCGGTGCGTCATTCTTCACCTGCGCGATTTGTCCGTGCGCCTCATAATCATAATTTGATTTCCGCTTCAGAAAATTCCACCCTTCCGCATACCTCCTCGGGCACGAGGAGTCATACGTGACACGCCCGAATTCATCGCCTTCCGCATGCACGGCGGCACTCAAGATCGCTCCGATCCGGGAGATGGTGTTTGCAACATGTTCAATTTTCTCCTGTTTTGCCCTCAACGATTCCAGAGAAGGATCATCAATGGCTTCCTGGAGAAAGCTCTCCGAAGTGACGGGTGGAAGTTCCTTTGCTTTCTCGCGCAGCTCCGTCCCCATATCCCGCAGTATCGGATTCTCCTGCTGTTCAAGACAGAGGACAAAATGATGAATGAGGTCCGCCCCCTTTCCAACGCTCCAAAGGCAATACAGAGCCTCCGCCAACGGCTTTTCATTCTTTGGGTCGGCTTCGAACGGTTCTTTCATGAAACGTGCACGAACAACATCCGCCGTGATGCCGCCCTGCACCAGCTCTTCAATGCGTCTCTTGGGACGGCGTCCCTCCCGTTCTGCTTTCTCTTTTTCATCGTAGCTTGCTTCCAGGAGACTTTTGCATGCCCCCGAGAGCGTGTACGCGCGGGAGAGTTCCTGATACAACTCATGAAGTACTTTCGTATCCGAAAGAAGTGACTCCATCACTGCCCTACGCGCCTTGAGATCCGCACGATCCGCAGTGGGATGATGCAGTAATTCCCAAATGAGCTCCGGCTCATTACGGAAGCCCCTCACCTGCACGTCTTCCAATCCTCCGCGATGAGGAGAATATCCGCTGGTTTTTTCGGAGAGAAGGGCCACTTGCGCCGCGGCATCGTGGTCGTAAAACAGGCGCAGGCCCCGCTTGTCCGATGCGGTCTCTTGTGAGTCAACGGGTTCCGCAGGAACATGACGGGCGGCAAGCGCTTTAAAGCTCTCGAATTTCTGCCATTGGGCAGCGGGTTTTTCCGGCAAAGGAGAGGCATTACAGCGGAAGGTCCGTCCGTTTTCAATACGGAAAGAGAAAGGATTGCACCGCCGCTCCAGTCATCCTCACTTCACAAACAACCCGTCGACGGCGAAAACCGGCGTCCCCCATTTTTTGTAATCCGTGTTTCCCGATTGGGAAGTGATCACCTCGATCTTGGCGCGCGGAATATCCACAATCGCCCCCGTGGTGCCGAAGGTCACGGATTTGTCGGAGGTCATGCGCTGAAGGAAGTAGTAGCGCTTGTTGATATCCAGACGAATCGGCAGATCTGCCGCCGCGGAGAGATCCGTTCCGTCCCGAATCTTGCCGGTAAGTTTGGTGAGAACGCGTCGCGCGGAATCGCTCACGGTCACCTCGTACGTGCACTGACCGCTGCATGCGCTCACGGATGGTGTGACACGCTGAAGAAGGAACGAATACCGCGGGGTGAGGGCGATTTCACTCTCGTAAGATGATGCATCGATCGAACCGTAAGGAAACGACCCCGGTGAAAGCTCCAGAACCCGCTGCGTCAGCGGCGGGAGCGTCCCGTCATCCCCTTCCGGTTTCTTCGGCACCTGACAGGCGCCTTTTTCGCACCAGATCGGACAGCGGAATGCCTGATAGGCCACAAACCCGTCGGCGGTGCAGTAGTATTCCGTCACGACTTTACCCGACCCCGTTCGAACAGTCTCACAATAATCGGCGTGTGCATTGGCCGCGGTGTCCGCCGCATTCTCGAGTCCGTAGGTGACGGATGCCCGATAGAAATTTAGTCCGCCGTCATCATCGATACACCCCGGTTTCGTCACGACACATTTGTTGCCATGGGCATCCCAATAACAGGTGCCGCCCGCCACCCCCTCCGCGCACTGACTCTCCTTGGTGCGCTGAGTGCAGGGAGTTTTTGAAACAATGACCCGCGTTGAACGCCTGCGGAATGTTCGTGTGAGAGGATTTTGGAACGTCCCCGGAATAAAGGCCAGGAGAACATTCCCATCCGTCATCGCAACGAAAAAGAAGGCGAGGAGGAAGACCGAAAGACCCGCGGATACCGATACGATCGATCGACGCATGTCCCGCATCATACGAGAAAGACAAAAAAGCGGCAATTTGACGACAAACACGCTTGACGGTGAGCTCCCGGAGCCCCTACAGTTCCCCGCGCGATTCCCCTCTGCCACTTCGGCACAGGGTTTTACCCACGGATCGTATGCCAACCATCACGCCCACATCGGAGGATACCGTCATCTACGAGCTCTGCGTGCTCTACCCCGCGAACCTCTCCCAGAAGGAGGAGGCAGCGCTTCTGAAGGAGATCGAAGGATTCTTCAGTGAAGCCGGAGGGAAGCAGATCGCAAAAGATGCATGGGGTCGCCGCGGACTCGCCTACCCCATCAAGAAGGAGATCGAAGGGAACTTCGTGATCTACCACTACGAGCTTGATCCCTCCAAGCTGAAGGAAATCGACCGCCAACTCCACATTCTGCCGAACCTCATGCGTCACCTGATCGTGAAGCCCCCCAAGGGTTACGTGATCACCAAATACTCCGAGCACTACGTGCAGTGGCTCAAGGATCGTTCGACCGCCGTGGAGACGGAGAAGAAGGAGGAGGAAAAGAAGCTTCAGAAGAAAATGACCGACCGTGCGAAGGTGCAGGCCAAGCGCGCCGAGGCCCAGAAGAAGGAGACGAAGGCTCCCGCCATGGAGAAGGAAGCTCTTTCCGAGAAACTCGAACAGATTATTTCCGATAAGGATATCGGCCTTTAACCCCCTCTCCCATGAAACCCCAAAAGAAGCAGTACCAGAAGCGCGACCAGCAGCAGACGATGGACCCCCGCCTCAAAAAGTGCCCCTTCTGTGCAAAAGAGGTGAAGCACATCGATTACAAGGATTACCCGACGATGAAGCCGTTTATCGACTACTTCGGGAACATCATGAAGCGCTACTACACGGGCATCTGTCTGAAACACCAGAAGATGATGAAAGCGGCGGTTGAAAGAGCGCGCTTCATGGGAATGATCGCGTATCGTAAGTAAGGAAGCCGAGGAGCCCGAAGAATCCGAGGATGCCGGGGAATAAGAGAAATTCTCTGTCACTCGCCAATGGAGGTGCGATTGTATTTCTTCGGTCTCTTCGGTTTCCTTGGCTTCTTCTGCTTCTTTTGTAATTCAAATAAAAAAACTCTCCGCTTGAGCCATTCACTTCTCTATACTGATGCCATGTCTGGACATTCAAAATGGGCCAACATCCGGGTGCGCAAGACCGCGCAAGACGCCAAACGCGGAAAGGTGTACACACGCCATGCGCGACTGATCCAGATCGCCGCAAAGGGCGGCGGAGACCCCGCCATGAATCCGACGCTGCGCACAGCGATCGAGAATGCCAAAATTGACGGCGTTCCGAATGCGAATATCGATCGTGCGGTCAAGAAGGGCACGGGAGAGATCAAGGGGGAGCAGATGGAAGTGGCGCACTATGCCGCCTACGGGCCGGGGAATGTCGCTTTGGTCATCGAGTGCCTCACGGACAACAAGAACCGCACCGTCGCCAATATCCGGTCCGCCATCGAACGCCACGGGGGCCGCTGGGCCGAATCAGGCTCCGTTCTCTGGATGTTTGAGCAGAAAGGCATCGTGGTGGGAAAGAAAAATATCGTGGCAGACAAAGACAGCCTGGAAATGAAGCTCATCGATGCGGGAGCGGATGACATCGAGTGGTCCGACGACACAACAATTGACGTTTCTGCATTGCACTGGCCGAAGATCCGCGATCTGCTCAAGGCCGATGGATTTGAGATTGTGGATGCCGGGCTCAAATTCGTGGCGAAGCAGAAAACCTCGGTGCCCGATGCGGCGACGGCAAAGCGCCTCATGGAAATGATCGAACTGATCGAAGAAGATGATGATGTCTCCGAAGTGCATACGAACGCAGACATTTCGGACGAAGTGGCGAATCAACTGAACGCTTAACGTAATGGATGATTGATAATGGATAATGAAAATGAAGGCGAAGAATTATCCATTGTCCATTAACCATTACCCATTGGCACTTACGGTGTCACCGTCAGCGTCACACTGTCCTCCGTCGTTTTGTCAGCCAGATCCGTGGCGACGGCCCGCACGGTGTAGGTGCCCGCATCCACCCGAAGATCATATGTGAGAACATACGGCTCTTTCGGCTTGATGGTGAGGAGAACATCACCCAGATAGAACTGCACATATTTCAGCATACCCTCGGTGTCGGTGACCTCCGCCTTGAGCACGAGCGGGGAGCCCTTTGCCAATGTGATATCCCCCAAAGGCGAGGTGAAGTGAATGGAGAGTGCGGATGAGGTTCCTCCTCCGCCACCACCGCCTCCCCCGCCTTCCCCGAACCGGAAGCGGACACTCTCGACCACCGTATTGAAGTACTCGTCCGTCAGCGTCACCTCGAGCGTATGAGTGCCGTCCTTGGAAACGGAACGCGGAGTGCGCAGCGGCATGGCAAAAGGTTCATTCGTGAAGACGGCCACCTTCTTGCCGTCAATCGCGTAACGCACCTCCCGCACCTTGGAACCGACAGTGAAGGAAATGCTCGGCTTGAATGCGGGATAGTTCACTCCATCGTTCTCCTCGGGGGAAAGGATCTTCAGTGTCGGCTTTTCGGTGCGCCCCGGCGTGAGGGAGAGCTTGCACTTTTCCTCCGGCGCGACGGGAAGGGGAAGGATCGAGCCGGAATGGTCGGGCGTGGCATACCACAGATCCATTTGCTCTTTCACCCACTTCTGCACACCGTCCTCCCATGTCGGCCACCGGTCCGCGAGGATGCTGTGCGCCACGAGGAAGCTCCCGGAACCCGCCGCTTCCGCAGGACATTCGTCGGAAGCCAGAAGATGCGTCACCTGATCCACCGTCAGCTGGGCACAAGCGGGATCCTGCAAGGTGGGCGGACGTTCCTCAAGGAAGACATCCGGGCGACGCAGGGCGATCGGCGTGCATACCGTCGGAAGTTCGCCGGAGAGGAGCGAGATCTGCGGCTGAATGATGCCGGCCGGAACCGTGAACGTCGTCTGCGGGCTCTTGAGGACCTTGTGCGCCCGCTCCATGAATTCCTTCCAGAGAGGGCTCGAGGTCGTGAGCCCGTCTCCCTTCTCGTACATGGAGGAACTGTCCGCATTGCCGGACCACACCCCCGCCACAAGATTCGGCGTGTAACCGATCACCCACGCATTATCGGGCTTCATCAACTTGCAGTTGTTCTTGTCCTTCCATTCCAGACATTTGTTGCTCGTGCCGGTCTTGGCCGCCGCCTCATAACCGGAAACAGTCAGCTGATTCTTCCAATAATCCGTGGGACGCACCGACACGTCGCTGAGAATGGAAGTGATCTGATAGGCGATGCGCGGATCGAGAACTTTGCGCTCATCTTTGCCTTCCTCCGCGGCATAGAGCAAATTCCCCTTCCGATCCTCAATTTTGAGAATGCTCTGAATCGGTCGATACACGCCGCCATCCGCGAGCGAGGCGTACGCACCCAGCATTTCGGTGAGCGGCGTCTCCGCGGCGCCGAGTGCCAGCGGCCATCCGTATTCGAAGCTGCCTGTTCCGCTTGTGGAGAGCGTCTGTCTCCGCGCGAGCGGAGTGGGCGCTCCAAGATCGCTCGCCAGCTGCAGAATGGGCATTTCTCCCCCCGCAAGGAAGAATGCCTTCGCCGCGGGGATATTGCGTGACGCTCCAAGCGCCTGACGGATTGTCATGAGCCCCATGAATTGTCCGTCGAAGTCCTTGGGCGTGTCATCGCCGATCTTCGTCGCAACGTCGTAGAGAACGGTGGCGGGCGTATACCCCTTCTGAAAAGCAGCCGCATACACGATCGGCTTGAAACTGGACCCCGGTTGGCGCGGCGCTCTGGCCATATCGATCTTGCCTCCGTGCAGTTCATCACTGTAATCGGTGTTCCCCACGTAGGTAAGCACGTTACGTGTCTTCGGATCCAAGGCCACGAGCGCAATATTATGCGCCCCAAAGCGATCGAGGATGTCCTTCTGATGTGATGCGACAACCTTCTCCGCAATCTCCTGCAGCCTCCAGTCGAGCGTCGTCTGGATGCGAAGTCCCCCCTGTTCCAGAAGTCCCTTCTCGGCCTGCGTTCCGAGCAGACTGTCCACCTGCTCCTTCACCCACAGAACAAAGTGCGGCGCGCGGATGTTGGCGCGCGTGGGCTGGAATTTGATCGTCTCCAGCTCGACGAGCGCCTGCAAACGTTCCTGCTCCGTGATGAACTTCTGATCCTGCATGTTCCGGAGAACCTGATCCGCTCGCCCGCCGATGGAGACCGTCGTCGAACCTGTTCCAATGGTCGCTCCCAGAAGTCCCGTCGTGATCTCGTCTTCGGGAATCTGGGATGAGAGGGTGATCTTCCCGCGCAAAACATCCTGCAAAACATCATCCGAAACGGTTGTGTGCACATGCTGTCCGTACGGGTTGAAGTAACTTGGACGCTGGGGGAGCGATGCGAGGACCGCCGCCTGTGCCAGTGTGACGCCCGATGCGGATGTTGCGAAGAACCGCTTGCTCGCCTGCTCGATGCCATAAGCGTTCTGCCCGAAGGGAATCCAGTTAAGGTAGAGCTCCAGGAGCGCATCCTTGTCATACCGTGATTCCAGCTGGCATCCGAGAACAAGCTCTTTGAACTTCCTGCTCACGATGTTTTCCTGCTTCAGATCGAGGGCGTTGCGCGCGAGCTGACGGGTGAGTGTGGAGGCGCCTCCCGCCTGTCCGAAGCGGAACACCGCGCGCGCGATGGCACGAACATCCAGACATCCGCGATCATAGAAGCGCTGGTCTTCGATGGCGATGATCGCCTCCTTCATATGCTTCGGGATGGATGCCCCCGGCACGTACGTCCGATCTTCCTCCGTGAAGAGGCGATAGAGCTCGATCTCGTTCCGATCGGTGATCACCGTGCTCTGCGAAGCGAAGAGGCTCTTGGGATCACTGATGTTCGGCAATGTCATCCAGAGGAAACCGAAGTACAAAACGACGAGCAATCCCCCCGCAACGGAGGAGCGGAGGATGAATGTGCGCACGCGGCGGGGGTGGTCCGGAGGAGAGAAGAAATGCCACACTCTCATCAGGATCCTGCCCGGCCGGCGACCGCCATCCGGATGATTTTTTTGGAAATATTGGCGGAGCGGAGGCCGGAGAGCCCCTCCGGAGGACGGGAGCGCCTTCCCACCGGAAAGAGGCCGGATCTGGAATCCAGAATCCATAAGAGATGGAAGTGTAGGACTCCTCCGCCGCAGCCGCAAACGAACTCGTGCAAAGAAATGCCGATTGTGCTACAATATAAGGAAGATGCCATTTCCACTCACCCATCTGTTATGTACGGCGAGATCGTTCCCGGGAATCGAGCGCGCCCACGCGGCTTTTGACACTTTCAAAGTGTCAGGTTGGGCCCACGGCGATGTCACATGGGGGAAGATCCTGGAAAGCATCTTGGAAGTACTTACGGTTACCGCCGCTTTTGTGGCCTGTGCGGTCTTCGTCTACGGAGCCTTTATGCTCTCCATTGCCGCAGGAAAAGCAGATCTGGCCGACAAAGGGAAGAACTATATGAAGGATGCTCTGATCGGTTTCGCCGTCGTTGTCGGAGCACAGGCGATCCTCAGAACGGCCAGTTGCTTCATTTGGGGATGTGAGGGGTGAAAAAAAAGAACAGAATGATTGATGGACAGAGGGTGTCGGAAGGTAGAATGAAATCCTTCCCATGCACGCCCAACACTCCCCCGACACTTTGGAACGTCTCGAGCGAGCGGAACAGCTCAAGCTCATGGGGAAACATGAGGAAGCGCTCGCGATTTTGGAGCAACTTCTCATCGAGGATCCCGAAAATGTCCCCGCCTTGGAAGAGGTCGCCGATAACGAAGTGAGCCTGAACCACTACGCCCGTGCGGAGCGTGCCGCGAAGCAAGCGGTGCAGATTTGCCGGAAGAGCTACACCGGCCATTACATCCTCGGCTTCATCCGCTCACATGAGAACGCCTGGACGGAGGCACTGAAGGAGTTGAGAGAGGCGAACAGCATGAGCCCCAACAACCCGGAGATCCTCCGCTGCCTCGGATGGGCGCTCTTTCATGCCGGCCAACGGGCGCAGGGAGTGGTCACACTCGAACGCGCTCTGAATCTGGATCAGGGGAATCCCCTGACGCTCTGCGATCTCGGCGTGGCGTACCTCCACGTGCATAATATTGTGAAGGCAACATCTCTCTTCCAGCGAGCAATCGAAATCGACCCCGAGAACGACCGTGCGAAGGAAGGAATCCAGATGGCCAAGCGGTTGGAGAAGCAGAAAATGAGGGCGTAGGGCGTGGGGTGTTGGGCGTAGGAAAAAATACAAAACTGATCGCCCTACTCCCTACGCCCTATCCCCTACACCCTAAGAAACTTTTTTGCCTAAAAGAGGATGGGCCTCGTATACTCGCATCCATGCTTCAGCTCGATCCTGCATTTCCCACCATTCTGAAGCGTGGGATTCGTCGCGGCTTCCTCATTCTGAGGAGAGAACGTTCCTGGGGGGCCAGTCTCGGTTCGCTGCTGGGCGTCTTCGTGATGCTGCAGCTCCTGCTTCTGGGGCTGATCGGCATCGGAGCGGTACAATCGCTCCTGACATCCAATTCTGACATGCGTCTGCAGATCCGTTCGGACGCGGGCCGGGGAGAGACACAACAGTTCCTCTCGGAACTGCAACAACTGCCGTACGTGGCGCAGGCCGTCTACATCACCCGTGAGCAGGCTTTCGCGCGGGCGGAGAAAGAGGAGCCGTCTCTTGTGGAATTTCTGCAAAAATTCGGCATCGACAATCCCTACACCGATACCATCGGCGTGACACTCGCGTCACTCGACGACTATCCGCTCCTCTCGACCTACATCTCACAGGCACGATGGCAGCGCATCGTGGACCCCGCATTCCTCTCCACTATTTCCCAACAGGAAGAACGGATGCATGAACTCATCGGTGTCGCAGGCGGCGGGCGAAATCTTACGTTCCTCCTGATTCTCCTGGCAGGAGCGATCGTTCTCTCCACCATCGTGGAGCTCACGCGCAGGAATGCACTCAGCCGCAGTGAGGAAGTCCTCGTGGAAAGGCTGGTGGGAGCCTCCACTCTCGCGATCTTCCTCCCCTTCGCCGCGGAAGCGACCATCCTTCTGTGGGTGAGCATGGCGGTGAGTTCCGTCGTCCTCATGGCCTTTCTCCTCGCTCTCCCGTCGCTCGTGCCGGCGCTGGGGGATGCGGGAGCTCTCGCCTCCCTGCGAAGTGCCGCCGCACCCCTCCTCGTTTCGACCCTCCCGACCGCTCTCCTGCTCGAAGTCCTCCTCGCCCCTCCGCTCGCGGCTCTGGGCGCATGGCTGGGCATCCGCTCACACATCCGTGCAACTTCGCTCTCGATTGAGCGTCGCTGACAGCCGATCCCGGAGTAGAATGAATACATGCCCCACAGTCGTACGTGCGAGGCCATTGTCCTGAAGTCCTACGATATCGGGGAGGCGGATCGTTTCCTGATCCTGCTCACGCGCGAATGCGGCCGTCTTGCGGCGCGCGCGCCCGGAGCACGACGTCTGAAGAGCCGCATGGGAGGATCCCTCCTCAGCCTCGAGCACCTCTCCGTGGAAATCAAAGAGCACAACGAAGGATGGCTCGTCGCCGGCGCACATCCGCTCCCGCCCCGCCGCCCTCCGCTCCCGCTCACCGATTTCCTCCTCGTGACGCAGGCGATGGAACTGTTGCTCGGTCTTTTGCATGATGAAGAGCCGTTGCCGGAGATTTTCGATCTCACGCTGGAGCTCCTTCGTCTCCCCGAACACGAGCCGCATCATGTCCTCACGTTCACGCTCCGCCTTCTCTCTCTGATGGGCGTCCTCCCCGAAGCGCAGGACCGGTACTTCGCCGCTCTCCCCGCCGATGAACGCGCTTTTGTCGAGCGGAGTCTCAACGGCGCATGGCAGAAGGAAGTCTGTCCTCTCCCTCATGTGAATCGTCTCTGCCGGCAACTGATCGAGGAACATTCCACACGCGCACTGCACGCGGAACAGGTGACAGCGGCGTGCGGCTGATCAACGATGAGTCACGAATAATGGATAATGGAAAATTCTTCGAAGCAATTATCAATTGCCAATTTTCCATTATCCATTATTCATTCGTTTCCACTATCTATTCGGTGAAGTCTTCGTGCTGCCGGACCCGAGCAACGGCGACGTGGCATCCACCCCGATCTGATCGAAACGCGGACGCGCCTCGTATCCCGAATACACAGACTCGACGGTTTCCTGCCCGTTTTTGCCGAGCACGCGGTACCAGAGAGCCTTCATTCCCGGAACGCGCTCCCCGACCTTTCGCGTCGTTCCGGCCGGAATCTCCGTGGTGTATTCGACTTTGTCGGGGGGAGGCGCAACGGAACCCCACGTATACGGGCCGATAACCTCGCTTGTGCGCCCGTCCCGCGTGCCGTAGTAAATGAAGTAGGCGAGGTCTTTATCGACAAACGTCTGGATGAGAAGGGCACCCGAGGAATTATTGAGGAAGCGCATATCGACATTCGGAGGATAGACCGTGGCATCCGTCCCCTGCGGACCGTAGTAGTGCACGGCATAACTGTGATTTTTCCTCTGAAGAATGGGGAAACCGTACTCCCACACCCCGCGGTACGCCGTGGTGCCCACCTGACAGAGCCCGCCGCCGTAGTCGGGGAGCGTCTTGTCCCCTTTGATCACGAGCTCTTTCAAATATCCCTCTTTTGCCGTCACGGGCCCCAGCGTTTCGTCGAACGAGAACGCGGATCCGGCGGGGATAATCGTCCCGTTGAAGCGGTTCAGTCCTACGCCGATATTGTGTCGCCGCGCTTTGGCGGAACCGCTGAAATCCGATTCACCCACCGTCACCACCTCGCGAATGCCTTCGCGCTCCAGTGCGGGATCGTCGACGACGATCTTCGGCTGAATTTCCGCCACCGGCAGAGTGATGTCGCTCACATTCTGCTCCAGCGCCTCGATCGTGAGCGTGACCGCCTGATCAAGATCCACCTTCCTGCCGGGCAGACCCACCCCGTCGAAGGTGATGGCTCCACTGCCCGAGCGATGAATGACCACGGATCCGGGAACGCGGTCGAAGACGGAGGCGATCTTCTGCTCCAAAACCCCACGAATGGCATCGCGGTTCCACTGCACCTCCTCGCGACGCTCGAATCCGGCCGGAAGCGGCGGGACACGGTCACCGTCCACACGGAATTCCGCGGGGACCTTCACCGGCTTCCCCTCATATGTCCAGATTTCCTTTTTCCCTCTCCAGTCGGAAAACTGACTCGGATAAATGGTGAAGAGATGATGTTGATAGCGGTACAAGAGCCCACCTGCCGCAGAGGCGGTGAACGGAGTCAGTGACAGAATCAGAGAAAGGCCGATGCGCCGGAGAAAATACTTCACGCACGTATGGTAACAACGGAAGCAGGGAAGAACCAGCAGCAACGCCCTACGCCCTGCGCCCTGCGCCCTTGGAAGGAGGCTCATACTTCGGTGCCGGGTGCTCATCCAGCGCCTTATTCACCAAGGCATCCGCGCGATAGTTGTCGTTCCTCGGTATATGTTTGAACTCAATCACGGAGAACTCTTCGCTCAAGGCACGAATCTCCTCCACGAACGGCATGAGAGTCGGCATGCGCACTTTGTACTGACCGGAGAGCTGCCGCACGATGAGTTCGGAATCCAGATGGCAAATGAGACGATTGGGATGGTAGCGCTGTGCGATTTTGAGTCCTTCGATAAGTGCGCGGTACTCGGCGACATTGTTCGTCTCGATCCCGATGCGCTCCGCGTGCTCACGAATCGTCACGCCGCGGGACGGATCTTCCAGAATGCAGCCGATGGCGGCCTGTCCGGGATTGCCGCGCGAACCGCCGTCCGTGAAGAGGTGGAGTGTCCCGCCGACGGATTCGGGTTGGTCTTCTTTCATAACGGGCGGCCCCTCAAGCGCTTTCCGGATGAGGTCGGCGACGAACTGCTCGCGCTCGCGGACGCGCGGAAACATTTTTTCCAGCATGCGCTCCAGTGACGCGGGGATGCGAACCACGGGGAGTCATGGTACCCGATGAAGTCGCAGGAATCGAATCCTTCCTCACAAAGGCCTTCTGCAAGTCATCAATAAGCTCGGCCGTCAGCTCGGCGGAGAAGCCGTGTGCCGCACACCCGTCTTCGATCGATTCCCCCGCACCGAATGGACAGGAGAAGCAGTGCAGGTTGTAAGCGGCAAAGATATCCGCAGCATCGGGACAGGCGAGCAGGAGATCAAAGATCTTGGTTCGTCCGTCAATCCGCAGACCGGTAGATGAGAGTTTTTTCCGTGGAGGCAAATGGAAAATTGATAATGGATAATTGCCTGTATATTATCCATTTTCCATTATCCATTTTCCATTTATTTCTCCGGCGAAATCGGTACCGGAACAGACGGGACTGCTCTATGATGCTTCGTGCTTATGAAGCGCGTTCTCCGCATCGGCGTTCTCATTTTCCTGCCCATTCTCACCCTCGCACTCGGGTGGGAGCTCGGAATCACCTACGAACGGAAGAGCACGCAGGACACCATTCAGGAACTCGAATTCCTCTACAAAGGGAAAACAGCCAGCGGCTCGCTTGTCCATGATCCCGAACGGGAGGTGAATCTCTCACTGATGTGGGGCGTGTGGAGACTGCTCCTCCAGCACTACATCGCACCGGAAAAGCTGCAGGTGACTCCCATGCTCTACGGCGCCGTCGCAGGACTCGTTCAGGCGCTCGATGATCCCTACACCTCCTTCATGACGCCGAAGGAGAATCAGGACTTCAAGGAAACGCTGCGGGGAACCCTCCACGGCATCGGCGCCGAACTCACGATGAAAAAAGGACTGGTGGTGGTGGTGGCGCCCATCAAAGGATCACCCGCCCAGGCCGCAGGTCTCCTGCCGGAAGATATCATCGTAAAAGTGAATGGTGTCGAAGTCACCGATGAGCCTCTGAACGCCGTCGTCCAGCGCATTCGCGGCCCAAAGGGAACCGTCGTGACACTCGCAGTCATGCGCGGAAACGAGACTGCCCTCCGCATTTTCGAAATCAAAAGGGATAACATCACGATTCCGAGTGTGCAGAACGAAGTGAAGAAGACGGCGAGCGGCTCGATCGGGTATATCGCGGTAAACCAGTTCGGAGACGGGACGATTACCGAAGTCGAAAAAGTCCTGAAGGGATTCAAAGGGGAGAATATCAAAGGCATCATCGTGGATCTCCGTTACAACGGCGGCGGTTATCTGGAAGGAGCGGTGGAACTGGCCTCACTTTTCCTTAAGCAAGGCAAGATCGTGACCGTTCAGCGGCGCTCGGGGGAGCCTGTCCACCATTATGTGAATGGACGACCTCTGGAACCCGATATCCCTCTCGCCGTGATCATTAATGCGTGCACTGCTTCCGCGTCGGAGCTCTTCGCCGGTGCCATGCAGGATCTGAAGCGCGGAAAAATTGTCGGGAAGCTGAGCTTCGGCAAGGGAACCGTGCAGGAGGTTTATGACCTCCCCGGAGGAAGCAGCCTCCGCGTGACAGTGGCGCACTGGCTCACGCCCAACGGCAAAGATCTGGGCAAGGAAGGAGTGCATCCGGATATCGACATGGATCGCACGCAGGAGGATATGATCGCAGGGCGCGATCCCCAGCTCGATGCAGCCCTGAACTGGCTGCTCGATCATGAACAGCCGGTATCCCCGGAACCGTCGGCTTCCGTTTCCTCCGCCTCATCCAAAGCAAAGTCATCGAAGGGGCTGAAGGAAATTCCGGTGGAGAATTAATAATTGAAGAGTTCGTTCTCTTTGAAGAACCGCTTCACTTCTTTTTCCGCAGACTCGGCGCTGTCCGACGCATGGGCCACGTTGACCATCTGATCCTTCCCATACTCCGCGCGGATCGTGCCCGGCGCCGCCTTGCGGCTGTCCGTCACTCCCAACATGTCACGCACGCGCTCAACGACCTTCTCTCCCTCGATCACCATGGCAATGACGGGATAGGAGCTCATGAATTTCTCCACCTCCGGATAGAACGGCTTGTCCGCGATGTGTGCGTAATGCTCGCGGAGGATGGCCGCATCCAGCCGGATCATCTTGCACCCGCAGATCGTGAGACCAGCGTCTTCAAAACGCGCAATGACTTTGCCACAAATGCCTTTCATGACGGCATCTGGCTTGAGGAGAATGAGGGTGCGTTGAGCCATGAGATGGGAGAAAGTGAGAGTATGGTACAGACGGAATGGATAATGGAAAAATTGAAAATGGATAATTTTCCATTCTGCATTGTCCATTACCCATTATCCATTACGCGTGGAGTCCTCACGCAATAAGCGATTCCAACTTCGCCTTGTTTTCCTCCTGCCCGATCACGACCAACCGATGGGCTTCATGCGTCAGGAGCCGCTTCGCGAGCGCATTCACCTGCCCCTTCGTCACTTTCTCGATTTCGGCGAAGTACTGGGGAATGTCACGCACCTCGGGATACAGGAGCTGCTGCTTGCCGTAGTAGTGCGCGCGCTCCTCGGTGTCTTCGAGCGAGAGGGCGACGCGGCCTTTCAGGAAATCCTTGGCCCGCGTGAGCTCCTCATCCGTGACCCCCTTGGCCGCACAGACGTCATACTCGTTCACGATAAGTCCGATGGCCTCGTGCAGGCGCGACTGATCCACCCCCGCGCGCGTGGAGAGGGCACCGGCATCCAGATAACTGTCCACCTCCGTCGAAATGTAGTAGCAGAGCCCCTTCGCCTCACGGATATTCAGGAACATACGCGAGCTCATGTTGCCGCCGAGGATGATGGCGAGGAGCTTGTGTGCAAAGTGATCCTTGTCGAGCGCACCGATCCCCGGCACGCCGAGTACGAGGTGGGCCTGCTCGGTTTTCTTGGTCCGGAGGAAGACCTGATCTTTGCCGTATGTCTTGAAGGGAATGAACTTGTCGCCTTTCTTGCCGCCAATGGGAGCGAAGTACTCCGTGGAGAGCGCCATGGCGTTTTTGTCAGTGATATGACCGGCGAAGGTCACCACCAGATTGTCCTGCGTATAGAGTCGCTTCTTGTGAGCAAGGAAATCCCCGCATTGCACCGAACGGATCACCTCCTCCGTCCCGATGGTGTCCCATCCCAGCGGATGATCGCCGAAAATGAGTTGCTCAAAATCCCAACCGGCCCGGTACATGGGCGTGTCCTGATACATGCGTTCCTCCTCCATGATCACACCGCGCTCTTTTTCGATTTCCTCCGCGGGGAAAGAAGCATTAATGAGCATGTCGCTGAGCACGTCGGTGGCGAGTGTGACATGCTCCGCCGAAACTTTGACGTAGTAACCCGCATACTCCTTGCCCGTAAACGCGTTGAAGTCTCCGCCGACACCTTCGATGGCCGCGCTCACCTCTTTGGTTGAACGGTACTTCTTGCCGCCTTTGAAGAACATGTGCTCCAAAAAGTGACTGATCCCGCGCTCTTTCTGCGCCTCATAGCGGGAACCGGCACCGGCAAAGACCATGACCGTCACGGATTGCACGCCCGTACTGGGAGCCGTAAGGACCGGAAGACCTGAGGGAAGACGTTGGAGGGTAAACATAGGTGCACGGAGTCTACGGGAGAGTACGGGGGAGTGAAAGGCGGGATGAAATTCCGCGCTTTTTAGGCGGTTCCTTCCTTGACCACGGAAGAGGCCGTCTGTAGGCTTTGGCAGCCTTAACGGTCAACTTTATGCTCGGGAAACTCAAGTGGCGCCGGCGTATGCGAAAGCATGGATTCCTCAAGAGGAAGGCCACGCTCGATGGGCGTCGCGTGCTCGCGCGAAGGCGCGCACAGGGCCGCAAGCGCGTCGTGGTGCAGCGGAAAGGAAAGAAGTAAACATCACCCTTGGATCAGTGGTACGATGGGTGCGTGAGTAAGTTTCTTCATGCCTTCTCATCGTTCTTCTTCTACCTCCTCGGTGCGAGCTTCTTCGTCGCCTACCTGCTCATGAGGAACGAGCTGGGTGCTCCGTGGGCCGCGTGGTGGCTGAAAGTCGCGGATCTCCCGCTCATCGCCGTGGCCATCCTGTACGGCGGGACGAGTTTATACAGGAGCGTGAAGAGGAAGGAGGGTATCTCATGGCCGCTCTTCATCTTTATTTCGTTCCCGCTCTTCGCGCTCTTCCTCTTTCTGTGTGCGCTGAACTTCTGGGGAATCCTCGGACTGCCGCAGGGGGCGTAAGTCTAAAATTGTCATAGTGAGCACGCCGAACTATGACAATGAAAG